>NZ_QLTL01000003.1:257767-370283 GCF_003269045.1 Pseudomonas sp. URMO17WK12:I7 | reverse complement strand
CTGCACAACACCCAAGGCCAGTGATATCCCTGTGGGAGCGGGTTTACCCGCGAAGAGGCCGGTGCAGGAAAAGCATGGTCTCAGCCTTCGACATGATTTCGCTTGAAGGTCTCATCCCCCATGGCCCTGATCTGCCCCTCAATCAACGCCTCGAATGGCCGTAGCAGCTCATCGAAACGGGCCGGCTGTTCCAACACATTCAACGCCTGCACCACCGCCTCGATGGTCGACACCGCCCCCGGTTCCGGGGCCTTGCGCAGGCGGTAGCGTGAAGGCGCCACCTCGGCCAGGGTCACTCGGGGCAGAGCGTCGAGCAGCGGGTTCAGGTACAGCAGCTTGCGCGCCTTGCGCCAGGTGCCGTCGGGGACGATCAACAGCAATGGCCTGTCGTCCGTTTCACCGTAGGCTGCCAACGCTTGGGCCTGCTCGCCCGGGAACAGCAGTACAGGCCGATAGCCTGGGGTGGCCAACAGCTCGTCAAGATCAGCAAACACTTCCCCGACGCGCAACTCGGCATTGACCAGCCCCAGGGCGGCCAGGCGGGCGGTGTTCAGGGCGTGGGCGGTTTCACTGGGGTGCTGCAGCAAGAGCACGCGGGTGCGGCTGTCGAGAGCGGGAATCAGTGGGCAGAGGCAATGGGCGAGCGGGCGCTGGCAGCGTTCGCAGTGGGGTCTGGGCATGGCGGTCTCCGGTGACGGAGGGATTTTGCCACAGGCTGAAATGTTGGGCCCGGGTTGCGGGCCATCGCCGCGGTTCGTCGCCACGACACGCGCGGCTCCCGCAGAGATATCACCCGACTCTAAGGCGGTGAAGATCCCTGTGGGAGCGGGCTTGCCCGCGAAAGGCCTTGAAAGCCCGGACCTACCGGTTGAACCGCTCCGCCAGGCTGTGCAGGTATTCGGCCATCCGCTCCAAGTCCTGGCTGATCTCTGCCCCCTGCTTGGCCTGCCCCGCTGTCTGGTCGCACAGTTGGGCAATCCGCACGATCTGCTGGTTGATGTCCTCGGCCACATGGCTCTGCTGCTCCGACGCCGTGGCCATCTGTTGGCTCATGCCGGTAATGCGGCTGACCGCCTGGGCAATCCCGGCCAGCGCCGTCTGCACCGCTTCGACGCTGTGAACGCTGTCCCGCGAGATCTGCTCGCCGCGGCTGGCGGTGCTCACCGCCCGCTCGGCCCCGGCGCGCAGCGAGGCGATGATCTGGTGAATCTCGTCAGTGGAAGCGCGCGTGCGCCGTGCCAGCGACCGCACTTCGTCGGCAACCACGGCAAAGCCCCTGCCCTGCTCGCCCGCCCGGGCCGCCTCGATCGCGGCATTGAGCGCCAGCAGGTTGGTCTGCTCGGCAATCGAGGTGATCGTGTCGACCACGCTGCCGATCGACTGGGTCTGCTCGGCCAGGGCATTGACAGCCTGGCCGATATCGCTGACCGCCTCGCTCATGCTGCCCATGGCCTTCAGGCTCTGCTGCGCCAGTTCGCTGCCGTGCTGGGCCAGTTGATCGGCATCGCCAGCCGCGTGAGCGGTGCTCTGCACATTGTGGGTGACCTCCTGAATGGTCGCCGCCATCTGCGCGATGGCCGTGGCCGACTGGTCGGTCTCGCTGCGCTGGCGGTCGAGCATCTGCGCCTGGGCATCGGACAGGTCGGCCGACTGCGCGGCGCGTGACTTCACGCCGACGCCGGCATCCACCAGGCGGGTAAGCGCGGTTTGCAGGCGCGCCTCTTCGCTGATGATTGCCAGGTCCAGCTGGCCCCGCAGGCCGGGGTTGTCACTGTAGGTCAGGGCCACCAGGGGGCTGGTGAACGCCTTGGGGTGTTCAGCGAGCGTGCGGCGGATCGCCTGGCTTTGCTGATGCTCGATCAGGTACCAGGCCACCAGCAGGCTTGCCATCAGTAGCCCCAGTGCCGCAAAAGCCGGCAGCCACACGTAAGCGGCTGCGGACACCAGGCCCGCACCGATCAACGGCCAGCCATGCCCCAGCAGCTGGCCCAGCCGGGCCGCCGCTGGCACCGCCGGCTTGCCCCCGCGCAATCGTGCATAAAGCGCTTCGGCACGGCGGATCTGCTCACGGCTTGGGACCGAACGCACCGACTCGTAGCCACTGATGCGGCCATTCTCATAAATGGCCGTGACATAGGCGCTGACCCAGTAATGATCGCCGTTCTTGGCGCGGTTCTTGACTACGCCCATCCAGGGCTTGCCCTGCTTGATGGTCTCCCACATATGCCCGAAGACCGCTGGCGGCATATCAGGATGGCGCACCAGATTGTGCGGCTGGCCGACCAGCTCGTCGTAGGTGAAGCCGCTGATCGCAACGAAGGCATCGTTGCAGTAGGTGATGCGGCTGTCGAGGTCCGTGGTGGAGATCAGCCGCTGATCGCCGGAAAAGGTTCTTTCGTGCTCAGTGACGGGCAAATTCATGCGCATCTTGGGGCGGTCCCTGCTCGTATAGATGAAGGGCATCACAGCAAGTAGAGGTTTAGCAGAACGCCATCACCGGAGAGGTCAGGTCAGCGTAGAAATTGGCCAACTTTCCGACGGGCTGCACCCCTCACCCCACGTACAACTGACTCTTCAGCAGGTCGCGGAAGGTCTGAATCAGCGGCTCGCGGCTGCGGCCACGGCGGATGATCAGCGAGAATGGCGCCTGGTAGCCGAACGTGGCCGGCGATAGCACCCGCAAATCGCCTTTGTCCGCCCACGCCTGGGCGTAGTGCTCGGGCAGATAGCCAATGTAGGCGCCCGAGAGGATGAGGATCAGCTGCGCCTCCATGCTCTCGACTGTCGCCGCACTGTGCTTGAAGCCATGCCGGGCCAGCTCGGCCTGGCTCCAGTAGCCGCGCCCGACCATGCGCTGCTGGGTTACCACCTGCTCAGGGATGCGCCTTTCGGCGAACAGCGGGTGGCGGCTGCTGCAATACAGCCAGTGCTGCTCCCGGTACAGCGGCTGGTAAAGCAGGCCGCTCATGCGCGAGGAGAACGCACCGATGGCCAGGTCCAGGCGATTGTCCTGCACGCCCAGTTGCAGTTCGTATGGGCTGGATACCGACAGGTGCAGGTGCACGGCCGGGTGTTCCTGGCTGTAGGCGCCGATCACTTCGGCCAGCGGCAGTGCGCGATCGCCGACGGTGGAATCGATCACACCGAGGTTGAGGGTGCCGCGCAGCTCGCCCTTGAGCGCTGCAGCGTACTGTTCGAAACCATCCAGCTCGGCCAGCAGGCGCAGCGTCTCCTGATGGAACAGCTCGCCTTTGCTGGTCAGGCTGAAGCCGCCGCGGCCGCGGTGGCACAGGACGATACCCAAGGCGCCTTCGAGCTGGCTCATGTAGGTACTGATGGCCGAGGTCGACAGGTTGAGCTCGCGCTGGGCATTGGCGAACCCCTGGTGGCGCACCACGCTGACGAAGATGCGCAGCAGTTTCAGGTCGGGCAAGGTCGAGGCCATGGTGCAACGGTTCCGCAAGGGGTGTTTGCGCGCAGTCTAACCGCTCCAGCGGCCTTTAGTTCAGAAATTCCTGAAGTAAGTATTTGCCGGTAGCGATTTTTCCCGCGCACTACCTTGCGCAGACTTGGCCGAAATGTCCCTGCCCGCCGGCATATCCAGACTGGGAAGGCGTGCGGCGGAACAGGTTCGAACAAACAGAACAATCGACCGACTGATGAGGCCCACCGTGGACAAAGTTCTCCACCAACCACTGGGCGGCAACGAAATGCCGCGTTTCGGCGGCATCGCCACCATGCTCCGTCTCCCACACCTGCAAAGTGCCGAAGGCCTGGACGCCGCGTTCATCGGCGTGCCGCTGGACATCGGCACCTCGCTGCGCTCCGGCACCCGTTTCGGCCCGCGGCAGATCCGCGCAGAATCGGTGATGATCCGCCCGTACAACATGGCCACCGGTGCCGCCCCGTTCGACTCGCTGTCGGTGGCCGACATCGGTGACGTGGCGATCAACACCTTCAACCTGCTCGACGCCGTACGCATCATCGAAGAAGCCTACGACGAGATCGTCGAGCACAATGTCATCCCGATTACCCTGGGTGGCGACCACACCATCACCCTGCCGATCCTGCGCGCCTTGCACAAGAAGCACGGCAAGATCGGCCTGGTACACATCGATGCCCACGCCGACGTCAACGACCACATGTTCGGCGAGAAGATCGCCCACGGCACCACCTTCCGCCGCGCCGTGGAAGAAGGCCTGCTCGATTGCGACCGCGTGGTGCAGATCGGCTTGCGCGCCCAGGGCTACACCGCCGACGACTTCAACTGGAGCCGCCGCCAGGGCTTTCGCGTAGTGCAGGCCGAAGAGTGCTGGCACAAGTCGCTGGAACCGCTGATGGCCGAAGTGCGCGAAAAGGTCGGTGGTGGCCCGGTGTACCTTTCGTTCGACATCGACGGCATCGACCCGGCCTGGGCGCCTGGCACCGGCACCCCGGAAATTGGCGGCTTGACCACCATCCAGGCGATGGAGATCATTCGCGGCTGCCACGGCCTGGACCTGATCGGCTGTGACCTGGTCGAAGTCTCCCCGCCTTACGACACCACCGGCAACACCTCGCTGCTTGGCGCCAACCTGCTGTTCGAGATGCTCTGCGTGCTGCCAGGCGTCGTGCGCCGCTGACACCGCTATACCCCGGCAGGAGCCATGAGGGAGGGCCATAGAGGCCCGCCAACACAAGACTAGACCGCCGGGCGCCGTGAACACGCCTGCGCGGTCGATCTCGCCATAATAAAGATAATCGGGAGACCCCCAATGGCCTTGGACATCATTGTTGTAATGATCTATACCGCCGGCATGCTCGGGCTGGGCTGGTATGGCATGCGACGCGCAAAAACCCACGAAGACTACCTCGTGGCCGGGCGCAACCTCGGCCCCACCCTGTACATGGGCACCATGGCCACCACCGTGCTCGGCGGCGCCTCCACCGTTGGCACCGTGCGCCTGGGCTACGTCCATGGCATCTCTGGCTTCTGGCTGTGTGCCGCCCTGGGCCTGGGCATCATCGCCCTCAACCTGTTCCTCGCCAAACCGTTGCTGCGCCTGAAGATCTTCACCGTCACCCAGGTGCTGGAACGGCGTTACAACCCCATGGCCCGGCAGGCCAGTGCGGCGATCATGCTGGCCTATGCGCTGATGATCGGCGTCACCTCGACCCTGGCCATGGCGACCGTGCTGCAAGTGCTGCTCGATCTGCCCTTCTGGGCGTCGCTGCTGCTCGGCGGCGGCGTGGTGGTGGTCTACTCGACCATCGGCGGCATGTGGTCGCTGACCCTCACCGACATCGTCCAGTTCGTGATCAAGACCGTTGGCCTGATGTTCATCCTGCTGCCGATCTGCCTGTACAAGGCCGGCGGCTGGGACACCCTGGTGGCCACGTTGCCGGCGGCCAGCTTCAGCTGGACCACCATCGGCTGGGACACCATCATCACCTACTTCCTGATCTACTTCTTCGGCATCCTGATCGGCCAGGACATCTGGCAGCGGGTTTTCACTGCCCGTGACGAAAAGGTCTGCCAGCGCGCCGGTACCACTGCAGGTGTGTACTGCGTCCTGTACGGCCTGGCTTGCGCCCTGATCGGCATGTCCGCACACGTGCTGATGCCGGACCTGGCCAACCCGAACAATGCCTTTGCCGAGATGATCAAAGGCCAGCTGCCCGAAGGCATTCGTGGCCTGCTGATGGCGGCGGCCCTGGCGGCCATGATGTCCACTGCCAGTGCCGGCCTGCTGGCGGCCTCGACCACCCTGACCGAAGACCTGCTGCCCAAGCTGCGTGGCGGCAAGCAATCGAGCCTGGGCATCAGCCGCCTGTTCACCCTGATCACCGGCCTGGTGGTGCTGGGCATCGCCCTGGCGGTGAACGATGTAATCAGCGCCCTGACCCTTGCCTACAACCTGCTGGTGGGCGGCATGCTGATCCCGCTGATCGGTGCGATCTTCTGGAAGCGCGCAACCACCGCAGGCGCCATCGCCAGCATGTCGCTGGGCTTTGCCACCGCGCTGTTCTTCATGTTCAAGGACGGGCTGGATGCCAACACGCCAATCTACTACAGCCTCGCTGTCGGCCTGGTGAGCTTCGTGCTGGTGAGCGCGCTGTCGCGCAAACCGGTGGGTGAAGTGAAGCTGGCCTGATGGGCCAGCCTGCACCGGTCTTTTCGCGGGTAAGCCCACTCCCACATGGATATCACCGCTTTCAAGGCCTGTGAGTCTCCTGTGGGAACGGCGGTTCGGCGCCCCGATTTACCCGCGAAAGGGCCGATACTGCCCAAGCAAATGCAACAGACACAAAAAGGCCGCGGCATCTATCCAGATGCTGCGGCCTTTTTGCATTTCAGCGACGACGCGGCTGGCGCCTGTGCTGCTCTTCATCAGTCGGGATCGGCACCGGCTGCAAGGGTGGTGGAATCAGCCCCAAAGCGACGCCCAGGTCGTGGAGCCAGTTGAACATTTGGTTTTTCATAATGCCCCCTTGACGGGTCAGCCTCACGGCAATTCAATCCTGCGATGTTTCATACAGATCATAGCCCGATGTCCTGTATTACGCATGCTCTTGTATCTACAGATATGGGCTAGCATGACGCGGATCAAGCGGAAACGGCGCATTCCGACGACTGGTTAATCGTTTCGCTTTGTTGCAGGTCGATCCAAGCCTGCAAATTGGCCCCGCGCATCCCCTGTCGCCACATCAGCCAGGTTTGCGCGTGATCGAACGGCGACTGCAGGCGATGAGCGCTCACCCGATCGCGCCCAGGCAAACTGTCGAGCATCGACTGCGCCATCAAGGCCACCCCTGCACCGGCGATCACGCAGGCCAGCATGCTCTGGTACGACTCGATCTCCATCACACGCCCCATGGGCGTGTGGTCATGGGCATACCACGCCTCCAGACGCATACGGTAGGAACAACCCTGGCGGAACGTGAACACCGCCTTGCCTGCCACGTCCTTGGCACTGCGTACCGCTGGGTGCTCGGGGCTGGTGATCAACACCAGCACTTCATCGCACAGTGGCACACCATCCAACCCGGCCAGGCGGGGCGGGCCGTCCACCAATGCTGCATCCAGACGGTGGCTGAGCAACCCTTCCAGCAGGTCGCCGCTGGGTGCTGCCTGCACCTGCAGGTTCACTGCCGGGTGTTGCTGGTGGTAGCGCGCCAACAGGGCTGGCAAGTGGATGGCGGCAGTGCTGTACATGGTGCCCAGCACAAAATCGCCGGCCGGTTGCCCGCCCTGCACCGCCGCCACGGCTTCATCACGTAACGCTGACAGGCGGTTGGCGTAATCCAGCAGCACCTTGCCCGCAGGCGACAGCTGCAGGCGCTGGCGCTCACGCAGGAACAGCTCTACCCCTAGCTGCTCTTCGAGCTGGCGCAGGCGCGTCGACAGGTTCGACGGCACCCGGTGCAGGCGCTCGGCGGCGCGGGTTACCGAACCTTCCTCGGCCACCGCCTGAAAGATGCGCAGTTGGCTGAACTCCATGACATTCTCCAAAACAGAACAACTTGATCATCATTATTCAATTTTATTGAAAGTCAATGCGCCCTACCCTGCCATCCATCGCATTGATTCGCGCAGGAGAGTACTCATGTCGCCCTTCGTACAACTGCTGGCCAGCGCCGTGGCCCTGATGATGGCCATGGGCATCGGCCGCTTCGCCCTCACTCCGCAACTACCGCAATTGATCGCTGAAGGCCAGTTCGACCTGACCGCCGCCGGGCTGGTAGCGGCAGCCAACTACCTGGGTTACTTCCTCGGCGCCGTAGACGCCATGTACGCGCGGCGGCCGAACCAGGTGCGGCTGCGCCTGCACGCGGGCCTGTGGCTGTGCGTGCTGCTGACCCTGGCTTCCTGGGCCGCTGACGGTTTCTGGAGCCACCTGCTGCTGCGCTTCGGTACCGGCTTAGCCAGTGCCTGGGTGCTGGTGATGATCACCAGCCTCAGCCAGCAGGTAGCCAATGCCCACAACCGCCAGCGCCTTGGGGCGATGGTGTTCGCCGGGCCCGGGCTGGGTATTGCACTGACGGGTTTGCTGGCACTGGTGGCGCATCTGCTAGGGCTTGGTTCGGCGGCACTCTGGCTGGTGTATGCCATTGCCGCCCTGGTGATGTTGCTGGCCGTACTCCCCTGGCTGCCTCGTGCCCTGCAGCCTGCCGTAGCGCCCGCCGCTGCGCAGCCGGGCCCAACCCGCAGCGTCGGCATCGGCCGCCTGGGGCTGGTCTATGCCTTGTACGGCATCGGCTACATCCTGCCGGCGACCTTCCTGTCGCAGATGGCCAACCAGCAATTTCGCGGCAACTGGATGGCTGACCTGTTCTGGCCAGCGTTTGGCCTGGCGGCGGCGCTCGGTGTGGTGCTGGTCAGCCTGCGCCGGGCGGGCCGTACGTCGGCCTGGCTGACACTCACTCTGTGGTTGCAGGGATTGGGAGTGCTGGCCTGCCTGATGGGAGGTGGTGTTGGTCTGGCACTGGGCGTGGTGCTGTGCGGCGGGCCATTCCTGGCTTGCATGCAACTGGTGATGCAGCGCTCGCGGGAACTGGCACCGCATGCCACACAACGCAATGCCGGGCTGCTGACCGCCTGCTTTGCCATGGGGCAGTTGAGTGGGCCTTTGCTGGCGGCACTGAGCAACCACTACAGTGGGAGTCTGCAGCCAGCGCTAGTGCTGGCGGCGGTTGGGCTGGGACTGGCAGGGGTACTGGTGCTGATCGCTGAGGGTAGCCCTCAAGATTGCCAGGCAGCGACCCGAACAGCCTGAAATTTTGAGATTTCCAGTACCGGCCCTTTCGCGGGTGAACCCGCTCCCACAGGGTTACAACAGAGTTCGAGCCTGCTCAGTCCATGTGGGAGCGGGTTCACCCGCGAAAGGGCCGGTACTGGCAACCTTCAACCCAAGAACCTGCGCAGTTGCTGCTTCACCCAAGGCTCTGCGCTTACCAGGATCACGCCCAGCAGCACCATCACCGCCCCAAGCACAAAGTTCACACTCAACGGCTCGCCCAGCAGCAGCACCCCGAAGGTCACGCCGAACAATGGGGTGATGAACGAAAACACCGCCAGGTTGGAGGCCAGGTACTTGCGCAGCAGCCAGAACCAGGTCAGGTAACTGATGAACGACACCACGATCCCCTGGAACAGCACACTGCCCATCGCAAGCGGCGTCAATCTCACATCGCCAATCTGCCCGCTGACCAGAGCGATCAACAGCAACCCGGCAAAGCCCACCGCCAATTGATAAAACAAGGTAAGGGTGGCTGGGGCCTCGGAAAGGCGCGAGCCACGTACCACTACCGTGGTCGCGCCCCAAGCCAGCCCGGCGAGCACGCCAAAGGCATCCCCCAGCAGCATGCGCCCATCCATCTCGGCGAACGACATCCCCCCCGCGAAGGCCATCGCAATCCCGGCAAAGGCCAGCACGATGCCCAGCCACTGCAACAACCGCAGCCGCTCGCTGGGCAACATGAAGTGCAAGCCAAGCGCTGTGAACACCGGCGCTGTGTAGAGGAACACCGACATGTGCGCCGCCGAGGTCAGCTTCAGCCCTTCGGCAATGAACAGGAACTCAAGCCCGAACAAGCCGCCGGCCAGCAGCCCTGCCCGCCAGGTGCTGCCCACCTGTTCCCAGCCGCCGCGCCAGCAGATCATCAGCCCCACCAGCACTGCGGCGATGCAATTACGCAAAGCTGCCTGCATCACTGGCGCGATATCCACCGCCGCAGTCTTGATCAGTACCTGCTGGCAGCCCCAGATCAGGCACAGGCCCAACATCACCTGAAAGGCGAAGGCATCGGGATGCTTGCGGGCCGCGCTCATGGGCGGGCCTTTTGGGTGGTCGAGGGCATTGGCTAGGGCTCGGCAGAGGTGAAGGAATACCGATTATCGGGTTTCCCTGTCCGCTCTTGCCAGCCTCAAAACGACCTCAAGCGATCTGCGCCTTTGCAGACACCTGCTCGAAGGTGGCTTCGTCCAGCCCGTCAGCCTGCTCATCAAGCACCTGACGCGGGTGTTCGAAGCCCGGGATGCTGCTGTCGATCAAGCTCAATAGGCGCGACCCACGCTCAGTGAGCACGAAATTCTCGCCATTGCCGCCATCCTCTTGCGGCCGACTTTCGATGAAGCCGCGCTCGAACAGCAACTTCTCGTACTCGCAGGCACGGGTTTTCAGATGGTCAAGGTCGCCCACCGACTGGCCCTTGGCGGCCAGTGCCGCGGCGTGCTGCTCGGCATAGGGGCGTGGCGTGAAGCTGTGACCGGCGCCGTTCTGCACTTCGTGCAACATGCGCTCGATCAGGTCCCAGTCGTAGGTGCTGCTCATGGAGGTGGCCTCCTGCTGTGGACGAAGGGGGTATACAGGTTCGGACCTGTTGGCAGGCGGGAGTGTTCCAAAAGATATCTGGAGCCGAGGGGGATCGCGGTAAATATACCCAGGGGTATAGCCGCCGGTCGTTGGCACTGAACCAACCCTCGCGCGCGGGCCTCCACCGCGTATCACCACGCCGGAGGTAGAAAGGATGAAACCGCTGCTGCGCATCGCCTGTGCCACCGCCCTGTGCTGTGCCCTGCCCGCCTGGGCCTGCACACCGGAAGAAGCCACACAAAAACGTGAAGAGCTGGCCGGGCTGGTCAGTCAACTGACCGAGCAGAACCCGCAGAAGGCCAAGGAGATCAATGACGAGCTCCAGGGGATGGAGCTAGGGACGGCGAGCAAGGATTTGCCCGACAAATGTCAGTTGATCGACAAGCGGATCAAGGAGCTGAAGGAAGCAGAAAAGAAAACGGAATGATTCATCAGCCGCTGGCGCCAGCCCTGTAGGAGCGGCCTTGTGTCGCGAAAGGGCTGCACAGCAGCCCCGCGACATTCGCATTGAAGCATCAATTCAAGGGCCGCTTTACGGCCCTTTCTCGACACAAGGCCGCTCCTATAAGGAACCGGATCAGCCTTACTCGGCTGCCGGCTTGCGCTTCTTCAGCGGCGCCAGGCCATCGGAACTGGCCAGCGGGGCATTAGGCCGAGGCTTGGCGGTCGGCTTGCGCTTGGCAGCGGCCTTTTTCTCGCCGGCCTTCTTGTCGACCTTCTTCTTCTTGGCACCCACCGCCTTGCCCGAAGCCTTGACCTTCTTCGGCCCGTTGTAGGTACCTTTCACTTCCTTGATCACCCGGCGCTCGAACTGCTGCTTGAGGTAGCGTTCGATGCTGGACATCAGGTTCCAATCATTGTGGGTGATCAACGAAATCGCCAGGCCTTCACCGCCGGCACGGCCGGTGCGGCCCACACGGTGCACGTACTCGTCGCCGCTGCGTGGCATGTCGAAGTTGATCACCAGGTCCAGGCCGTCGATGTCCAGGCCACGGGCCGCCACATCGGTGGCCACCAGCACCTTGGAGCTGCCCTGCTTGAAGCGCTCGATGGCCAACTTGCGGTCCTTCTGGTCCTTCTCGCCGTGCAGTACGAACGCTTTCACGTCCTTGGCCACCAGGTGGCCGTAGATGCGATCGGCCAGGGCGCGGGTGTTGGTAAAGATGATCGCCTTGTCGAAAGTCTCGTTGGCCAGCAGCCACTGCACGATGGCTTCCTTGTGCTGGTCGTGGTCGGCGGTGATGATCTGCTGGCGAGTGCCTTCGGCCAGCTGCGAGACGCTGTTGAGCATCAGGTGCTCAGGGTCTTTCAGTACCTTGCCGATGATGTCGCGCAGGGCCGCGCCGCCGGTGGTGGCGGAGAACAGCAGGGTCTGCTCGCGGTTCTCGCACTCCTTGCACAGGCGCTCCATGTCTTCGGCGAAGCCCATGTCGAGCATGCGGTCGGCTTCGTCGAGGATCATCACTTGCACGTGGGACAGGTCGAGGTTGCCCGCGTTGAGGTGCTCGAGCAGGCGGCCCGGGGTGCCGATCAGCACGTCCGGCACCTTGCGCAGCATGGCGGCCTGCTCCTTGAAGTCTTCACCGCCGGTGACCAGGCCCGCCTTGATGTAGGTGAACTGCGAGAACAGCTGCACTTGCTTGAGGGTCTGCTGGGCCAGCTCGCGGGTCGGCAGCAGGATCAACGAGCGGATCTCGACGCGCCCGCCTTTGAGGTCCACCAGGCGGTTGAGCAGCGGCAGGACGAACGCTGCGGTCTTGCCGCTGCCGGTCTGCGCGGTCACACGCAGGTCGCGCCCTTGCAGGGCCAGGGGGATGGCCGCGGCCTGCACCGGGGTTGGCTCGACAAATTTAAGCTCGGCCACGGCTTTAAGCAGGCGTTCATGCAGGGCGAATTGGGAGAACACGGAGGTAACCTCAGGCAAGTGCGGGAAATTCAGTTGCATAGGGTAACGTTTTCTGCCGCCTTAGCCGAATTTCTTTTGGCAACTTTGTTGGCTTCCGCGCTCTAATGGCGCTTCGTTTCGCTGCAATAGACTGGTTTACAAGCTTATGGACATCCAACGCATCTGGCGTGACAGCCTCGACCTATGGGGCACCCTCGACCAACATCCCCTGCTCCACGCCGCCATCGGGCTGGCGGTGCTGCTGCTGATTTCCCTGGTCCTCGGCCGCCTGGCGCGCTTTCTGGTACTGCACAGTGCGCGCCTTCTGGCCCGGCAGGCAGCACTGAAGTGGCTCGACGACCTGCGCCATAACAAAGTGTTCCACCGCCTGGCCCAGACCATCCCGTCGCTGGTGATCCAGTTCGGCCTGAAGCTGGTGCCGGAGCTGTCCGAAACCGCCCAGCACTTCCTCGGCAACGTCGCCCTGGCCTTCACCCTGCTGTTCATGACCATGGCCCTGTCGTGCCTGCTGGATGCCCTGCTGGACATCTACGCCCGCACCGAACACGCCCGCACCCGCTCGATCAAGGGCTACGTGCAGCTGGCCAAGATGATGCTGTGGATTTTTGCCTCGATCGTCATCGTCGCCACCCTGATCGACCGCTCGCCGCTGTTGCTGCTGTCAGGCCTGGGTGCGATGTCGGCGGTGCTGCTGTTGGTGTACAAGGACACCCTGCTGTCGTTCGTCGCCAGCGTGCAGCTGACCAGCAACGACATGCTGCACGTGGGCGACTGGATCGAGATGCCCCAGGTCGGCGCTGATGGCGATGTGGTGGATATCACCTTGCACACGGTCAAGGTACAGAACTTCGACAAGACCATCGTCTCGATCCCGACCTGGCGCCTGATGAGCGAGTCGTTCCGCAACTACCGCGGCATGCAGCAGTCGGGCGGGCGACGGATCAAGCGCAGCCTGTTCATCGACGCAGCCGGTGTACGCTTTCTGACCCCGGATGAGGAGCATCGCCTGAGCCAGGTCAGCCTGCTGGGCGACTACCTGGCCGGCAAGCGCCAGGAGCTGTTGGCCTGGAACGAAGCGCTGGGGCCGGTGCCCGAGCTGTCGGCCAACCGCCGCAAGCTGACCAATATCGGCACGTTCCGGGCGTTTGCCCTGGCCTACCTGAAGAACCACCCGAATGTGCACCCGAACATGACCTGCATGGTGCGGCAGATGCAGACCACCGCCGAAGGGATACCGCTGGAGATCTACTGCTTTACCACTACCACGGTGTGGGCGGATTACGAGCGGATTCAGGGGGATATCTTCGATTACCTGCTGGCGGTGTTGCCGGAGTTTGGGTTGAGCCTGTATCAGCAGCCGAGTGGCAATGACATGCGGCTGGGGTTGGCGGGGCGGGTTGTTGAACCTGCGTCGCGTCGACTGGAAGAAATGAGCGAAGTTTGAGATTGCCGGGGCTGCTGTGCAGCCCATTCGCGGGTGAACCCGCTCCTACAAGTACCGCGCAACGCTTAGGCCTGCGCAAATCCTGTGGGAGCGGGTTTACCCGCGAAGAGGCCCTCAACTACCCCGCATAACCCAGCAGGTACAACAGCCCGGTCAAGGTCACCAGGGACGCCACGGTCGATAACAGGATCGTCCGCGAAATCAGCCCAGCCTCGCGGTTGTAGTACTCGGCCAGCATGAACGGCCCGGTGCCGGTCGGCAGCGCCGCCAGCAATACCGCCGAAGCCGCCCACATGGTCGGCAGGCTGAACACCTTGAACGCCAGCACCCAGGTCAACGCGGGCTGGCCAATCAGCTTCAGGCCCACCAGCGGCCATGGGCTGGCTTGCGAACCGGTACGTTTCTCGGCCAGGAACGCCCCCAGCGAAATCAACGCACAAGGCGTGGTGGCCAGCGCCAGCATGTCGAGAAAATGCATCACCGGCTCGGCCAACCCCAGCCCGCCCATGGCCCAGCCCGCCCCTGCCAGCGGCGAAATCACCAGCGGGTTCTTCGCCAGCGCCTTGCTGACCAACAGGATGGCACGGCCGATCTGCCGCTCTTCCTGCAGGCCGATCTCGATCAGCGTCAGGGAAGTCGCGAATACCAGGCAGACCACGATCAACGACGAGATCAGTGCCGGTTGCAGGCCAGGCTGGCCAAACAACAGCAGGCACAGCGGGATGCCGATGTAGCCGGTATTGGCATAACCGGCGCTGAGCCCGTCGATGCTCGCTGCCACCAGCCCATGGCCGCTGTAAAGGCGCCAGCCCAGGGTCACGACAAACATCGCCAGCGCGCCGGCGCCGAAGGCCACGATGAAGCCCGGGTGCCAGATCTCACTCCAGGTCGCTGTGGCGGTGACCTTGAACAGCAGCGCCGGCAGGCACAACCAGACCACCATCTTGTTGATCTCGGCGGCGGCCTTGTCACCGAGCTTGTTGGTCTTGCGGCATAGAAAGCCGACCAGGATCAGGGCAAAGATCGGCGCGACAATGACGAAGATGGTATGCATGTCAGGCCTTGCCGGTCGCAGGCGCCTGCGCGCGATTGCCCAGCCGGCTCAGCCACACCGAGGCAAGAATGATCGCCCCCCCCAGGAACAACCGGCCAAGCGGCTCGTCGCGGTTCCAGATCAGCAGGTTCAGCAGCAGCCCCACTGGCACATGCAGGTTGTTCATCACCGCCAGCGTGGCGCCAGAGACCAGGCACGCGCCCTTGTTCCACCAGTACAGGCCCAGTGCCGTCGGGCACAGGCCGAGGAACAGCAGCACCAGCCACTGCACCTGGGTGCTCGGCAGATGCTGGGCATTGCCGAACAGCAGGAACGCCGGCAGCGCCACGATCAGCGCACCCAGGTAGAAGTAGCCAAAACGCTTGTAGTGCGGCAGGTCGCTGGGGTTGCGCGCCACCAGGTGGCGGTACAGCACCTGGCCGGCGGCATAGGTGAAGTTGGCCAGTTGCAGCAGCAGGAAGCCGATGAAGAAGTCGCCACTGATGCTGTCGAAGCGGATTACCCCGGCCCCTGCCACGGCCACCAGGGCGGCGAGCAGCGCCCAAGGGTTGAAGCGCCGGTTCAAGGCGTCTTCGATCAAGGTCACGTGCAACGGCGTGAGGATGGTGAACAGCAGCACTTCCGGCACGGTCAGCACGCGGAAGCTCAAGTACAGGCAGACGTAGGTGATGCCGTACTGCAGCGCGCCGATCAGCAGCATCGAGCGCAGGAAGCGCGGCTCGACCTGGCGCCAGCGGGTCAGCGGCAGGAACACCAGGCCCGCCAGCACCACGCGCGCGAGCACGGCGAAATAGCTGTCGACGTGCCCGGCCAGGTACTCGCCGATCAGGCTGAAGGAAAACGCCTGGATCAGCGCGACGATTATCAGGTAGCCCATGGTTGCCTCTCGTGGATCAAGGGCGCGACCTTAGCGGGTTGCGGCACGTGAGTTCAACCATTGGGAAAGTAAGGGTGGCTGGCCACTCGGTCTTTGTAGGAGCGGCCTTGTGTCGCGAAAGGGCTGCAAAGCAGCCCCGGCAGTATGTGCTGCCGTGCTGAGATCCTGGGGGGCGCTTCGCACCGCTTTCGCGACACAAGGCCGCTCCTACAACAGCAAAAGCAGACCGCGTGCGCAGGCATAAAAAAGCCCGGCCATAAGGCCGGGCAGGTACACCCAAAGGAGCAAAAACAGGTGTCAGGGATGGGAATTCGTTGAGCCTCAGGCCACCGCAGCCAGCTTGGCCTTGGCCTGGTTCAGGCCCTTCTCGTGGAACTCACCGCTCATGTTCAGGCCTTCGGCATGAATGAAGTCGACATCGTGAATACCGATGAAGGCCATCACCTGGCGCAGGTACGGTTCCTGATGGTCGCTGGTAGCACCGGCATGGATGCCGCCGCGGGCAGTCAGGACAATGGCGCGCTTGCCGGTGAGCAGGCCTTGGGGGCCGGTCGGGGTGTACTTGAAGGTGATGCCGGCGCGCAGCACGTGGTCCAGCCAGGCCTTCAGGGTGCTGGGGATGGTGAAGTTGTACATCGGCGCAGCCAGCACCAGCACGTCGGCCGCCAGCACTTCATCGGTCAGCTCGTTGGAACGGGCCAGGGCTTCCAGTTCGGCGGCGCTGCGCTGTTCTTCAGGTTTCATCCAGCCACCGAGCAGGTTGGCATCCAGGTGCGGCACCGGGTTCACCGCCAGGTCACGTACGGTGATCGCGTCGGCCGGATGCGCCGCCTGCCACTGCTGGATGAAATCACGGGTCAGTTGACGGGACACGGAATCCTGCTGGCGGGCGCTGCTTTCGATGATCAGTACGCGGGACATGGGGTGCCTCCATCGGCAAAAAGGGTAGCGATTCGATGGAGGTGAGATTAAGGCTTGACCTATCGATAAAAAAGCGTAAAAAGTGGGTTCAATCTATCGATTAATCAGTTTTATTGCGCTTTGCAGCTCAGCGCGATGCGCAGCTTGATGATCTGCCGGTTGAAATTGGCCGTCACGTCGACGCTTTTACCGGCCGGGACGTTGACCCGGCGCACCCGTGGCGCCTCGGGCCCGTTGCGGAAGGTCACCTTGCAGGCCGCCGGCACTTGCCCATAGTTGTTCAGGGTAATGGAGCCGATGTCGTAGGCAGTGTCGTAGGTGGTGTAGTCCAGCTTGACCCCGGTCAGTTCCTTCTCCACGTCGATGGGGTAAGCCATGGCCCCAAGGGGCAGGCACATCAGTATTGCCGCACAACATTTCTTCATGGGGCGCTCTCCTTGAAAGAGCGCAGCTTAGGACAACAGGAGCCAAACATGAAAGCGCCGCGCGTGACCCTGGATCAATGGCGGACCCTGCAGGCAGTGGTCGACCATGGCGGGTTTGCCCAGGCCGCCGAAGCCCTGCACCGTTCGCAGTCTTCGGTCAGCTACACCGTGGCACGCATGCAAGAGCAGCTGGGTGTGCCGCTGTTGCGCATCGATGGCCGCAAGGCCGTGCTGACCGAGGCCGGCAATGTGCTGCTGCGCCGTTCGCGGCACCTGGTCAAGCAGGCCAGCCAGCTGGAAGACCTGGCGCATCACATGGAGCAAGGCTGGGAAGCCGAGGTGCGCCTGGTGGTCGATGCGGCCTACCCCAGCGCCCGGCTGGTACGCGCCCTGGCCGCGTTCATGCCGCAGAGCCGCGGTTGCCGGGTGCGCCTGCGTGAAGAGGTGCTGTCCGGCGTCGAAGAAGTGATGCACGAAGGCATCGCCGACCTTGCCATCAGCAGTTACAGCATCGGTGGTTACCTGGGCACCGAGCTGAGCTCGGTGGAGTTCGTTGCCGTCGCCCACCCCGAGCACAGCCTGCACCGCCTGGGCCGGGAGATCACCTTCCAGGACCTGGAAAGCCAATTGCAGGTGGTGATCCGCGACTCCGGCCGAGCGCAGCCACGCGATGTCGGCTGGCTCGGCGCCGAGCAGCGCTGGACCGTCGGCAGCCTGGGCACCGCCGCCACCTTCGTCGGCAGCGGCCTGGGCTTTGCCTGGTTGCCACGGCACATGATCGAACGTGAGCTGCACGACGGCGTGCTGAAGCCACTGCCGCTCGATCAGGGTGGCAGCCGCCACCCACTGTTCTACCTTTATTCGAGCAAAGAGAAGACCTTGGGCCCGGCCACGCAGATTCTCATCGACCTGCTGCGCAATTTCGACACTGCGCCACTGGACGTGCCCTTCGCAGCCCCCCCACAAGCCTGAGAGGACCGCGCCCATGGCCTATTTCGAACATGAAGGATGCTCGCTGCATTATCAGGAATATGGCCAGGGCGAGCCCCTGGTGCTGCTGCACGGCCTGGGCTCCAGCAGCCAGGACTGGGAGCTGCAGGTACCTGAACTGAGCCGCCACTACCGGGTGATCCTCATGGACATCCGCGGCCACGGCCGTTCCGACAAGCCACGCGACGGTTACCAGATCGCCACGTTCAGCGAAGACCTGCTGGCCCTGCTCGAGCACCTGCAGACTGGCCCGGTGCACTTCGTCGGCCTGTCCATGGGCGGCATGGTCGGTTTCCAGTTCGCAGTCGATCACCCGCAATGGCTGCGCAGCCTGTGCATCGTCAACAGCGCACCCGAGGTCAAGCGCCGCACCCGCGGAGACTGGCTGTGGTGGCTCAAGCGCTGGGGCCTGGCGCGCATCCTCAGCGTCGAGACGGTTGGCCAGGGCCTGGCCGCCAGGCTGTTCCCCAAGCCCGGGCAAGCCGACCTGCGCAAGAAGATGGCAGAACGCTGGGCACGCAATGACAAACGCGCCTACCTCAAGAGCTTCGACGCCATCGTCGACTGGGGCGTGCAGGAACGCATCGGGCAGATTCGCTGTCCCACGCTGGTGATTGCCGCCGACCACGATTACACCCCGATACAACTGAAAGAGCGCTACGTCGCCCTGATGCCCCACGCCAGGCTGGTGGTCATCGACGATTCCCGGCACGCTACGCCCCTCGATCAACCCGAGGTCTTCAACCAGACCCTGCTGCAGTTCCTCGCAGCCGCTTCCACCTCTCAAGGATCATTGAGCCCATGCTGAAAAAAATCCTGCTTACCGCCTGCTCGGTCGCCTTCGCCACCAGCGTCATGGCTTCCGACAAGACCCCGCACGTACTGCTGGACACCAGCTTCGGCCAGGTCGAAATCGAGCTCAACGCCGAGAAGGCACCGATCAGTACCAAGAACTTCCTCGGTTATGTCGACAGTGGTTTCTACAACAACACCATCTTCCACCGCGTGATCCCGGGTTTCATGGTCCAGGGCGGCGGTTTCACTGACCAGATGGTGCAGAAAGACACCAAGGACCCAATCAAGAACGAAGCCAGCAACGGCCTGCAGAACACCCGCGGCACCCTGTCGATGGCGCGCACTTCCAACCCGAACTCGGCCACCAGCCAGTTCTTCATCAACGTCGCCGACAACGACTTCCTCAACCCGGGCCGCGACGCCGGTTACGCCGTATTCGGCAAAGTGACCAAGGGCATGGAAGTGGTCGACCAGATCGTCAATTCGCAAACTACCGTCAAGAAAGGCATGCGCGATGTGCCGGCCGACCCGGTGTACATCAAGTCCGCCAAACGCATCGACTGACTGCAGGTTTCACAGGGACGTGAAACCTTCCGAGGTCGGGTAGCACAGGAGTCTTGTCACCCATGCTGTACCGCCGTTTCGAGCAACTGATCGATATCTTCCGCGACGCGCCCAGCGAGTCGCCGCCCGGCCAGGTCTGGCCTTTCTACCTGTATTACCTGCGCCAGGTCTGGCCGAGTTTTCTCGCCCTGCTGGTGGTGGGCCTGTTCGCCTCGCTGATCGAGGTGGCGATGTTCAGCTACCTGAGCCGCATCATCGACCTGGCCCAAGGCACGCCCAATGCCAACTTCTTCAGCGACCACAGCGGCGAGCTGATCTGGATGCTAGTAGTGATCCTGCTGCTGCGGCCGGTATTCTTCGGCCTGCACGACCTGCTGGTACACCAGACCATCAACCCCGGCATGACCAGCCTGATCCGCTGGCAGAACCACACCTATGTGCTCAAGCAGAGCCTGAACTTCTTCCAGAGCGACTTCGCCGGGCGCATCGCCCAGCGCATCATGCAGACCGGCAACTCGCTGCGTGACTCCGCCGTACAGGCGGTGGATGCGCTGTGGCATGTGCTGATCTACGCCATCACCTCACTGGTGCTGTTCGCCGAGGCCGACTGGCGCCTGATGCTGCCGCTGCTGCTGTGGATCACCGGCTACATTGCCGCGCTGTACTACTTCGTGCCGCGGGTGAAGCAGCGTTCGGTGATTTCCTCCGACGCCCGCTCCAAGCTGATGGGGCGGATCGTCGATGGCTACACCAACATCGCCACCCTCAAGCTGTTCGCCCATACCGACTACGAACAGCAGTACGCCCGCGAAGCGATCAGTGAACAGACCGAGAAAACCCAGCTGGCGTCGCGCGTGGTCACCAGCATGGACGTGGTCATCACCACCCTCAACGGCCTGCTGGTCGTCACCACCACCGGCCTTGCGCTATGGCTGTGGAGCCAGTCGCTGATCACCGTCGGCGCCATTGCCCTGGCCACTGGGCTGGTGATCCGCATCGTCAACATGTCGGGTTGGATCATGTGGGTGGTCAACGGCATCTTCGAGAACATCGGCATGGTCCAGGACGGCCTGCAGACCATCGCCCAGCCGGTCACCGTCACCGACAAGCCCCATGCGCCGCCACTGAAGGTCAGCCGCGGCGCCGTGCGCTTCGACAACGTGGACTTTCACTATGGCAAGGCCGCCAACGTGATCGAAGGGCTCAACCTGGACATCCGCCCGGGCGAGAAGATAGGCCTGATCGGCCCGTCAGGCGCCGGCAAGTCGACCCTGGTCAACCTGCTGCTGCGCCTGTACGACGTACAGGGCGGGCGCATCCTGATCGACGGCCAGGACATCGCCGAGGTCAGCCAGGCCAGCCTGCGCGCGCAGATCGGCATGATCACCCAGGACACCTCGCTGCTGCACCGCTCGATCCGCGACAACCTGCTGTATGGCCGCCCTGGCGCCAGTGAAGCGGCGCTGCAAGAAGCCGTACGCCGCGCGCGGGCCGACGAGTTCATTGCGCAGCTGTCGGACGCCCAAGGCCGAACAGGGTTCGATGCCCATGTCGGCGAGCGGGGGGTGAAGCTGTCTGGCGGCCAGCGCCAGCGCATCGCGATTGCCCGGGTGCTGCTGAAGAACGCACCGATCCTGATCATGGACGAAGCCACCTCGGCGCTGGACTCGGAGGTCGAGGCGGCCATTCAGGAAAGCCTGGAAACGCTGATGCAAGGCAAGACGGTGATCGCCATCGCCCACCGGCTGTCGACCATCGCCCGGATGGACCGACTGGTAGTGCTGGACAAAGGGCGGATCGTCGAAAGTGGCAGCCACAGTGAATTGCTGGAGCAGCGGGGCCTGTATGCCCGCTTGTGGCATCACCAAACTGGCGGCTTTGTCGGGGTCGACTAAGTCCTGTTCCGGCCTCTTCGCGGGCAAGCCCGCTCCCACAGGGACTGCATAAGTCTCAAGGACGACGGTGATCCTGTGGGAGCGGGTTCACCCGCGAAGCGGCCCGAAAAGGCAATAGAGATCTCAGTCCTTGCGGTAAGGCAGCATCTCTTTGGCTTCCTCGGCATACCCCCTCACCCCTGCCCGCTCCTGCTGCAGAAAATCCTCCACCGCTCGCCGCAACCCCGAATGCAACAGGTAATGCCACGACCGCGTCAGCACAGGCTCGAACCCGCGAATCAGCTTGTGTTCGCCCTGCGCCCCGGCATCGAAACGCTGCAGCCCTTCGGCAATGGCAAAGTCCATGCCCTGGTAGAAGCAGGTCTCGAAATGCAGCCGGTCAAATTCATCAAGGCAGCCCCAATATCGACCGAACAGGCTGTCGCCCCCGACCAGGCTCAAGGCCATTGCCACATCACGCCCGCCCTGGCGCGCCATCACCACCCGCACAGCCTCGGGCATGCGCTCGGCCAGCAGGCTGAAGAATTCCCGGGTCAGGTACGGTGAGCGCCTGCGCACCGCATAGGTGTTGGCGTAACAGAGGAAGACGAAATCCCACTGCGCCTCGTCCAGCTCGTCGCCGCGGTACCAACGAAAATCAATGCCCTGCCCCGCCACCTGCTCACGCTCCTTGCGCATCTGTTTGCGCTTGCGTGAGCTGAGGCTGTCAAGAAAGTCCTGGAAGTCACGATAACCGTGATTGCGCCAATGAAACTGGCAGCCCAGTCGCTCCATCCAGCCCGGCAGGCCGGCTATCTGCGCATCCAGCTGAGCATCGGTGAAATTGATATGCGCCCCCGACAACCCGCCCTTGCCCAAGTACTCCGGCAATGCCTGCAGCACCAGCAAGGCATCGGCAGGGTCCACCGCCAGCAGGCGCGGCCCGCTGACGGGGCTGAACGGCACGGCACCGAGCAGCTTGGGGTAATAGGCGATGCCGGCACGCTCGCAGGCATCGGCCCAACCGTGATCGAACACGTACTCGCCATAGGAATGCCACTTGCGATAAGCCGGCAGCAACGCACGCACCTGCCCGTCACGTTCGAGCACCAGGTGTTCGGCTGCCCAGCCGGTGTTGGGCGCCACGCTGCCGCTGTCTTCCATGGCACTGAGAAAGGCATGGCGCAGGAACGGTTGGCCAGGGGGAACCAGGGCATCCCAGGTCGCCGCTGGCAGGTCACGCAGGTGGGCAAGGCTGTAGAGACTGGTCACGTTTTCGACTCACTGTTCAAGGCCATCAGTATCGGCGAACAGGGGCCCGTCGCTCAAATGATGATCGGCCCGTTTCGCCTTTCTCTCTCAATTACTTAACAGCAGTGCCATTAATTAGACATTATTCTGTCATTCGCCCCCGCAATACTTGCGCCTGTTTTCCGGAACCCCAGAACCTGTCTAGTCAGGCCCTTTCCGAAGACATGCCAACATGGGGGTGGGCGCTAAGCCTCCCCAAATCTTTTAAGTAGGGAGAACCTTATGCGTCTTGTTTCTACACTTACCGGAGTGAGCCTCACCGGCATGATGCTGGCTCTGAGTACTCCGGCCAGTGCGGCCGTCGACGCCAAGCTGCTCGAAATGCTCCGCGCCAATGGCTCGATCAACCAGGCGCAGTACAACGAACTCCAAGGCGACCTGGCAAAAGAAACCAAGGAAAAGGCCGACCAGAAAGCTCAGTCCGAACGTATGAGCGCTTTCGAACAAAAAGTGGCATGGGCCGCCAAGACCCAGATCAAGGGTGATGTGCGCCTGCGTTACGAAGACGTCAACGTCGACAACCCGATCTCCCGCAGTGGCAACCAGGACCGCGAGCGCGTGCGTGCCCGTGTCGGCTTCTACAGCGAGATCAACCCGCAGGTCGACGCCGGCGTGCGTGTGGCCACCGGTAGCAGCGCCGATGCCCGCTCGACCAACCAGAGCCTGGACAACTACTTCGAAAAGAAATCGCTGTGGGTCGACCTGGCCTACCTCGACTGGCACCCGACTGCCGTACCGAACCTGCACTTGATCGGCGGCAAGATGATGCAGCCATGGGTGAGCATGGGCGACATCATCTGGGACAGCGACATCAACCCGGAAGGCGTGGCTGTCACCTACAAGACCAACGCCGGCCCGGCCGAAGTGTTCGGCAGCATCGGCCACTACAACCTGAAAGACAACGTCGACGGCGACGGTGTTCAGTTCAAGCATGACGCTCAACTGTACGCTGCCCAGCTGGGTACCAAGTTCAACGCGGCTGACACCGTCAAGGTCACCGTCGGTGCCAGCCTCTATGGCTACGATAACGACAAGGCCTCGGCGGCGCTGCGTTCGCTGGGCAACACCACCGACGAGTTCAACCTGGTAGAAGGCTTCGGTCAGCTCGACTTCACCGGCTTCGCCATCCCGCTGTCGGCTTACGGCCAGTACGTCAAGAACACCGAAAGCACCGATGGCAAGGACACCGCCTGGCTGGCGGGCCTGAAGTCGAAGATCGGTGCCTGGAGCCTGGACTACAACTACCGCGACGTACAACGTAACGGCGTGGTCAGCCTGTTCACCGACTCTGACTTCGGTAACGGCTTCACCGGTTCCCGCGGTCACAAGTTCAAGGTCGGTTACGAAATCGACAAGAACTTCGCCCTCGGCGCGGCCTACATGATGGCCAAGACCGACTACTCCAACCTGCCGAACAGCAATGCTGACGTAGACACCCTGCAGGTGGACCTGGAAGCCAAGTTCTAAGCTAGCAAACTCCTCTGCTTCACGCTGAGGCGGGAAATGCCGACCCCATCCGGTATTTCCCGCCTTTTTTTGCCTGCCAGAAATGCACCCGGCCCCTTCGCGGGTAAACCCGCTCCCACAGGTACTCCACAGGACTTGTTAACCGTGGCGTACCAGTGGGAGCGGGTTTACCCGCGAAGAGGCCGGTACAGTCTCTACAAAACTCAGCGCTTGCGCAGAATCACGCTACCAATCGAATAACCTGCACCAAACGAACTCAGCACACCCAACGAACCCTTGGCCAAGTCATCCTGGTACAGGTGGAAGGCAATCACCGACCCCGCCGAACTGGTGTTGGCATAGCGGTCGAGAATCACCGGTGCCTCTTCCTCGTTCACTTCACGCCCCATCAGCTTCTTGACGATCAGGTGGTTCATGCTGAGGTTGGCCTGGTGCAGCCAGAAGCGTTTGACGTCGGACGACTGCAGGCCATTCTCGCCCAGGTGCTTGCCGATCAGCTCGGCGACCATCGGGCAGACTTCCTTGAACACCTTGCGGCCTTCTTGCACGAACAACTTGTCGCGGGCCCCAATGCCCTCTTCCGCCGCGCGGTTGAGGAAGCCGAAGTTGTTGCGGATATTGTTGGAGAACGCGGTTTTGAGCTTGGTGCCGACGATGTCGAACTGGTGCGCCGAGGTGGCCTTGTCAGCACGTTCGACCAGCACCGCAGTGGCGGCGTCACCGAAGATGAAGTGGCTGTCGCGATCGCGGAAGTTCAGGTGCCCGGTACAGATCTCCGGGCTCACCACCAGCAGTGCCCGGGCCTGGCCCAGTTGCACGCTGTTGGCAGCGGTCTGGATGCCGAAGGTGGCCGACGAGCAGGCCACGTTCATGTCGAAGGCAAAACCCTCGATGCCCAGCGCCTGCTGCACTTCGATGGCGATGGCCGGGTAAGGACGCTGCAGGTTGGAGCAGGCGACGATCACCCCATCGACATCCGCCGGGGTACGGCCCGCGCGTTCCAACGCCTGGCGCGCAGCGGCCACGCCCATTTCGCAGAGGATCGACTGCTCGTCGTTGGAACGCTCCGGCAGGCGTGGCTTCATGCGTTGCGGGTCGAGGATGCCGGCCTTGTCCATGACGAAACGGCTCTTGATACCCGAGGCCTTTTCGATGAAGGCAGCGTCGGACACGGGGGCTGCTTCGATTTCGCCACGCTCGATGGCGGCGGCATTGTCCTGGTTGTACTGCTGCGACCAGGCATTGAAGGAGGCCACCAGTTCTTCGTTGGAAATGCTCTGGGCCGGGGTATACAGGCCGGTGCCGCTGATCACGACGTTATGCACGATCGATCCTCTGCTCAAAGGCCATCGCCACGGGGCGCTGGCTGGGAATGTGACAGAATAATGGCACTTTAGTACCAATTTCTCGGCGAGGGTTGCGCCCTCGATCGCGGATGAATCTGCGCCTACAGGACGGTGCAATCCCCGTAGGAGCGGATTCATCCGCGATGGGCCGCAAAGCGGCCCAAATTGCATCAATATTGCCACATCTGCGGAAGTTTATCCTTCCACCAGGCTCCACTGCTTGCTCAATCTCTTGTCAGAAATAGGCACCTTGGTGCCCAACTGCTGGGCAAACAGCGACACCCGATACTCCTCCAGCAACCAGCGATACAAGGTCAGCGCTTCATCGCGCTTGCCCTCCTGGGCATGCTTGTCGGCCCGTGCCTTGTACTGCGCCCACAGGTTGCCCAGCTCGCCGCTCCAGACCCGGTCCTTCTGCACCTGAGCACCCAGCTTCTCGAGGCGCAATTCCACCGCCTTGAGGTAGCGCGGCAGCTCCTTGAACCAGGCTGCCGGCGTCTCGCGCACGAAGCCCGGGTACACCAGGTTGGCCAGCTGTTGCTTGATGTCGTTCAGCGCCACCGCCTGGCTCAGGTCGATCTTGCCCTTGAAGCGCTTCTGCAAACCGTGCCACAGCTTGAGCACTTCCAGGGTCTGGCGGGCCAGGCGCTCGGCATGCTCAGCCCAGCTGCCGCGTTTGCGCTCAGCCAGCCCTGCCAGCGCCGCACCGTCACGCGGCAACGTCGCTTCGCCGTCAAGGATGCAGCTGTCCAGACTCGCCAGCAGCATGTCCTCGACCAGCGCCTCGATGCGGCCCAGTTCGCGGTACAGCAGGCCCAGCTCGGTCAGCCCCGGCAGCTTGCCGCGCAGGAACTTGGCAGGCTCCGCCAACTGCTGCAGCAACAGGCGCTGCAAGGCGCGGCGGTGCTGAAACTCGGCTTCTGCCTGGGTCGAGAAACGGCCTTCACGCACGGTGCCGTTCTCTTCCACCAATGCAGGGTAAACGGTCATCGACAGGCCAGCGATTTTTTGCTGGGCGGTCTGTTTGACCTCGCTGAAGGCCTTGGCTTGTACCGGTTGCTCGCCCTTCTCGGTACGTGGCACGGCCAAAGCGGCCTGGCTGGCAGCGGCAAAGCGGGCGGTCAGTTCGGCCAGGTCGCGGCCTTCACCAAGAAACTTGCCCTGGCCATCGACCACTTCGATGTTCATGCGCAGGTGGCCTTCGACCAGGTTGACCGACTCGGCCCAGGCCTCATCGCTCACCCGCGCGCCGGTCATGCGCAACAGCTCCTGGCCCAGCGCCTGGGGCAGCGCGCCCTGGCCGAAGGTCATCCGCGCCAGCGAGGCCTTGACGAAATCGGGCACCGGCACAAAGTTCTTGCGCAGGGCCTTGGGCAGGTTACGTACCAGCGCCACGCACTTGGCTTCCAGCAAGCCAGGTACCAGCCACTCCAGCCGTTCGCCCGGCAGGCTCGGCAACAGCGGCGCCGGTACCCGCACGGTTACACCGTCACGCGGGTGGCCCGGCTCGAAGTGGTAGGTCAGCGGCAAGCGCAGTTCACCGACTTGCATGCTGTCAGGGTACTGCGCCGCAGTGACTTCGCTGGCCTCGCGGGCCAACACGTCTTCCTCGCGCATGATCAGCAGATTCGGGTCCTTCTGGCTGGTCATGCGGTACCAGGCATCGAAGGTCGCGGTCTGGTGGATTTCCGCCGGCAAGCGTGCTTCGTAAAACGCGTACAGGGTTTCTTCATCGGCGAGAATGTCGCGCCGACGGGCCTTGGCTTCCAGCTCGTCGAGCGCTTCGAGCAGGCGTTTGTTCGCGGCCAGGCACTTGGCACGTGACTGGATTTCACCGCCAACCAGGCCCTCGCGAATGAACAGTTCACGCGAGGTGACCGGGTCGATCGGGCCAAAGTGCACCGGGCGGCGGCCGACCAGGATCAGGCCATACAAAGTGATCTGCTCATAGGCCACCACCTGCCCGCGCTTCTTCTCCCAGTGCGGCTCGAAGTGGTTCTTCTTGATCAGGTGGGAGGCCAACGGCTCGATCCAGTCAGGCTCGATCTTGGCAACCATGCGCGCATACAGCTTGGTGGTCTCCACCAGTTCGGCCGCCATCACCCACTGCGGGCGCTTGCGGCCAATGCCGGAAGACGGATGCACCCAGAAGCGCCGCTGGCGGGCCCCCTGATAATCGCCCTCTTCGGTCTTTTGGCCGATCTGGCTGAGCAGGCCGCTGAGGATCGCCTTGTGCACTTTCTGGTAGTCGGACGGTTCCTTGTTGACCGGTAACTGCAGCTCGCGGCAGATCAGCGACAACTGGCGATGGGCGTCGCGCCACTCGCGCAGGCGCAGGTAGTTCAGGAAGTTCTTGCGGCACCAGTTGCGCAGGGGGCTGGCCGTCAGTGCCTGGCGCTGCTCTTCGAAACCCCGCCACAAATTGACCAGCGCGGCAAAGTCGGTATCGGCGTCCTTCCACTGCGCATGTGCCTGATCGGCGGCCTGCTGGCGCTCTGGCGGGCGCTCGCGCGGGTCCTGTACCGACAGGGCGCTGGTGACGATCAGCACTTCCTGCAGGCTGCCCTGACGCGCACCTTCGAGCAGCATGCGGCCCAAGCGAGGGTCAATCGGCAGGCGCGCCAGCTGGCGGCCGATCGGCGTCAGCTGGTTCTCGCGGTTGACCGCCGAGAGTTCCTGCAGCAGGTTGAAGCCGTCGCTGATGGCCTTGCCATCCGGCGGCTCGATGAACGGGAAAGCGTCGATTGCACCCAGGCGCAGGTGCAGCATCTGCAGGATCACCGCTGCCAGGTTGGTGCGCAGGATCTCGGGGTCGGTGAAGGCCGGACGGCCATTGAAGTCTTCTTCACTGTACAGCCGAATGCAGATACCCGGCTCGACCCGGCCGCAACGGCCCTTGCGCTGGTTGGCACTGGCCTGCGAAACGGCCTCGATCGGCAGGCGCTGGACCTTGGCGCGGTAGCTGTAACGGCTGATGCGCGCGGTGCCGGTGTCGATCACGTAACGGATGCCGGGCACGGTCAGCGAGGTTTCCGCAACGTTGGTGGCCAGCACCACCCGGCGCCCGGTGTGCGACTGGAAAATGCGCTGCTGCTCGGCCGGCGACAGGCGTGCGTACAGCGGCAGGATCTCGGTATGGCGCAACTGCGCCTTGCGCAGGATCTCTGCGGCATCACGGATTTCCCGCTCGCCCGGGAGGAACACCAGCACATCGCCGGGGCCTTTGCCCACGCTGCGCTCGTGCTGGGCGATTTCGTCGAGGGTGGCCAGTATCGCCTGGTCGACGGTAAGGTCGTCCTCGACCTGGTTGCCCTCCTCGTCCTGTTCGCTGGTCAGCGGCCGGTACCAGGTTTCCACCGGGAAAGTACGGCCGGACACCTCGATGATCGGGGCATTGTCGAAGTGCTTGGAAAAACGCTCCAGGTCGATGGTCGCCGAGGTGATGATCAGCTTCAGGTCCGGACGGCGGTGCAGCAGCGTCTTCAGGTAACCGAGCAGGAAGTCGATGTTCAGGCTGCGTTCGTGGGCTTCGTCGACGATGATCGTGTCGTAGCGCTCGAGAAAGCGGTCGTGCTGGGTTTCGGCCAGGAGGATGCCGTCGGTCATCAGTTTGACCAGCGTGTTGGCATCGCTCTGGTCTTCGAAACGCACCTGGTAGCCGACCAGCCCGCCCAGCGGCGTGCCGAGTTCTTCGGCAACCCGGGCGGCGACACTGCGCGCGGCAATCCGCCGTGGCTGGGTATGGGCGATCAGGCCATGGCTGCCGCGGCCCAGTTCCAGACAGATCTTCGGTAACTGGGTGGTCTTGCCAGAACCGGTTTCGCCAGCGATCACCAGTACCTGGTGTTCTGCCAGGGCCTTCTTGATTTCATCACGCTTGGCGGCGATCGGCAGGCTGTCGTCGTAGCGGATCTGCGGCACGCTGTTCTGACGCGCAGTGACCTGGGCGCAGGATGCCTGGACCTTTTCCACCCACTGCGCCAGCTTGGCCTCGTCGGGGCGCTTGCGCAGTTCATGCAGTTGACGGCGCAGGCGATGACGCTCGGCAATCATGGCGTGGTCGAGGTTTTGCAGCAGTTTGTCGATGGCTTGGTCAGTCATGGGGCTTTTTAGTGATGCAGGTGGGCCTGCTTTTTCATGATCGGCATTCGAAGGATGCGCGATTGTCGCAGATTTGCCGGTTCTCTGCTGCCTGTGCCGGCGCTTTCGCGGGTAAACCCGCTCCCACAGGAACCGCAGTGGAATCAGATCTGAGGGAATCCTGTGGGAGCGGGTTCACCTGCGAAGAGGCCAGTCCAGACAGTACATATGTTTAGCCAAGTCCGATGTGAAGGTTGCCATTCACTGCTTTAATCAACCTTAAGCCGCATGTGAGTATCAAAGGCATGACTCCCGCCCAGACCATCGCCCCACCGTCGTCCCGCCCTTCGCCAGCGAAGGCCCGGTCCCACGCCGGTGAAAATCCGCTGGTCCATATCATCCTCGCCTTCTGGGCCCTGTGGCACTGCCGCCACGCGCGCCCCCCGGATTCTTCGCTCACGCCTTTGTGACCCGACTCGGCCCCAGCCCGGCCGTCTGACTCAAGTGGACCGCGCCTGCGCGCAGGTCCCGTGCGCCTGTGAGCGAACCCATCATGCACTTTGCACCTGTAGAGCACGCCAGCCGTTTCCTGGCAGATAACCCCGATATCGAACTGTTCGAACTGTTCATCCTCGACGCCAACGGCGTGCCACGTGGCAAGCTGCTGCACCGCGACGAACTGCTGGCGGTCTACCAGAGCGGGCGCCCGCTGCCCAGCACCATCCTGGGCCTGACCCTCAATGGCGACGACGTGGAAAACTCCGGCCTGGTCTGGGATGTCGGTGACATCGACTGCCGCGCCTACCCACTGGATGGCAGCCTGGTCCGCCTGCCGTGGCGGCGGGTGCCGACTGCAGCAGTGCAGGTCAGCATGCACCCGAGCGAGGGCCTGCCGGCCAGCGTTGCCGACCCGCGCCATGTGCTGCTGCGCACCATCGAGGCGCTCAAGGCTGACGGTTACCACCCGGTGATGGCCTGCGAGCTGGAGTTCTACCTGCTCGACCAGAAACGCGATGCCCAGGGCCGCCCGCAACCGGCACTGGACAACGACGGCGGGCGCCCTCGCAGCACCCAGGTCTATGGCCTGCGTGAGCTGGAACAGATCGAACCGTTCCTCGCCGACCTCTACGCTGCCTGCAAGGCCCAGGGTATCCCTGCTCGCACGGCGATCTCCGAGTACGCCCCGGGCCAGGTGGAAATCACCCTGGAACATGGCGATGCGCTGGAAGCGATGGACCAGGCCGTGCGCTACAAACGCCTGGTCAAGGGCGTGGCCCATGCCCATGGCATGCAGGCCTGCTTCATGGCCAAGCCGTTCGCGCAACTGGCCGGCACCGGCATGCACATGCACCTGAGCCTGGCCGACAGCGCCGGCCACAACCTGTTCGCCAGCGAAGACAAGGCTGGCACCCCACTGCTGCGCCAGGCTGTTGCCGGCATGCTGCGCCACCTGCGTGACTCGCTGCTGCTGTTCTGCCCCAACGCCAACTCGTTCCGCCGCTTCCAGGCCAACAGCTATGCGCCATTGGCGCCGACCTGGGGTGTCGACAACCGCACCGTCAGCCTGCGCGTGCCCGGCGGCCCGGCCAACAGCCGGCATGTCGAGCACCGCATCTGTGGCGCCGATGCCAACCCATACCTGGCTGCCGCCGCCATTCTGGCCGCCTGCCATCGCGGCATCCGCGAGCAGCTGGACCCCGGTGCACCGGTAGAAGGCAACGGCTATGCCCAGGCCACCGAGCACCTGCCCACCGACTGGCTGACCGCACTCGATGCGCTGGAGCGTTCGCACTGGGCGCGGGAGGCGCTCGGCGAAGCGTTTGTCGGCGTCTACCTCAAGGTCAAGCGCGCCGAGTACCGCCAGTTCATGGCCGAAGTCAGCGAACAGGACTGGCGCTGGTACCTGCACCAAGCCTGAGCCTTACCCATCAAGAACAAGGAACACCCATGAACGCAGCATTGCACAACGGCCCGGCCCTGCGCGCGCCGTCCTATTACAGCGCCTCGCTGAACGACCATACAGAGTACCCGCAGCTCAAGGGCACGGTGCAGGTCGACGTGGCAATCATCGGCGGTGGTTTCACCGGTGTGGCCACTGCGGTGGAGCTGGCCGAGCGCGGCTTGAAGGTGGCGATCGTCGAGACCAACCGGATTGGCTGGGGCGCCAGCGGCCGCAACGGCGGCCAGGTCACCGGCAGCCTGTCGGGGGACGAAGCCATGCGCACGCAGATGCGCAACCACCTGGGCGCCGAGGTCGATGATTTCATCTGGCACCTGCGCTGGCGTGGGCACCAGGTCATCGAGCAACGCATCGAGCGCTATGGCATCGACTGCGACCTCAAGCGCGGCCATCTGCATGCTGCGATGAAACCTTCGCACATGGAGGAGCTGCGCAGCTTCCAGGCCGAGGCCGAACGCCGTGGCATGGGCGACCAGGTGCAACTGCTCGACCGCAATGGCGTCGCCGAGCACCTGCAGAGCCCGCTGTACCTGGGCGCACTGAAGAACCTGCGCAACCTGCACCTGCACCCGCTCAACCTGTGCCTGGGCGAGGCCCGCGCCGCCCACAGCCTGGGTGCGCTGATTTTCGAGAACTCCGAGGTGCTGGACATCGTCCACGGCCCACGCCCGGCAGTCGTTACCGCCCACGGCCGGGTCGAAGCGCGCCAGGTGATGCTGGCCGGCGACGTCTACCACAAGCTGGAAAAGCGCCAGCTCAAGGGCAAGATCTTCCCGGCCATGGGCGGCATCGTCACCACTGCCCCGCTGGGCGAACTGGCGGAGCAGATCAACCCGCAGGACCTGGCGGTGTACGACTGCCGCTTCGTCCTCGACTACTACCGCCTGACGGCCGACAAGCGTTTGCTGTTTGGCGGCGGCGCCAATTACTCGGGCAAGGATTCGCGTGATATCGAAGGCGAGCTGCGCCCGTGTATCGAACGCACCTTCCCGGCGCTCAAGGGCGTGCCGATCGAGTTCCAGTGGAGCTGCGCGATGGGCATCGTGGTCAACCGCATTCCGCAACTGGGCAAGCTGTCGGACAACGTGTGGTACTGCCAGGGCTATTCCGGGCACGGCATCGCCACCAGCCACATCATGGGCGAGATCATGGCTGAGGCACTGACCGGAACGCTGGAGAAGTTCGACACCTTCGCGCAGTGCAAGCACGTACGTGTGCCGATGGGGGACTTGCTGGGCAACCCGCTGCTGGCGGCGGGGATGTGGTACTACCAGATGCTAGAAAAACTGCGCTGATTGCACTGGCCTCTTCGCGGGTAAACCCGCTCCTACAGGTTTTGTACAACCCTGCAGGAGCGGGTTTACCCGCGAAGAGGCCGGTGAAATCATTAGAGATCTGAAGATCAAGCGATCTTCTTCAAGCCCTGCTTCTTCAGCTCTTCATCGCGCAGTTCACGGCGCAGGATCTTGCCGACGTTGGTGGTCGGCAGCGCATCGCGGAACTCGATGTACCGCGGCACCTTGTAGCCAGTGACGTTGGCACGCATGTGCTCCATCACCTGCTCCTTGGTCACGGTCATGCCCGGTTTGACCACGATGAACACCTTGATCACTTCACCCGACTTCTCGTCCGGCACACCGATGGCTGCGCACTGCAGCACACCCGGCAAGCCGGCGAGCACATCTTCCAGCTCATTGGGGTACACGTTGAAGCCCGAGACCAGGATCATGTCCTTCTTGCGGTCGACGATGCGCATGTAGCCATCTGGTTGGATCAGCGCGATGTCGCCGGTCTTCAGCCAGCCGTCGCTGTCGAGGATCTCGCGGGTGGCGTCTTCACGCTGCCAGTAGCCCTTCATGACTTGCGGGCCCTTGACGCACAGCTCGCCGGTTTCGCCCAGCGCCAGCTCGTTGCCGGCGTCGTCGATGACCTTGCACAGGGTGGATGGCACCGGGATGCCGATGGTACCCACCTGGTTCGCCTCGGCCGGGTTCACCGCCGCCACCGGGCTGGTCTCGGTCATGCCATAGCCTTCGCAGATGGCGCAGCCGGTAACGCTCTTCCAGCGCTCGGCCACGCTCAGCTGCAAGGCCATGCCACCGGACAGGGTGATCTTCAGCGCCGAGAAGTCCAGGGCGCGGAATGCCTCGTTGTTGCACAGCGCAACGAACAACGTATTGAGGCCGACGAAACCGCTGAACTTCCACTTGCCCAGCTCCTTGACCATTGCTGGCAGGTCGCGTGGGTTGCTGATGAGCACGTTGTGGTTGCCGATCAGCATCATCGCCATGCAATGGAAGGTGAAGGCATAGATGTGGTAAAGCGGCAGCGGAGTGATCAGGATCTCGCAACCTTCATGCAGGTTGGAGCCCATCAGCGCCCGGCACTGCAGCATGTTGGCCACCAGGTTGCGGTGGGTCAGCATCGCCCCCTTGGCCACGCCGGTGGTGCCGCCGGTGTACTGCAGCACGGCCACGTCATTGGCTTGCGGGTTGGCTTCGGTGACCGGCTGGCCCTTGCCCAGCGCGAGGGTATCGTTGAAGCGCACGGCGCGCGGCAGGTTGTAGGCCGGCACCATCTTCTTCACGTACTTGATCACGCTGTTGATCAGCAGGCGCTTGAGCGGTGGCAGCAAGTCGGCCACCTCGGTGACGATGACGTGCTTCACCTGGGTCTTGGGCACCACCTTCTCGGCCAGGTGCGCCATGTTGGCCAGGCATACCAAGGCCTTGGCACCGGAGTCGTTGAACTGGTGCTCCATTTCCCGCACGGTATACAGCGGATTGGTGTTGACCACGATCAGGCCGGCGCGCATGGCACCAAATACGGCTACAGGGTATTGCAGGACATTGGGCAGCTGGACGGCAATACGGTCACCCGGCTTGAGGTCGGTGTGCTGCTGCAGCCAGGCCGCAAAAGCGCCTGACAGCGCATAGAGCTCGCCGTAGGTGATGGTCTTGCCCAGGTTGCTAAAGGCCGGTTTATTGGCAAAGCGTTGGCAGGATTGCTTGAGTACCGCCTGGATATTGGGGAATTCGTCAGGATTGATTTCCGCCGTAATCCCGGCTGGGTATTTATCCTTCCAAAAATTTTCGATCATGGAAGCCCACTCCTTCAGCAACAGCGAAGTTCGATTCACGCGTCGATGCGTTTATTATTGATATGTGATGAGGGTTCGTTGCAAACCTGATCATCTGAAAGCGGCCCGAGAGTAACAGCTTTAAATGGGGTCGCCTAGGGGCCAAGAACGGCCTCTCAGTCACAAAAATGACTCAATGAACGATACAGGTCATTTTTAGAGTAATTGACCAAAATGTCGCAAATCGGGCCGTAAGCAGCCTGTTAGAGCACTTTCAAAGCATTCGCGGGCAAGCTCGCTCGCACAGTTACCGCACATTCTTCAGGCATGTGCAGCGGCTGTGGAAGCGGGCTTGCCCGCGAAGAAGCACATTCCGGATCAGGCTATGTCGCGCAACTCTCGCCGCAGGATCTTGCCCACTGGGGTCATCGGCAGCGACTCGCGCACCACGATGTGCTTGGGTACTTTGTAGCCGGTAAAGTTGGCCTTGCAGTAGGCCTTCAGCTCATCGACGTTCACCCCACCCTCACGCGCTACCACGAACAGCTTCACCGCCTCCCCCGTACGCTCGTCCGGCACGCCGATGGCCGCGCAGCTGGCAACCTGCGGATGCCCCATCACCACATCCTCGATTTCGTTGGGGTACACATTGAAGCCAGAGACGATGATCATGTCCTTCTTGCGGTCGACAATGCGGGTGAAACCGTCCGGGTCGATCACCGCGATATCGCCAGTCTTGAACCAGCCCTCGGCATCCAGCGCCTGGGCCGTGGCCTCCGGCTGCTGCCAGTAGCCTTTCATCACCTGCGGGCCCTTGATGCACAACTCGCCGCGCTCACCCAGTGGCTGCTCGTTGCCGTCATCATCGATGACCTTGAATGCCGTGCCCGCCACCGGAATGCCCACGGTGCCCAGCCGCGCGAGCTGGCCGTAGGGGTTGGTGCTGGCCACCGGCGAAGTCTCGGTCAGGCCGTAGCCCTCGACGATGCGGCAACCGGTGAGTTGCTCCCAACGCTCGGCAGTGGCCTTGACCAGCGCCGTGCCGCCAGAGTTGGTGACTTTCAGCGCCGAAAAGTCCAGCTGACGGAAGCCTGGGTGGTCCATCAGCGCGACGAACAAGGTGTTCAACCCCAACAACGCCGAAAAACGCCACTTGCCCAACTCCTTGATGAAGCCCGGGATGTCGCGCGGGTTGGTGATCAGCACGTTGTGGTTGCCGGTGACCATCATGCACATGCAGTTCGCGGTAAAGGCATAGATGTGGTACAGCGGCAGCGGCGCGATCATCACTTCCTGGCCTTCCTTGATCAGCCGCTGCCCATCCGGGCCGTGCTGGGAGAAGCACGCCAGCACCTGCAGCATGTTTGCCACCAGGTTGCCGTGCGTGAGCATGGCGCCCTTGGCCAGGCCCGTGGTGCCGCCGGTGTACTGCAGCACGGCGATGTCATCGAGGGTGAGTGGCACCGGTTTGTGCGTCAGGCTGCGGCCTTCGCGCAGTACCTGCTTGAACGGGATGGCCTGGGGCAGATGATAGGCCGGGACCATTTTTTTCAGCTTGTCGACCACGGTATTGACCAGCCAGCCCTTGGCTGCGGGCAACAAGTCGCCCATCTTCGCTTCGATCAGGTACTCGATACCGGTATCTGGCAGCACTTCCTGCACGCGCTTGCCGAACATGTTCAGGTACACCAGGGCGCGAGCGCCGGCATCCTTGAACTGGTGACGCATCTCGCGCTCGGTATACAGCGGGTTGGTGTTGACCACGATCAGCCCGGCGCGCAGGGCGCCGAACACGGCAATGGGGTACTGCAGGACGTTGGGCATCTGCACTGCGATGCGATCACCCGGCTTGAGGTCGGTGTGCTGCTGCAGCCAGGCGGCGAAGGCCGCCGAATGGCGCTCGAGTTCGGCGTAGTTCAGGGTCACGCCGAGGTTGCTGAACGCCGGGCGCTCGGCAAAGCGCTTGCAGGAGCGCTCGAACACCTCGACGACCGAAGCGTATGCGTGGATGTCGATGGAGGAAGGCACGCCCTCGGGGCGTTTGTCATTCCAGAAGTCGGCTTGCATTTATTATTGTTCCTCTGCCTGAGCTCGCACTGATTCCTTGTCCCGTTTGCCTGGAGGCAAAAAGGCGTTGAACCGACGTTAGCAGGTAAGCCTGAGGTGGCATATATGCCAAGTGCCGCCATTAACATTGTGAATCTTATTTGTGCCCTTCCTGCAATCCGGGCGGTTATGCATACACTGTGCGGATAACCATCGCGCAAAGGATTCGCCATGCCCCATGACGCCTTCTGGCTACCCGCCAGCGAGCATTGCAGCCTGTACGTGCACCAATGGCTACCGGCCACACCGGTCAAGGCCGTGGTGCTGCTGGCCCATGGCATGGCCGAGCACGCCGGGCGCTACCAGCACCTGGGCCACGCCCTCTGCGATGCCGGCTACGCCCTGCTGGCGCCCGACCTGCGCGGTCACGGCCGCACCGCCGAACTGGGCAGCCTGGGCCTGTTCGCCCGGCACCATGGCTGGAATGCCGTGGTCAACGACCTTGGCCTGCTGGCCCAGCACATCGGCCAGCAGTTTCCCGGCACCCCGCTGTTCCTGTTCGGCCACAGCATGGGCAGCTACATCGCACAGGCCTACCTCACGCACCACAGCGCGAGCCTGCAGGGGGCGATTCTCAGTGGTTCCAACTACCAGCCCGCCGCGCTGTATCGGGCGGCCCGCCTGATTGCGCGCCTGGAAGCCTGGCGCCAGGGGCCACTGGGCAAAAGCGCCTTGATCGAATGGCTGTCGTTCGGCTCGTTCAACAGCGCCTTCAAGCCCAACCGCACGGCGTTCGACTGGCTCAGCCGTGACCCGACGCAAGTGGACCAGTACGTCAACGATCCGCTGTGCGGCTTTCGCTGCAGCAACCAGCTGTGGCTCGACCTGCTGCAGGGGCTGACGCAAATCAGCCAGGCGCGTAACCTCGCACAGATCGATCCGAACCTGCCGCTGCTGGTGATCGGTGGCGAATGTGATCCGGTGAGTGCCGGCAAGCGTCTCACCCATCTGGCCGACGCCCTGCGCGCGACCGGCAATCGACATGTACAGCTGCGCGTCTATCCTGAGGCGCGGCATGAAGTGCTAAACGAAATCAATCGGGACGAGGTCACCGCCGATATCCTCGCATGGCTTGAGCAGGCGCTGGCCCTTGGCCGCCCTGCTCGCAATGAATGATATCGGCCTCGTCCGCCTATCAAGGAAACGCCAATGACCCAGGTCACCAACACGCCTTACGAAGCTTTGGAAGTCGGCCAGAAAGCCAGTTACGAAAAGTCTGTCGAAGAACGCGACATCCAGCTGTTCGCCGCGATGTCCGGTGACCACAACCCCGTGCACCTGGATGCCGAATTTGCCGCCAAGAGCATGTTCAAGGAACGTATCGCCCACGGCATGTTCAGCGGTGCGCTGATCAGCGCTGCAGTGGCCTGCACCCTGCCTGGCCCTGGCACCATCTACCTGGGCCAGAAAATGAGCTTCCAGAAGCCGGTGAAAATCGGCGACACCCTGACCGTGCGCCTGGAAATCCTCGAGAAGCTGCCCAAGTTCAAGGTGCGTATCGCCACCAATGTGTACAACCAGAACGATGAGCTGGTAGTCGAGGGCGAGGCCGAGATCCTCGCACCGCGCAAACAGCAGACCGTCGAACTGGTATCCCCACCGAACTTCGTCGCCAGCTGATATCGGTGCTGGATTCTTCGCGGGCAAGCCCGCTCCCACAAGGAATGCACCGCCTTCACAGGCTTGCACTGCCCCCTGTGGGAGCGGGTGTACCCGCGAAGAGGCCGGCCAGGCCATCACATCAGTTCGCGTAATCGCCTTTCGATATGCCGCCGTTCCGGCGCCTGGCAGGTCAACTCCAGCGCCTTTTCCCAGGCCACCCGCGCCTCCCCGACATTCCCCAACTCTTGATGCAACTGCGCCCGCACCGCATGCGCCAGGTGATAGTCGCGCAACGCTCCGCCTGCCAGAATCGCCTCCACTGCCACCAGCCCAGCCTGCGCCCCGTCACGCTTGGCCAGCGCCACCGCCCGGTTAAGCGCCACAACGGCGGACGGCCAGTGCCTTTGCAGCACATCGTACAGCCCGACGATCTGCGCCCAATCTGTCTCTTGCGCCGTCGCCGCCTCGGCATGCACCGCCGCGATCGCCGCCTGCACGGTGTAGGCACCAAAAGCCCGGCTGGCCAACGCCAGGCGCACCAGTTCACAGCCTTCGGCAATCTGCTCGCGGTCCCACAGGCTGCGGTCCTGCTGATCGAGCAGCACCAGGTTGCCTTCGGCATCGCTGCGCGCGCGCTGCCGCGATGCCTGTAGCAGCATCAGCGCCAGCAGGCCGACGGCTTCTGCGTCTGGCAGTAGTTGCACCAGCAGGCGCCCGAGGCGGATCGCCTCGTCGCTCAGCGCCTGCTGCAGCAACGCCTCGCCCGAAGACGCCGAATAGCCTTCATTGAACACCAGATAGATCACCCGCAACACACTCTCCAGGCGCTCGGGCAACTCGTGCAGCTCGGGGACCTGATAAGGAATGCCGGCGTCGCGGATCTTGGCCTTGGCCCGCACGATACGCTGGGCAATGGTCGCCGGGCTTTGCAGAAACGCACGGGCGATCTGCTCGGTGGTCAGGTCGCAGACTTCGCGCAGGGTCAGCGGCACCTGGGCATCGGCGGCCAGGGCCGGGTGGCAACACGTGAAGATCAGCCGCAGGCGGTCGTCAGCGAGCAGCTCTTCTTCACTGGGGTCTTGCCCCTGGCCTTCGATCAGCATGATCAGGTCGGCCTGGGAGCGGTCGAAACGGGCACGCCGGCGCAATGCATCAATGGCCTTGAAGCGCCCGGTAGAGACCAGCCAGGCGCGAGGGTTGCCAGGGATGCCATCGCGCTGCCAGCGCTCGACGGCGATGAAAAAGGCATCGTGCATGGCCTCCTCGGCCAGGTCGAAATCCCCCAGCAGGCGGATCAAGGTCGCCAGGATGCGCCGCGAATCACGCCGGTACACCGCTTCGACTTCGCCACGCACCTGCGCCAGCTCTGCCATCAGTCAGGCATCCGCTGGGTCACCACTTCCATCAGGCGGTCCAGGCTTTCTCCCCAGCCCTGATGGAAGCCCATTTCTTCATGGGCGCGGCTGTCGGCTGCAGTCCAATGCCAGGCACGGGCGGTGTAGCGGGTCTTGCCGTTTTCTTCGTCAAAGCTGATCACTGCAGTCATGAAGGCCTTGCCCGACGGCACCCAACCCGGCCCGAAGGCATCGGTGAACACCAGCCGGCGGGGGGCGGCAATTTCCAGAAATACCCCCTGGGTCGGGTACTCGGAGCCATCCGGGGCACGCATGAGCGTACGGAATAGGCCCCCGACCCACAGTTGCATCTCGCATTCAGGGGTGGTCATGCCGTGTGGCCCCCACCACTGCATCAGCCACTCGGGCTCGGTCCAGGCACGGAAAACCTTGGCAGGTGGGGCATCGATCAAGCGGCTGATCGACAGCTCGTGCTGCGCAGGCGCGGGTTGGGCAAGGGTCATTCTTGTTGTTCTCCGTTGCTGTCAGGGTTGCAGTTCGCGCACTGGCCGCACTTCCACGCTGCCGACCCGCGCAGCCGGTATGCCCTTGGCGATGTTCAGCGCCTCGTTGAGGTCACGGGCATCGACCAGGTAAAAACCGGCGAGCTGCTCTTTTGTTTCGGCAAACGGGCCATCGGTGATGCTCATTCGCCCTGCGCGCATGCGCACGGTGGTGGCGGTTTGCACGGTCTTCAGCGCTTCTGCTGCAATGATGCGCCCGCAGCTCTGCAGCGATTCGGCGTAGGCCATGCATTCGGCGTCTTCCGGGCTGTCGGGCAGGCTGTGCAGCAGCCCTTCGTCACAATAGACCAGGCATAGGTATTTCATGGTCGTCTCCAGGCGTTGGCAACGTGCATTTGGCGATAGCCGATCAAGGCTTGAGATCGAACAGTGCTTTCTGGGTTTGCATGTCGAACGGTGCCGACCAATGCTCGTGGATCACCTGCCACTGGCCGCCAGACTTGCGGTAACCGACGGTGGCACGGATGAAACCGCACTGGCTCTCGTCATCCCCAGGGCCGCAGCGGTTCAGCCAGTGCGCCAGGCCCAGCTCGCCGTCCGCGTGCACGGTCAGTTGGGCGAGCTCGAAGACCATGGGGCCAGGGCACATGTTCATGCACATTTCCCAGTGCGCCTGGTAGGCGGCCCGGCCCTTGAACTGAAGCGACTGGATGGCATCGAAGGCGACGATGTCTTCGGCGTAGGGTGCGGTGATGGCGGGGATGTCACGGTCGCGTACGGCCTGCATCCAGCGGTCGATAAGCTGACGGATTTCGTTTTCGGCTGCCGTGTTCATCGGGTGTTCCTCCGATCATTCATGAGCATTTCGGTACAGGGTTGGCTCGTACCTTCAGCTCATGGTCGAACGGTAATCGGATAAATCGACAGGGCTTACCAACGTTTTTCTTGAGAGGCGCATGCCTTGATTGCAGTGGCGCCTGTGAAATCGCGCGCCGCCCGCGCGGCGCATCGCGGATGAATCCGCTCCTACATCTGTTTCGAGCCAATCACTCCTGCAAATTCGCCGCTGTCCGCCCTGTTTGTTACCTTCAATATCGAGGTGAGCGCAAAGCGGGCAGCCCATCTGCCACAGGATAGACTGGCCCGAAACAGATGTAGGAGCGGATTCATCCGCGATGCGCCGCGCGGGCGGCGCACGATCTCACAAGCGCCAAACAACTCCAGGCATGCCCCCATCCACCCATGCCCCAACCACAACCTAAACGCCGGCGCCAATGAATTCCTGGTAACCCGAGACAATCACGTACACCGCGAAATAACAGAAAATAGCCGCCGACAGAAGGTATGACCAAGTCAGCAGGCGATCCCCCAGCAAGCGCCCGCCGTGGCTGGCGATGCCGCATAGGCTCATGCACCAGACCAGCCCGGCCGCGAAGAAGCCGCCAAGAAACAAACCGGCGTCCAGCAGGCTGCCGCTGCCTGAGCGGGAAATCAGCACGCCACCGACCGCGGCGAACCAGAGGATGGCGCTGGGCGACGACATGGCCAGGAAGATGCCACGCAGAAATTCGCGCCAGCCCGACTCAACCACCACCTGCGCACTGGCATCCATGTGCCCGCCACGCCAGGCGGCCAGCAGCATCTTGATGGCGAACCACACCAGCATCACCGAACCGCCAAGCCACAGGGTCCAGCGCACACTTTCGAACTGCAGCAGCACGGTCATGCCAGCCAGCGCCGCAATGGCGTAGACCAGGTCGCCCACGCAGGTCCCCAGGCCGAGCCAGAAGCCTTGGAGAAAACCGCGTTGCATGGCCAGGGTGATCATGGCGATGTTGGCCACGCCGATGTCCAGGCACAGGGACAGGCTGAGGAAGAAACCGTTGGAAAAAGGCATTGAACACTCGAAGTCAGGGCAATCAGGCGCCGTAGAGCCTGCCACGAGCGGTCATGGGATGGAAGGGTGTACGATCAAGCCAGAGCTGCCTGCTCGAACACCTCATCCGCCCACTGGTTAAGACTCTTGCCGGCTGCTCGGGCGGCAACACTCGCGGCCGCGTGCACCTCTGGGCGAATGCGCAGCATGACCTTGCCGGACGCGGGTTTTTCCGGGGTGATGCCCTGCTCCGCGCAATCGGCCAGGTAATCTTCCAGCGCCCCGCGGAAGGCTTCATGAAGCTCGGCCACCGAGCTTGCGTGAAAACTGATCATGTCGCGCATGCCCAGCACACGGCCAACAAAAATGTCTTCACGCTCATCGTATTCGATACGGGCGGCATAGCCCTTGTAACGCATGCAACTCATAGGCTGACTCCTGCCCGCAGCAAGAATTCGCGGGCTTCTTCAATCTGATACCGTTTGGCTTCCTTGCCAGGATGGGGGCGATGGCACCTAAAGCTCTGGCCGCCAAGCACCGGCTTGACCCTGGAGCCTTGCCGCTCCAGCACTTGCCCGCCGAGGTGAAGCAGCAGGGCTTCGACCTCGGAAAACGCCAATGAGGCCGTCGTGGGCGCCTTGAAGATAGCGTCGTAGATCTTTCGGTATCGAGTGTTCATCGGAAAGTGCTATCAAAATAAGCTAGCACTTTTCCCCGATAGTCATTCAGGGTTTTTCAGCCCCTGCCAGCACCTGCGCATAACGCCCACGATCCACGTTGGCCCCGCTCAGCACCACTGCCACGCGCTTGCCTGCCTGGTGCTCGCGCTCCTGCAGCAACGCCGCCAGCGCTGCAGCACCGGCGCCTTCGGCCGTGTTATGAGTCGTTTCGTGATAGATCCGCATGGCCTCTGCCACTTCGCTGTCGGTGACCCGTACGATTCGCGCGGCATGCTCGCGTACGAGGGCGAAGGCATCCGGGTGTGGAACCCGGCAGGCCATGCCATCGGCAAAGGTATCGGCGGTGGCCGTGGTGACGATGCGGCCCTGCTCGAAACTCTGCGCGTAGGCATCGGCCGCACTGGACACCACGCCGACGATCTCGGTTTTCAGCCCCAGCAGGTTGCGTGCCTGGATCAGCCCGCAGATGCCCGACCCCATGCCGATCGGCACGTACACGCAATCCAGCTGGCCCACGGCCTCGAACAGCTCCAGGGCATAGGTAGCCACCCCGCGCACCAGTTCAGGGTGGAACGACGGCACCATGTCATAGCCCAGCTCGTCCGCCAGGCGCGCCGCCTCTTCGCGAGCCACGTCGAAGTCGACACCATGCTCCACCAGCTCAGCGCCCAGTGCACGCATGGCGGCGTTCTTTTCTTTCGAGTTGCCCTCGGGCACTACGATCACCAGCGGCACCCCGGCCTGTCTCGCGGCCAGCGCCATGCTCTGGCCGTGGTTGCCGCGGGTCGCGGTGACCAACCCGCGCGGTGGCTGGCCCCCCGCCAACAGCGAGCGCACATAGACCAGCCCGCCCCGCACCTTGAATGCACCGGTGGGCGCGTGGTTTTCGTGCTTTACCCACACCTGGCAGCCCAGCCGCTGGGCCAGCAAGGGCCAGGCGTGCTGAGGGGTGGCGGGTACATGCTGATGGACGAAATCGGCGGCTTCGCGCAGGGCAGCAAGGTCAAACATGGCGATCATCCCTCTTCGGTAGGTGATTGATCCGATCCTAAGCGCCAGGCATTGTATGGGTACAACCTTATATTGCATGGGCAGCAATTTCGTGTGGATCCCCCAGCTGATCGACGATGACCAACCCCGTTATCTCGCCTTGGTCGATGCCATTGCCAATGCCATCGAAAGTGGCGCCCTCAAGGTCGGTGACCGCCTGCCCCCGCAACGCCGGCTGGCCTGGAAACTGGGCCTCAACCCTAGTACCACCCAGCAGGCCTACCGCGAAGCTGCCGCTCGGCACCTGGTGGCTGGCGAGGTGGGCCGCGGCACCTACGTACTGGCGGGCAGCAAGGAAGCGACCCTGTTCCGCATCAAGCATCATGACGGGCAACGCCCGCTGATCGACCTGTCGACCAACGTTCCAGTGGCCGATCCGCACAATCATGATTTGCACGACAGCTTGCGCAGTCTGCTGAAACGCCCGGATAGCGACTTGCTCGATCATTACCTGGGCCCCAAGCAGTTGCTGCTTGGGCGTATGCGTGGCGCCCAGTGGATGGCCAGCCGCGGCCTGGCCCTGTCAGCGGACGAACTGTTGCTGTGTGGCGGAGCCCATCAGGCGCTGGCACTGGTGCTGCAGTCGTTCTGCCAGGCAGGTGAGCCGGTCATGCTCGAGGCCCTGACCGCACCGGGTATCAAGGCGGCCTGCCGGCAATTGCGTCTGCCCGTGCATGGCGTGGCACTGGACGACCACGGCCTGCGGCCCGATGACCTGGACCGTGTGGCGCGCGCCAGCGGTGCCCGCGTGCTGGTAACTACCCCGACCCTGCATAACCCCACAGGCGCCTGCATGGATGATGCTCGCCGCGCGGCGATTGCTGAGGTAGTCAAACGTCTGGGGCTGTTGCTGATCGAGGATGATGTGTACGGCGCATTCAGCGACCAACCGCCGCTCTACCCACTGCTGGACGATCAAGGGGTTTACATCAACAGCCTGTCCAAGACAGTGGCTGCTGGCGTGCGATTGGGATGGATTGCGGCCAGCCCGAAGCTGCTGGCACAGGTTGACCCGCATGCCCAGGCCAGCCACTGGCCGGTGTCGCCATTGAGCCTGGACATCGCTTGCCAATGGATCGAAGACGGTACAGCCGCGCGGCGGCTCGCCTGGCAGAAAACGGAAATCACCGAGCGATGGCGCCTGGCTCGCAGGCTGCTGGGTGATGGGCTGCACCACACAGGCCAGCCTTCGCCCCATGCGTGGCTGGGCACGCCGCGGGGGGCCGAGGCGGTGGTAAAGCTATGTCGCGAGCGAGGCGTGGAAGTCGTCCCGGCCAGTGTATTTGCCATTGGCGCGACCGAGGTGCAAGCCGTGCGCATCAGCCTGTCGGCAGCAGGCAGCCGAGCAGAACTGAAACAAGGCCTGGAGGTAGTACAGCAGGTACTTTCGGGCCAATGAACAGGGGACGAAAGCAGCCACTTCGCTACTGCTCAACGCGAAGAGGCCGCTGACGCAGCGCTATCAACCCTGCTGGCAACCTTCACCCATCGCCCGATACTGAATGGTGTGCACCTGGCCCTGGTGGTCTTCATAGGTCATGGTCGCAGGCACCACTTCACAGACATTGGGGATGGTCGACAGGTTGATCACCCGTTTGATGTCAAGGTTCATGGAATAGTCGTACTGCTGGGCCACAGGCTCGCTGGAGACCGGTTTGGCCTCATCGGCGAGGGCGAACGAGGACATACCGACCAGAGCAAGAATCAGTAATGGTTTCATGGGGTTTGACCTTTAAAGCAATCCAGCTGATCGAGTGACTTCTTATGCCGTCAATGGCGCGGAGAAGTTGTCATCAACTGCAAAGATGACACGAAGTACCGATCCCGCTTCGTCTACTGCCAGGGGGAATGGTTAAAATTCTACTCCTGGCCGGGAATAGTTGAACCCTGAACTCGGACATTCACCCTTGCAGGTTTTGCAACAATCTGCGACAAAGCGAAACGGCTCGATAGCCTGCAATCAGCGAGCTAGAGCCCACCGTTCCAGGTATACCCATGACTGCCCTGCACTGCGCCCTGCTCATCGGCCCCGAGCGTCGATTGCTTGAACACTTCTACAAACAGCAGGGTTCGCGCATGCGTGCAGCCAATGATGGTGAATCGTGGGTGGCGCGCAGTGACGGGATCGTTGCCGGCCTTTGCCTCAGTGCGATTGCCGACGGCCAATGGCTCACCGGCCTGTTCGTTGCCCCGCAAGCGCGCAAGCGTGGCGTGGCCGCGCAGTTGATCGAGGCCGCGCTGGCCGGGCACAGTGGCCCAACCTGGCTGTTCTGCCACCCCGGCCTTGCCGCCTACTACCAGCGCCTGGGTTTCAGCATCGCTGCGCAACTGCCCGAAGCCCTGGCCTCGCGCCTGCAGCGCTACCAGCGCAGCAAAAGCCTGCTGGCCATGGTGCGGGCTCAGTCGTCGCTGGCATCCAGCCCAGGGAACAGCACATCGGTGTAGCCGAACCTGGCAAAGTCCTGAATGCGCGAGGGGTACAGGCGGCCGATCAGATGGTCGCATTCGTGCTGCACCACCCGCGCATGGAAGCTATCGGCAAAGCGGTTGATCGGGTTGCCCTGCGGGTCGATGCCTTCATAGCTGATGTGCTTGAAGCGCGGCACCACTCCACGCAGGCCAGGCACAGACAGGCAGCCTTCCCAACCGTCCTCGATCTCGGGGGTCAGCGGCGTGATCACCGGGTTGAGCAGGATGGTTTGCGGTACCGGCTCGGCGTCCGGATAACGCTCGCTGCGCTCGAAACCAAAGATCACCAGCTGCAGGTCGATGCCAATCTGCGGCGCGGCCAGGCCCACGCCGCCGACGTGGTGCATGGTTTCGAACATGTCGTCGATCAACTGCTGCAACTCGGCGCTGCCGATCAGATGGTCGGGGACCGGCGGGGCGATGCGCAGCAGGCGCTCGTCGCCCATCTTGAGAATTTCACGGATCATCGCGGGTTCGGCTCGGTCGGTTCAGGCTTGACCGGGTGTTCATGGCCAAGCACGGTGAGGGTTTCCTTCGGTTTTTCAGCCTCGAAATCCTTTTCACCCGGGTTTTTGCCCTCCTCCGACATGTGCTCGATCACCGCATTCATCTCTGCGCCCAACAACAGCACGGCGGCGGAAATGTAGAAGTACAGCAACAGCACGATGATCGCACCGATGCTGCCATACATGGCGTTGTAGTCGGCAAAGGTCTTGACGTAGTAGGCAAAGCCCAGGGAGGCGATGATCCATACTACTACCGCCAGTACCGAACCGGGGGTGATGAAGCGAAACTTCTGTTTCACGTCCGGCATCACGTAATAAATGAGCGCGACTGCTACCATCAACAGAATCACAATCGCCGGCCAACGCAAGATCGTCCACACCGTGACGATGACTTCCTGCATGCCAACCTGCGCCGCGATCCACTCCATCACTTGCGGGCCAAGCACCATCAACGCCGCCGCCACCAGCAACATGCCGGCAATACCGACGGTATAGAAGATCGACAGCGGGATGCGCTTCCACACCGCTCGTCCTTCGGGCACGTCGTAGGCGGCGTTCATCGCGCTCATCATCAGGCGCACACCCGCCGAGGCAGTCCACAGCGCGATGACGATACCCACCGACAACAATCCGCCCTTGGACTGTTGCAACTGGTCGATCACCGGGTTTACCTGCTCCAGCGCTTGGGGTGGCAGCACTAGTTCCGACTGCAAGCGCAACCAGGTAAAGAAGTCTGGGAGGTGCAGGAAGCCGATCAGGGCGATCAGGAACAGGATGAAGGGGAACAGCGAGAACAGCATCTGGTACGCCAGTGCGGATGCATAAGTCGACATCTCGTCGTCGACGAACTCCTTGACGGTGCGCACCAGCACACGGTGCAGGGGCAGCCCGCGCAGGTCGGGAAAAATCATAGCGTCTCCTTTCGCCGCTCGATTCATGTGTACAACGGGTAAGTCTAATAGACCACGCGGTCGATGTACTGCTCCCTGCCACGCCCGGAAAAATGCTAAGGCAACATGCACCGGCCTCACCAACGAGGCCGGTGCAGGCGCAGAATCAAGGCTTTTTCACTGCATCCTTGACGTCGCCCTTGATTTGCTGGGCTTCGCCCTTGAGCTCCTGTGCCTTGCCTTCGGCGCGCAGCTTGTCGTTGTCGGTGACCTTGCCCACACCTTGCTTGATGTTGCCCATTGCTTCGTTGGCCAGGCCTTTTGCTTTGTCTTTGGTGCCGCTCATGGCAAATCTCCTGCAAATGGAGACACGAGAACCGTGTCGACAGTAGGTGGACCAAGCACCCTCGCCAGGAGTTTCAAACATTTTGCTCAACTCAAGCCAAGCGGTCAGTCTGCGGGCGAATACCGCACCGAATCGGCCTCGCAGCGCTGCGCACTGCCGGGCGACTCCCTTAGAATCGCCAGCAAACAGCCTATAAAAACAACAGCTTCTGGATACCCCGATGCGCCTTATGCCCCTGATCGCGGCTTTGCTGCCGCTGCTGCCCCTGTCTGCCCTGGCCGCCGCACCGGCCAGCGAAACCCTGAAAGTCGAGCGTTATGCCGACGATGACCAACCCGGCACCCTGCGCTGGGCCATCGAAACCAGCAACCAGAACCCCGGCCACTACCGCATCGATATCGCCGCAGTGGGCAAGCCGCCCTACGTGATTCGCCCAACCCGCGCCCTACCGGAAATCAAGGGCCCTGTGCAGATCACCGGGCTGCCCTGGGCCCGTGACGGCCAGTACATCGCCATCGACGGCTCGGGCTATATCAAGGACCAGGGCGTGCGCACCTGCCCCGGCGCCTTGCCCGGCCAGTTCGGCACCAACGTGCGCACCACCACCAACCCTGGGCTTGTGCTGCGTGATACACAGGGCGTGCACCTGAGCGGCCTGGAGGTGCGCAACTTCTGCATCGGCATCCTGGTCAACCGTGCCAGCGGCAACGTCATCGAAGACAACCGCATCGTCGCCAACAAAGGCGGCGCCGGCATCATGCTCACGGGCGACGACGGCGCCGGCAACCCGACCGCCACCACTACGGTCAACAACAAGGTGCTGCGCAACCAGCTGATCGACAACGGCGATGGCCTTGAGCTGACCCGCGGCGCGGCCTTCAACCTGGTGGCCGATAACCTGTTCCGCTCCACTGCGGCCAACCCCGAGCCTTCCCAGGGCATCGAGATCCTGCTGGGCAACGACAACAGCGTGGTGCGCAACCGCTTCGAAAACTACTCCGACGGTTTGCAGATCAACTGGGGCAAGCGTAACTACCTCGGTGCAAACACCTTCAGCGGCAACTCGATCGGCGTCAGCGTCACCGGCGAAGGCAACATCCTCGACGGCAACCTGATCCACGGCAACCGTATCGGCGTGGCCCTGCGCCCGGAGCCGGATGTCACTGCCACCCGCCTCACCGGCAACCGCATCTGGGGCAACAGCCGGGACATCCGTCGCTGCGAGGCCGGCGGCTCGTGCGTGCCTGACCAGCGCACCGGGGCCATCATCTTCGGCGTGCCGGCCCAGGCCCATGCGCTGTATGTGGGTTCACGCGGGGTCGGCGCGGATTTGCCGAAGCAGGACCAGGCGATCATCTGCGATGCCAAGGGTGAGCCGAAGCCGTGCCAGCCGTTGCCCAACCACAACCAGCAGGCGCCACGGCTGATCGCCCTGGACGGCAACGTGCTGCGTGGCGAGGTGCAGGGGCCGGTGTCGAGCTTGTTGCGCATCGAGGTGTTTGGCAATGCCCAGGCGAATGGGGCCGAGGCGGAGCAATATCTGGGGGAGCTGTTGGTCAATAGCGATGCGCAAGGGCAGGCAAGGTTTGCTCAGGCGCTGGAGAACATCGGCCAGTTGAAGAGTTTCACTGCGACGGTGACCACTGCGGATGGGGCTACTTCAGCGTTGAGCAGGCCGATCAGCCGCTAGGGCTGATGGCCTCTTCGCGGGCAAGCCTGCTGCCACAGGGATGTGACAGAGCCTGAAGGCAATGACATTCCTGTGGCAGCGGGCTTGCCCGCGAAGAGGCCTGTAAACCTTGCTAGGCCCGGTGCCACCCCTCACAATGCAGCCCTAATCAAGCGTCAACCCGCAGGAACCTGCATGAAACTCGACAAACCAGCCGCCATCGCCCGCCGCAACCAGGCCCTGGCCAACCCGGTGCTGACCAGCGCCAATACCCTGTTCGCCATCCTCGACCGCAAGCGCAACCTGTGGTGGTTCGAGGTGCCGGTGGCACTGCTGCGCAAGGGCCAGCCCGACTGGGTCAACCTGCTGCTGCACACCCCGGAAAGCGACGAGCTGCAACACCTGAAGGTGCCGACCAACTTCCTGCGTGCTCACCAGGAGCAGATGGAAGTGCGCAACCCTGGCAAGCGCCGCTCGACCATCAGCCTGGCCCTGAGCGCCGACCGCGACTCGCTGCTGCGCGACACCCGCCCGGGTGGCGAGCAGCTGGACTTCCGCACCTTCGTCCAGGCCTGATCAGGCCTTTTCGATACGATCGTCATGGATGACGATGCGGCCTTGCTTGAACAGCCCGCCAATGGCCTTCTTGAAGTTGCCCTTGCTGACGTTGAACATCTGGCTGATCACTTCCGGGGCGCTCTTGTCGCTCACCGCCAGCACCCCGCCTTCGGCCTCCAGGCGCGCCAAGATGCGCTCCTGCAGGTCGTCGCCCAGCGCCTTGCCGACCGGCTGCAGGCTCAGGGCGATCTTGCCGTCATGGCGCACTTCCTTGATGAAGCCTTCCACGTGCATGCCCGAACGCAGGAACTTGAACACCTCGTTCTTGTGGATCAGGCCCCAGTGGCGGTTGTTGATGATGGCCTTGAAGCCCATCGGCGTCTCGCCGGCCACCAGCAACTGCACCGGCTGGCCGACCGCGTAGTCAGCAGGCGTGCGATCGAGGTAGCGGTCCAGACGCGAAGTGGCGGTGATGCGCCGGGTGCGCTTGTCGAGGTAGGCATGCACCACGCAGTAGTCGCCGATCTTCAGCTGGCGTGATTCTTCCGAATACGGCATCAGCAGGTCCTTGGACAGGCCCCAGTCGAGGAAGATGCCGGCACCGTTGATGTCTTTGACCTTGAGGCTGGCGAACTCGCCGACCTGCACCTTGGGCTTCTCGGTGGTGGCGATCAGCTGGTCTTCGCTGTCCAGGTAGATGAACACGTTCAGCCAGTCGTCGACCTCGGTTTCGGCGTCCTTCGGGATGTAACGCCCGGGCAGCAGGATTTCGCCGTCGGCGCCGCCATCCAGGTACAGGCCGAATTCCACGTGTTTCACGATTTGCAAACTGTTGTAACGCCCAAGCAGAGCCATTTCCGATGTTCCTCAAGACAAGGCGGCTATTCTACACCTGAAGCCAGCGCGCTGCCCGGTCGCTGATTCGGCGGAACCGCGCCGCCCCCCTTGCGTCTACCGAATGGCCAGCCACTGCAAGGATTCGCACATGCCCGAACGCCAGTCCAAAGCCCTGTTCCTCGCCATCGCCTGCACAGTGGCACTGGCCGCCTGCAGCCGGATCGACCTGGCCTACCGCAACCTCGACCGCCTGGTGCCCTGGTCGCTGGGCGACTACATGGCGATGAACCGCGAGCAGAAGACCTTGCTCGACGAACGGTTGAAAGAGCACCTGGCCTGGCACTGCAAGACCCAGCTGCCCGGCTACCTCGACTGGCTCGACCGCGTGCGCGACATGGTCGCCGAGGACCAGGTGACCGACCAGGCCCTGCAGCAACGCACGGTCGAAGCACGCCAGGCGATTGGCCGGGTGGCTGAAGAAATCACCCCCTCGGCCACCGAGCTGCTGCGCGGCATGAGCGATGCGCAAGTGGCGCAGATGCGCGATGCCTTCCGCGACGATATCAGCGAGCGGCAAAAGCAATATGTCGACACCCCCTTGGCCAAACAGATCGCCCGCCGCAGCGAACGCATGGAAAAACGCCTGAACACCTGGTTCGGCGAGCTCAACTCTGCCCAACACCAGCGTGTGCAGGCCTGGTCGCAGGCGCTGGGTGACCAGAACCGCCAATGGATCGCCAACCGCCAGCACTGGCAGCAGCAACTGCTGCTGGCCATGAACCAGCGTAACGACGCGAGCTTCGAGCCGCGAATGGCGACGTTGTTGCAACGCAAGGAAAGCCTGTGGACGCCGGAGTATCGCGCTGCCTATCAGAATAGCGAGCAGCAGGCACGCAGCCTGTTGATCGATTTGCTGCGCTTGAGCACTCCGGTGCAGCGCCAATACCTGCAAGAGCGGCTGGCCAAGGTGCGCACCGATTTCAGTGAGTTGAAGTGCCTGAAAGGGTGAAGTGAACAGCAGGCCCGGCCTCTTCGCGGGTAAACCCGCTCCCACAGATTCCACACTGGACTCACGTGCGCACAAAACCTGTGGGAGCGGGTTTACCCGCGAAGAGGCCGGGCCTGGAAGCCGAGGATCAGCGCCCCTTGCGCCGATAGGGGAACACGTCGATCACCTTGCCTTCGCGGATCGCCGCCTGCAGCCCCTTCCAGTAATCCGCGTCATACAACTCCCCGTGTAACCGGCTGAACAGCCGGCGCTGGCTGATATCGGCAAACAGGAACGGCGGGAACTCCTCGGGGAACACATCGTGCGGCCCGATCGAATACCACGGCTCGCCAGACATCTCGTCCTCCGGGTAGCGCGGCGGCGGGATGTGTCTGAAATTCACCTCGGTGAGGAAGCTGATCTCGTCATAGTCGTAGAACACCACCCGCCCATGCCGGGTGACGCCGAAGTTCTTCAGCAGCATGTCACCCGGGAAGATGTTCGCCGCCGCCAGCTGCTTGATGGCCAGCCCATAGTCCTCCAGGGCTTCGAGCACTTGACCTTCGCTGGCCTGCTCCAGGTACAGGTTGAGCGGGGTCATGCGCCGCTCGGTCCAGCAGTGGCGCACCAGCACCGTGTCGCCCTCCAGCGCCACGGTCGAGGGTGCGACTTCCAGCAATTCGGCCAGGCACTCGGGCTCGAACTTGCCACGCGGGAAGCGGAAATCGGCAAACTCCTGGGTATCGGCCATGCGCCCCACCCGGTCGACGCTTTTCACCAGCCGGTATTTGTCGATCACCGTGGCGCGGTCGACGGTCTTGGACGGCGAGAAGCGGTCCTTGATGATCTTGAACACCGTGTTGAAGCCCGGCAGGGTGAACACGCTCATGACCATGCCGCGCACCCCGGGCGCCATGACGAAGCGGTCGTCGCTGCTGGCCAGGTGGTTGATCAGGGCGCGGTAGAACTCTGACTTGCCCTGCTTGTAGAAGCCGATCGAGGTGTACAGCTCGGCAATGTGCTTGCCGGGCAGAATGCGCTTGAGGAAGTTGACGAACTCCGCTGGCACCGGCACGTCAGCCATGAAGTACGAACGCGTGAACGAGAAGATGATCGATACGTCGGCCTCGTCGGTGATCAAGGCGTCGGCCTCGATGCCGTGGCCTTCACGGTGCAGCAGCGCAATCACCAGCGGCCACTGCTCGTCGCTGTTGTACAAGCGGCCGACCAGGTAAGCGCCCTTGTTGCGGTACAGCACCGGCACGAACAGCTCCACGGTCAGGGCCGGGTCCTTGCACACCCAGTCCGGCAGGCATTCGCGCAATTGCTCCTCAAGGCGGGCGAGGTCGCCTTCCAGGTCGCCATAGGGCGCATCGAACGGGTAATCGGCGAAGATCGCCCGCAGCAGGCTCTTCAGGCCGGCACCCAGTGTGTAGGTGCGGGTCTGCGCAGCGCGCTCATGGGCGCGGATCGAAGGCCGGGTGGTGTGGATGAACATGCAGCCGTCGCTGATCTGGTCATGGCTGAACAGGCTGCAGAACAGCGAGTTGTACCAGGTTTCCGCCAGCTCATCGTCCAGGCGTGGGTCGATCAGACGGATGTAGGCGTTTTTCACCAGCGGCCACTGCTCCACATCCAGCAGCACGTCTGCCTCGAAGCCGTCACGCAGCCAGCTGTTGACCTCGCCGACCTTCTGTTCATAAAGGTTGATACGCACGGCCGACGCCCGCTGAATCTCTTGCCAGCGCGCCTGCTCGAAGCGCTCGCGAGCCCCCAGGGTGATGCGGCGAAAATGCTCGCGATAGTCGTCAAAACCGTCGAGGATCATCCGGGCGATCTCGCCGGCTGGCCAATGCTGGGTCATGCGATGAACCTCACGCCTGGTGAGATGAAGAGCTTAGCCTGTACTGGCCTCTTCGCGGGTAAACCCGCTCACACAGGTTTGCGCAGTGCTTGAAGGCAGTGATATCCCTGTGGGAGCAACTGTCTTCTTGTGGGAGCGGGTTCACCCGCGAAAGGGCCGGTACAGCCACCCACAAGCCAAGCGCCCGCCTTGAAGTCCATGCTGCACTTGTGGGAGCGGGTTTACCCGCGAACAGGCCGGCACAGGTTTACAGCGCAAGAAAGCACAAGAAACACACCCGACGCCTGGCGTACACTCGCGCCCTGCCCTGTACCCGGAGACCGTTGTGAGCCCCATCGCCCTAGCCCGCCTGCTGACCCTTGCCGCTGTCTGGGGGGCGAGCTTCCTGTTCATGCGCATCATCGCCCCGGAGCTGGGCACCATCCCTACCGCGTTCTTCCGCGTCTCCATCGCCTGCCTGGGCCTTGTCGCCATCCTCGCGGCCACCCGGGTGCGCTGGAACTTCAACGGCAAACTCGGCGCCTGCCTGGTGCTGGGCATGATCAACTCAGGCATCCCGGCCACCTTCTATTCAGTCGCCGCGCAAGTGCTGCCCGCTGGCTACTCAGCCATCTTCAACGCCACCACGCCGTTGATGGGCGTACTGATCGGCGCGCTGTTCTTCCGCGAGGCCATGACCCTGCCCAAGCTCGGCGGTATCTTCCTTGGCCTGTTCGGTGTCGGCATCCTCAGCGGCGCTGGCCCGGTCGCGCTGGACATGGCCCTGGTGCAAGGGGCCCTGGCTTGCCTGGCGGCCACCACCTGTTACGGCTTTGCCGGCTTCCTCGCGCGGCGCTGGATCAGCGGCCTGGACAGCCGCCTGTCGGCCTTGGGCAGCATGCTCGGCGCCACCTTGATGATGAGCCCGCTGTTCGCCTGGAGCGCCCTGACCCAGCCACCGGCAAGCTGGGGCGGCTGGCAGGTATGGCTGTCGCTGCTGGGCCTGGGCCTGCTGTGCACCGCCTTCGCCTACATCCTGTACTTCCGCCTGCTGGCCGAGATCGGTCCGGTCAAGGCCAGCACCGTGACCTTCCTCATCCCGGTATTCGGCGTAGTGTGGGGCGCGTGGTTGCTGGATGAGCCTTTGTCGATGGCGCATGTGTATGGCGGTGTGCTGATTGCCCTGGCACTGTGGCTGGTGCTACGCCCGGCGCGTATGTGAGGCGAAGCGAACCATGAGCGACACATACAAAAAGGTGCTGTTCCGCCTGGAGCAGGACGAACACGGCTACCCACCAGCCTCGGTGGAAGGCTTGTGGACGCAAGCGGTCGCAGGTGGCCATCGGGTCGACAGCATCCCCTTCCACGTCTACGGCATCGCGCCCGGCGACATCATCAGCATCCGCAATGAGGGCGACCAGGCCTGGTTCGATGCTTTGCAGCAGAGCGCCGGAGCGTCGGTGTTCCGGGTCGTGGTCAAACCACCGGAAACGTTGGAGCAGGTGCACGCGGCCCTGATCGAGTTCGGTTGCACCTGCGAAGTGGAAAAAGCGGTCAGGATGCTGGCAGTCGAGGTGCCGGCAACGCGATCGGCCGACACCCTGCTCTACTACCTGCTGACCCAGCGCGAAGCCGGCACCCTGGACTTCGAGGAAGGCGTGTTACGCCACGCCATCCCCGAAGAATTCCGCTAGGCCTTACGCCTCAGCCAGCCGCGCGGCCGGTTTGCGGAACACGAACAGCAGGCCGACCACGATCAGCCCCATGCCCAGCAGGCTCAGCGGCGCCAGGCGGTTACCGAAGATCAGGAAATCCATCACTGCGGTCACTGCCGGCACCAGGTAGAACAGGCTGGTGACGTTGACGAGGTTGCCCTTGGCGATCAGCCGGTACAGCAGCAGCGTTGCCAGCAGCGACACCACCAGCCCCATCCACAACAGCGCGCCGATGAAGCCGCCGGTCCATGCCACCTGCAACGGCTGCAGCGGTGCAAACACCGCGCACATGGCGAAGCCTGCGATGTATTGCAATGGCAGTGTGCCCATGGGGTTGTCGGTGATGCGCTTCTGCAGGATCGAACCCAAGGTCATGCTGGCCAGCGCCAGCAGGGCGAACAGCATGCCGAGCAGCGAAACCCCGCCCAGGTTGATGCCCTGGTAGACCACCATCACCAGCCCACCAAGCCCCAGCGTCAGCCCGAACAGCCGGCTCCAGGAACGCTGGCGCTCCATCAGCACCACGGTGAGGATCGGTTGTACCCCCATCACTGTGGCCATCACGCCTGGGGTGACATGGGTGTTGAGTGCCAACAGGTAGAAGATCTGGTAGGCGCCGAGCAGCACGCAGCCGGTACCCAAGGCACGCAGTATCGCCCCCCTGCTGCGCGGCCAGCGCAGGCCAAGCAACGGGCCGATCAGCAGCAGGCCGGTCAGGGCCAGCGCCGAGCGCAACAGCAGGAAGGCGAAGGGGCTGGCATGGGCCAGGCCAAGTTTGGAAACGATCGCGCCGCTGCTCCAGAGCAGGACGAACAGGCTGGTAGTGGCCGCCGAGGCCACGGATGCTTTGTTGAAGACAGACACGTATTGCCACCTGATATAAGGCGAATAAGCCAGACGGCGGGCGTGAACTTCAGCGAGGGAAGGTGCCGACCGTGTTCAGTAGGTTGCGGGTGCGAGGGGATGCGGCAGGAGCCGATCAGGCCAGCACGACCACACAACGAGGCGGAGCTACGCCGCCTACGACGCCACTGACAGGTGGTGGGTAGTGACTGATCATGGCCGGCTGCGGGCTGCCACGCACGACCATGCCGGCGACTGGCGCGATGGCAAAGCTTGCGGTGGAAGGGAGGGCGGGCATGATCGGGTCTTCAGGGAAGAGAAGTGTTTCGGAATATAGCGGTGAATCCTGGGTTGGGCAATAGCCTGTTCCGGCCTCTTCGCGGGTAAATCCGCTCTCACAGGTAGTGCACAGGCTTCAAGTACTGCGCGATCCCTGTGGGAGCGGGTTTACCCGCGAAGAGGCCAGACCTGCCTTAGAACAACCAGCGGTACAACACGTAAGCCACCACCACCGCCAGCACCGGCCGCAGGATGCGGTAGGCCTTGGGGTTGGCACGCTTGAACTGCTTCACGCGGGTGCTGATCTTGTTGCTGAAGCGCTTGCTCCAGGCATAGGCCTGGTTGATCCCGCCCACACGCTCGTCGTCGGTGTTCTGCGGCGCGGTGGCGCGGCCGAGGAAGGCACTGACCTTGCGGTTGATACGGGTCATCAGCGGGCTGCTCAGCGGCCGCTCGATGTCACAGAACAGGATCACCCGGGTCACGTCGGTTTCGTTCTTGACCCAGTGCACGTAGGTCTCGTCGAACATCACGTCCTCGCCGTCACGCCAGGCGTATTCCTCGCCGTCGACATAGATGCGGCAAGCGTCGGAGTTTGGGGTCGACAGGCCCAGGTGGTAGCGCAGGGAACCGGCAAATGGGTCGCGGTGCGGGTTCAGGTGGCTACCGCCCGGCAGCAGGGCGAACATCGCGCCCTTGACGTTGGGGATGCTGCTGACCAGCTCGACAGTCTTCGGGCACAGGGCTTCGGCAGACGGCAGCGGCTTGTCGTACCACTTCAGGTAGAAGCGCTTCCAGCCTTTCTTGAAAAACGAACCGAAGCCGGCGTCGTTGTCCTTTTCGGCAGCCCGGATGTAACCCTCGTCGAACAGGCGCATGGCCTCCTCGCGGATCACCTGCCAGTTGTCCTTGAGCACGTCCAGCTCAGGGAAGCGCTGGCGGTCCAGGTAAGGCTTGGACGGCACGCCGGAGAACAGGTACATCAGACTGTTATAGGGTGCGAACAGCGCCGAATGGTTGACGAACTGGCGCAGTACCGGCAGGCGTGCCTTGCCGCGCAGGTGCACGTACAGCACGCTGCCGAAGAACACCAGCAGGACACCTGCCTTGGCGAGGAAGGAAAAGGTCATGCAACACTCCTTGGATGGGACGCAGGCCAGCGCTGCCTGCTCCCAGAAAAATCATCCGGCCATCATAAACCCATCCCGCCCCGGTAAAAACAACCAGGGCAGGATCTCACTCATGAAGATTTTGCAATAAACCAAGCCGCCGAATGCTGCGCCGGATCAGCGGCAGGGCTGATTACTGCTGGTTTTCCTGCTCACTGAACAGGTCGCTGAACAGCATGCTGGACAGATACCGCTCACCCGAGTCGGGCAGGATTACGACGATGGTCTTACCCTGCATCTCCGGTTTCTCGGCCAGGCGCACCGCGACTGCCATGGCCGCACCACAGGAAATACCGCAGAGAATGCCTTCTTCCTGCATCAGGCGAATGGCCATGGCCTTGGACTCTTCATCGGTCACGGTCTCGACCTGGTCGACGATCGACAGGTCGAGGTTTTTCGGTACGAAGCCTGCGCCGATGCCCTGGATCTTGTGCGGGCTGGGCGTGAGCGCTTCACCGGCCAGGGTCTGGCTGATCAGCGGCGAAGCCACCGGCTCGACCGCCACCGACAAAATCGACTTGCCCTGGGTGTGCTTGATGTAGCGCGACACGCCAGTGATGGTGCCGCCGGTACCGACGCCTGCAACCAGTACGTCGACCGCGCCGTCGGTGTCGTTCCAGATCTCCGGCCCTGTGGTCTTTTCGTGGATCGCCGGGTTGGCCGGGTTCTCGAACTGGCCCGGCAGGAAGTACTGGGCAGGGTCGGAGGCGACGATTTCATTGGCCTTCTCGATGGCGCCTTTCATGCCCTTGGCCGGTTCGGTCAGCACCAGCTCTGCCCCCAGTGCCTTGAGCACCTTGCGTCGCTCCAGGCTCATGGAGGCCGGCATGGTCAGGATCAGCTTGTAGCCACGGGCGGCAGCGACGAAGGCCAGGCCGATGCCAGTGTTGCCCGAAGTCGGCTCGACGATGGTCATGCCCGGCTTGAGTTTGCCGCTGCTCTCGGCGTCCCAGACCATGTTCGCGCCAATCCGGCACTTGACCGAGTAGCCCGGGTTGCGCCCTTCGATCTTGGCCAGGATGGTCACCCCACGCGGGGCGATGCGGTTGATCTGCACCAGCGGCGTGTTGCCGATGGAGTGGGCGTTGTCTGCAAAGATACGGCTCATGGCAGGGTCCTTGAACATGAGAAACAACAGGGAAAGGCTTAAAGGGTAAGCCCGCCCCGGTGGCCAGTAAAGCCTGTTCGAACTCCCGGGCTTTACCTGCGGTCAACCGTGCAACCCGCCACGGAGAGCCTTGCGATGAAAGCTCGCTATCGCTGGCCGTTGATTGGCCTGACCAGCCTGATCGTGCTGCTGGTGGCCTTGCAGCTGGCCCTGCCCTACCTGGTGCGCGATTACCTGAACGACAAACTCGCCCACATGGGCGAATACCGTGGCCAGGTGGCCGACGTCGACCTGGCCTGGTGGCGCGGCGCCTACCAGATCAATGGCCTGAAGATCGTCAAGGCCACCGGCAAGGTCCCGGTACCGCTGCTGGAAGCGCCGCTGATCGACCTGTCGGTGAGCTGGCATTCACTGATCCACGATCAGGCCGTGGTTGCCAAGGTGACCTTCAGTCGCCCTGTGCTCAACTTCGTCGACGGCGGCAGCAAGCAGGCCTCGCAGACCGGTCGCGGTACCGACTGGCGCCAGCAGCTGGAGAAACTGCTGCCGATCACCCTCAACGACGTGCAGATCGAGAACGGCACACTGACTTTTCATAACTTCACCTCCAAACCGCCGGTCGACCTCAAGGCCACGCAGCTCGATGCCAACATCCGCAACCTGACCAACGTGCGCGACGAAAAGGGCCGGCGCGATGCCAGCTTCGACGCCAGCGCCCTGCTGCTGGGCGATGCCAAGGTCGAGAGCCGCGCCACCTTCGACCCCTTCAGTGATTTCGACGACTTTGAATTCCGCCTGCGTGCCACCGGCATCGAGCTGCGCAGGCTCAACGATTTTTCCAGTGCCTACGGCAAGTTCGACTTCAATGCCGGGCACGGCGACCTGGTCATCGAGGCCCAGGCCGAAGACGGCCGCCTGCATGGCTACATCAAGCCGTTGTTGCGCGATGTGGATGTATTCGACTGGCAGCAGGACGTGGAGAACAAGAACAAGAACATCTTCCGCTCGGTCTGGGAGGCGCTGGTAGGGGCCAGCGAGACGGTGCTGAAGAACCAGCCGAAGAACCAGTTCGCCACCCGCGTCGAACTGAGTGGCAGCGTGCACAAGCAGGACATCAGTGCCTTCGAGGCGTTTTTGCAGATCCTGCGCAATGGCTTCATCCAGGCGTTCAATGCCCGCTATGAACAGCCCCCGCCCAAGGCTGACTGAAAATCCGTGACGGGCCATTCAGGGACTGAATACCCGGTCTGCGTTTCCAGCCGCCCAAGCCCGCGTTATAGTCGGAAACAAATTAAGAACATGTATTGTCAGTACCGGCCCTTTCGCGGGTAAACCCGCTGCCACACGGATTGCACAAGATTTGAATCCTGTGCCGTACCTGTGGGAGCGGGTTTATCCGCGCAGAGGCCGGCACAGGCACCCGGCAGAGGACAGACCCATGAAGTTCGAAGGCACCCGCGACTACGTCGCCACAGACGACCTGAAACTGGCGGTAAACGCGGCCATCACCCTCGAACGCCCGCTGCTGGTCAAGGGCGAGCCTGGCACTGGCAAGACCATGCTCGCCGAGCAGCTCGCCGCTTCGTTCGGCGCACGCCTGATCACCTGGCACATCAAGTCCACCACCAAGGCTCACCAGGGCCTCTACGAGTACGATGCGGTCAGCCGCCTGCGCGACTCGCAGCTGGGCGTGGACAAGGTCCACGACGTGCGCAACTACCTGAAGAAGGGCAAGCTGTGGGAGGCCTTCGAGGCCGACGAGCGGGTGATCCTGCTGATCGACGAGATCGACAAGGCCGACATCGAGTTCCCCAACGACCTGCTGCAAGAACTCGACAAGATGGAGTTCTACGTCTACGAAATCGACGAGACCATCAAGGCCAAGCAACGCCCGATCATCATAATTACCTCCAACAACGAAAAAGAGCTGCCCGACGCCTTCCTGCGCCGCTGCTTCTTCCACTACATCGCCTTCCCTGACCGCAGCACCCTGCAGCAGATCGTCGACGTGCACTACCCGAACATCAGCCAGTCGCTAGTCAGCGAGGCACTGGACGTGTTCTTCGACGTGCGCAAGGTACCGGGCCTGAAGAAGAAACCGTCCACCTCCGAGCTGGTCGACTGGCTCAAGCTGCTGATGGCCGACAATATCGGCGAAGCCGTGCTGCGCGAACGCGACCCGACCAAGGCCATCCCGCCGTTGGCTGGCGCCCTGGTGAAGAACGAGCAGGACGTGACGCTGCTCGAGCGCCTGGCCTTCATGAGCCGGCGCGGCAACCGCTGACAGGAGCCGGGCCATGCTGCTCAACCTGTTCAATGAAATGCGCGCGGCGAAGGTGCCGGTATCGGTGCGCGAACTGCTCGACCTGCACCACGCCATGCAAAAAGGCGTGGTGTTTGCCGACATGGACGCCTTCTATTACCTGGCCCGCGCCATCCTGGTGAAGGACGAGCGCCACTTCGACAAGTTTGATCGCGCCTTCGCCGCCTACTTCAAGGGCCTGGAAAACCTCGACCAGCACATCGAGGCGCTGATCCCCGATGAGTGGCTGCGCAAGGAGTTCGAGCGCTCGCTGAGCGACGAAGAGCGTGCGCAGATCCAGTCCCTCGGAGGCCTGGACAAGCTGATCGAAGAATTCAAGAAACGCCTTGAAGAACAAAAGGAACGCCACGCCGGCGGCAACAAGTGGATCGGCACCGGCGGCACCAGCCCGTTCGGCTCGGGCGGTTTCAACCCCGAAGGCATCCGCGTCGGCGAGGCCGGCAAGCGCCAGGGCAAGGCGGTCAAGGTCTGGGACCAGCGCGAGTACAAGAACCTCGACGACCAGGTCGAGCTGGGTACGCGCAACATCAAGCTGGCCCTGCGCCGCCTGCGCAAGTTCGCCCGCGAAGGCGCCGCCGAAGAGCTGGACATCGACGGCACCATCGACCACACCGCGCGTGACGCCGGGCTGCTGAACATCCAGATGCGCCCGGAGCGGCGCAACACGGTAAAGCTGCTGTTGCTGTTCGACATCGGCGGTTCGATGGACGCCCACGTCAAGGTCTGCGAAGAGCTGTTCTCGGCCTGCAAGACCGAGTTCAAGCACCTGGAGTATTACTACTTCCACAACTGCGTTTATGAGTCGGTGTGGAAGAACAACCTGCGGCGTACATCAGAGCGCTTCTCCACCTTCGACTTGCTGCACAAGTACGGCGATGACTACAAGGTGGTATTTGTCGGTGACGCAGCCATGGCGCCCTACGAGATCACCCAGCCGGGTGGCAGCGTGGAGCACTGGAACGAAGAAGCCGGGTATGTGTGGATTCAGCGCTTCATGGAGAAATTCAAGAAAGTCATCTGGATCAACCCTTATCCGAAGCAGGCCTGGGACTACACGGCGTCTACGCACCTGGTGCGTGACCTGATCGAGGACAAAATGTATCCGCTGACCTTGCAGGGGTTGGAAGAAGGGATGCGTTACCTGTCCAAGTGATATTGCCTGTCCTGGCCTCTTCGCGGGTAAACCCGCTCCCACAATGGCCTGCGCCGTACCTGTGGGAGCGGGTTCACCCGCGAAGAGGCCTGTAGCCTTATTGCCAACGGCCCAGGTAAAGCTGCTGCTCCCGCCAGGCCTCGTCCTGCACCACTGCCCTGAACCGCACCACCGCCCCCGGCATGCACTGCGCCAGCTGTGCCAACGCCAACGGCGTCAAAGCCCCCAATCGCGGATAGCCGCCAATGGTCTGCCGATCATTGAGCAGCACGATAGGCTGACCGTCCGGCGGCACCTGCACCGCCCCCAGCGGAATCCCTTCGGAAATCATCGGCGCGCCCTGGTAGACCAACTGCGGCCCCAAAAGGCGGATGCCCATGCGGTCTGCGCGGCTGTCCAGCGCCCAATCACGGTTGAACGCCTCGAACAGGCTGGTCCCGCTGAAGTCACCGATCTGCGCGCCCATCACCAGGTCGAGCACCGGTTTTTGCGGATAGCTCGGACGCAAGGTAGCTGGCACCTCGCGCAGGGCCGGCGCGTCGCCGACAAAGGTCAGACCCTGGCCTTTCTCAAGTGCCTTGCCTCGTCCATCAATACCGCCCAGCGCCTCGCGCACGACCGTGGCGCAGCTGCCCAGCACATCCTCACCAAGGAACCCGCCCGGCGCTGCCAGATACGCCCGCACACCCTGCTTTGGCTGCTTCAGGGTCAAGTGTTGCCCTTTGGCCAAGCCGAAGCTGCGCCATGGCAGCAATGGCTGATCATCCACCCGCGCATCCAGGTCAGCTCCGGCCAGCGCCAGCACGCAGTCCTGCTCGGCCACCAGGGCAAAACCACCCAGTGCCACCTCGACCACGGGCGCCCCCAGCGGGTTACCCAGCAGCCAGTTGGCCCAATGCATCGCTACCCAGTCCAGCGCCCCACCCTGGGTCACACCCAGGTGGCGCACGCCAAAGCGCCCGGCGTCCTGCAACTGGCACAATGCGGTGCTGGCCTCGATTTTCAACTGCTTCATGCCTGCACCTCCACGTCACCGCCCAAGGCCACGAACTCGGCCCGCGACACCGCCACGAAGCGCACTCGGTCGCCCGGCTGCAGCAAGCTGTAACCCTCACGCTCACGGTCGAACAGGCGCACCGGTGTACGCCCGATCAGGTTCCAGCCACCCGGCGACACCGCAGGATATGCCGCCGTCTGGCGTTCGGCGATACCAACGCTGCCGGCCGCCACACGCTTGCGCGGGGTGCTCAGGCGCGGGCTGGCCAGGCGCTCGTCAACCAGCCCCATGAAGCCGAAACCTGGGGCGAAGCCAAGGGCGAACACCGGGTATTCACGTTCGCTGTGCAAGCGGACCACCTCGTCTTCGCTCAGCCCGCTGCGGGCTGCCAGCACGGGCAGTTCCGGGCCGACGCTGGCGTCGTACCACACCGGGATTTCATGGCGCCGGCCACCGTTGCCGGTATCCGGCTGCAAGCCACCAAGCGCCTGGCCGATCAGCGCCTTCGCCTCGCCTGGTGGCAGGTCAGATTGCAGCATCAGCGTGGTGTAGGACGGCACCAGGTCCACCAGGTGCACGCCGAACGCCGCGCTCAGGCGCTGGCTGGCGGCGAGCATCCAGGGCATGTTGGCTTCGTCGATACGGTCGAACAGGCGCACCATCAGGCTGTCGATGGCGACGGTTTCGATACGCAGTTTCATCGCGCCTCCAGCGCATCGAGGGCCTGGCGGATCTGCCGCACGGCCGCCACCGAACTGTCGTTGTCGCCGTGCACGCAGAGGGTGCTGGCGGCAAGCTTCAACGCGCTGCCATCATCCGCCACCAGTGCTTCGCTGCGGGCCAGGCGCAGGGCCTGCTCCACCACTAGCGCCGGCTCATGGTGCACTGCCCCCGGCAGACGCCGCGAAACCAGGTGGCCGCTGGCGGTGTAGGCACGGTCGGCGAAGGCCTCGAACCACAGCGGCACGCCGATTTCATCGCCCAGGGCCTGGGCCGCGCTATTGTCGGCTGTGGCCATGAGCATCAGCGGCAGGCCACTGCCATAGGCCGCCACAGCTTCCAGCACGGTGCGCAGCTTGAGCGGGTCGGCCATCATGTCGTTGTACAGTGCGCCGTGGGGCTTCACGTAAGCCACGCGCCCGCCGAGCACGTTGCAGATACCGTCCAGGGCGCCGATCTGGTAATGCAGCATGTCACGGATTTCTTCAGCGCTGCAGGCCATGGTGCGGCGGCCGAAACCGACCAGGTCCGGGTAGGCCGGGTGCGCGCCGATGGTCACGCCGTGCTCCAGCGCCATGGCCACGGTGCGGCGCATGATGCTCGGGTCGCCAGCGTGGTAGCCGCAGGCGATGTTGGCGCAGTCGATGTAGGGCATCACCTCGGCATCCAGGCCCATGCGCCAGCTGCCGTAACTCTCGCCCATGTCGCAATTGAGTAGCAGGGGTTTCACCTGACGTGCTCCCGTGTCGATGTTCATAGGCCTACCTTAGCGCGCCTGAAGTTGTTTGCCGCGTGTTTCCGGCAGGCTCAACGCCGCCACGATCACCACGCCATACGACACCGCAGAGAACACGCCGATGCCCAGGCCCAGGGGGATCTTCTCGCCAAGCAGGCCGATCAGCAGCGGGAACAGGGCGGCGATGACTTTGCCGATGTTGTAGCAGAAGCCCTGCCCCGAGCCACGCACCCGGGTGGGGAACAGTTCGGTCAGAAACGCGCCCATGCCGCTGAAGATGCCTGAGGCGAAGAAGCCCAGCGGGAAGCCAAGCCACAGCATCACGCCATCGCTGACCGGCATCTGCGTGTACAGCAGCACGATGATGAACGACCCTACGGCGAACAGGATGAAGTTCTTCTTGCGCCCCAGCAGGTCGGACAGGTACGCGCTGACCACATAGCCGATGTAGGAACCGATGATCACCATCGCCAGATAGCCGCCGGTGCCCAGCACGCTCAGGCCGCGCTCGTTCTTGAGGAAGGTCGGCAGCCACGAAGTGATGGCGTAGTAGCCACCCAGCGCACCGGTGGTCAGCAGGGACGCACGCACGGTGGTCCAGAGCATGCCGGGGGCGAAGATCTCGTAGAAATGCGACGGGGCCTCAGCACTCTCCCCCGCCTTGGCCTGGCGATACACCTCAGGGTCCTTGACCAACCGGCGAACGAAGATCACGAAGATTGCCGGCACCAGGCCGAGCAAGAACAGCGCACGCCAGGCCTGCTCGGGCGGCAGCCAGGAGAACAGCAGCGCATACAGGATCGCCGTCAAGCCCCAGCCGATGGCCCAGCCCGACTGCACCATGCCCACCGCCTTGCCGCGGTCCTGGGCACGGATCACCTCGCCGATCAACACTGCGCCGGCGGTCCATTCACCGCCGAAACCGAAGCCCATCAGGGTGCGGGCGATCAGCAGCTGCTCATAGTTCTGGGCAAAGCCGCAGAGGAAGGTGAAGAAGGCAAACCACAACACCGTCAGTTGCAGGGTGCGCACGCGGCCGATGCGGTCGGAGAGGATGCCGGCAACCCAGCCGCCGACGGCCGAGGCGATCAGCGTGCTGGTGTGGATCAGCCCGGCTTCGGCGGTACTGATGCCCCACAACATGATCAGCGTCGGGATGACGAAACTGAGCATCTGCGTGTCCATGCCGTCCAGGCCATAGCCGATCTTGCAGCTCCAGAATGTGCGCCGTTGCTGTTGGTCGATGTCACGGTACCAGGCGAACGGCCCGGTCGAAGGAGGGGATTGCACCTGCTGCTGCACGCCGCTTGGGTTCATGCTTGCCTCGGCTTGTTGGTATTGTTTTATGGGCGACGTCGGGCGTCGCGGCCTGGGCGTCATGTTCAGAGGCTGTGCCGCCTGAGTCCAACGAGAAAAACCGCCGGTCTGGAACAAGAAAAACTGATCATGAACCTTCGCTTCCTCGAAACCTTCGTCTGGGTCGCCCGGCTCAAGAGCTTCCGCCTGACCGCAGACAAGCTGTTCACCACCCAGGCCTCGGTGTCCAGCCGCATTGCCGCGCTGGAGGCCGACCTTGGGGTGAAACTGCTGCTGCGCGACTCCCGCGGCGTCAGCCTGACACCAGAGGGCAGCAAAGTGCTGGAGTACGCCGAGCGCATGCTCGACACGGCCAAGGCCATGAAGCAGTCGCTGGATAGCGACCGGGCCAAGGTCGGGCGCATTCGCGTCGGCGTGATGGACACGGTGATCCACACCTGGATGAGCGCGTTGGTTGCAGAACTGACAGAGCGCTACCCGCAGGTGGAAATCGAACTGGTCGCCGACACCGCGCTGAACCTGCGCGAGCAGTTGCAGAAGGGCTTCCTGGACGTGATCCTGCAGACCGACCTGCTGCGCGAACAATCGATCCGCAGCCAGGACCTGGCGCGCTACCCGATGGGTTGGGTAGTGGCGGCGGGTTCCGTGTACCACCGTGACTTCGCCTCGCTGGCCGAACTGGGGCGCGAGCGGATTGTTACCTTCTCGAAGAACTCGCGGCCGCACCAGGAGGTACTCAGCCTGTTGCAGGGCGCCGGCGCCGAGGCGCCGCGACTGAACTGCGTGAACTCGGTGGCGGCCATCACCCGGCTGCTGCGCGATGGCTTCGGGGTTGGCGCCTTGCCACCGGCGTTGGTGGATGCGGAGTTGAGCCGCGGTGAGCTGGTGTTGCTGGAAGGCTTGCAGCCGCCACCGAGCCTGGAGCTGGTGGTGGCCTGGCAGACAGGGGTGGCGTTGGTGGATGAGGTGGTCGGCGTGTGCCGGCAGGTGCTGGAGCGGTATGCGCGGGATGTCGGGGGGCAGCGGATAGTGCTGGTTTCGTAGATGTTCGCCGTAAGGTTTTCTGCGCCTGTGGGATCGAGCGCCGCCCACGCGGCGCATCGCGGATAAATCCGCTCCTGCATTTGTTGCAACGTGGCCATGCCTGTCAGGCCATGGTTGTCAGCCTGTTCGTAGCGCTCAAGTCATGCGCCAAGGCTGACAACCATGGCGTAACAGGTTCGGCACGTTGCAACAAATGTAGGAGCGGATTTATCCGCGATGCGCCGCGCGGGCGGCGCTCGATTTCCCAGGCGCCGCAAGATTTGAGGCAAGCCCTCAGCGCCAGCTCTCTTTCACTGCCCCACGCCGCCGCCCGCCAAGGATCACCCAGCCAATCCCGAGCAACAGGCTCTCGACCACGAAAGCCAGCACAAACCCTGCCCCGACGCCCCAGCCAATCGCCTCAGGCACCAGCACAATCTGATAACTGTAGCCCTTGAGTGTCTCTTCGCGCAGCTGCGCATCCGGTTGCACCAGCACATGCCAAGTCCGGCTCAGCCAGGACCCTTGCAGCGCCAGCCACTCGTTTTCCAGCAACTGATTGCGAATCAGCAGGCTCTCGATGCTGTTGGCATCGCTGAGGAACACCGGGTCGTCACTGTCCCGGTAATGCCGCACCAGGGCCTGCAGATCACCCTTGAAGAAGCGCTCGGCGGTCTGTTTGAAACCATCCAGCGCCTGGCGCGATTCGAACAGGTGCGCCTCGACCCGCTGGCTGTAGTCCTTGACCAGCCCAGGCACCTGGATACCGGCCAGCAGGCCGAAGGTGAACAGCAGCAACCGCAGGTAACTTCTGAACATGCAGCGTCCTTAGCTCTGGCCTTGCGAAACGCACTCTCCGTGCCGCCACAGGGCCCATTGGCCGGGCTCGTAGCGCCGCCAGGTCTCGTTCTCGGTCAAGGCTTCGGTGGCGATTACCGTGACCACATCATTAGGCGTGGTTTCGGTGTGAAAATCGACGATCAGGTCTACATCCTTCAACCGAGCTGCGCCAAATGGCGCACGCCGGGTAATGTGTACCAGCTTGGTCGAGCAGAAGCAGAACAGCCAGTCGCCATCGCTGAGCAGGCAGTTGAACACGCCCTTGCCGCGATACTCGGCACAGGCTTCGACCAGCACTGGCAGCAGCTGCTCAACCTCGACCGGCTCCGGGAAGGCCGCGCGGATGCGGTTGAGCAGATCGCAGAAGGCCGCTTCGCTGTCGGTATCGCCCACCGGGCGATAGAAGGTCGCTTCACCCTTGAACTCGCCAAGCTGGCCGTTGTGCGCGAAACACCAGTTGCGGCCCCACATTTCGCGGACGAACGGGTGCGTGTTGGACAGGCACACGCGGCCGACGTTGGCCTGGCGTATATGACCGATCACCACTTCGCTCTTGATCGGATAGCGCTGCACCAGGTTGGCGACTTCCGACTCGCTGCTTGCGGCCGGGTCCTGGAACAGGCGCAGGCCACGCCCCTCGTAGAAGCCGATGCCCCAGCCGTCACGGTGCGGGCCGGTGCGCCCGCCACGCTGCATCAGGCCGGTAAAGCTGAAAACGATGTCGGTGGGGACGTTGGCACTCATGCCCAGCAGTTCGCACATGGGGGTGTCTCCGCTTACAGGCGTGGTTCGACCCGGCCACGGCCGCCGCTGGGCGCGGCAGGTGGCGGGTCGTCGCGGTAACGGTCATGGCGCTCGGCAGCCATTGGTGCGCCGGCCGTGACTGCATTGTCCTCGGCCACGCGGCGCTCGGCGGCGGCTTCAGCCTGCGCGCGGCGCTCGCGGGCGCGCTTTTCCAGCGGCCAGCGGATCAGCACGAAGACGATGTACAAGACGAAGGCGATCATGCCGTACATGGCAAAATCGGAAATCGCCCGCCAGGCGTTGTTGCCGACCTTGAAGGCAAGGTCCAGGGCAGTGATGGCGATCGCCGGGGCGAAGATGTCCTTGCCCGGGTCGACGATGGTCGGCGTCAGCAGCAGCACCGCCAGGATCACCCGCAGTGGTTCACGCAGCCAGCGCCACATCCAGCCGGTGAGCTTGAAGCCCACCAGCAGGCAGCCCAGCGCGGCGACAGCGTAGAGGCCCCAGGCGAAGGTGTAGTCATTCTCGATCATGGTGGTTCGTGCAAGCCAGGCAAAGAGATGCCTATGATAAACACTTTTCAGGGCGCAAACAGCGTCTCCCTGTCCCGGTCAAGAGATCCCCGATGCCAACCAAGCCCCAGCCCCCCATTGCCCGCCAGGACCAGGCCACCGATCCCTATGCCTGGCTGCAACAGCGCGACACCCAGGAAGTGCTCGATTACCTGCAGGCGGAAAACGCCTACCAGGAGGCCTGCCTCGCCGACCAGGCAGCGCTGCGCGAGCAGCTGTTCGAAGAGATCAAGGGCCGCATCCTGGAAACCGACCTGTCGCTGCCCTCGCCCTGGGGCCCGTACCTGTACTACACCCGCACCACCGCAGGTGACGAATACCCGCGTCACTACCGCTGCCCCCGCCCGGCGGACGATTCCAACACGGTCGATGAAAGCCAGGAACAACTGCTGCTCGACCCCAACGCCCTGGCCAACGGCGGCTTCCTGTCGCTGGGCACGTTCAATGTCAGCCCCGACCACCGCCTGCTGGCCTACAGCCTCGACACCAGCGGCGACGAAATCTACACCCTGTACGTCAAGGACCTGACCAGCGGCAACCTGACCGCCCTGCCCTTTGACGACTGCGATGGCAGCATGACCTGGGCCAACGACAGCCAGACGCTGTTCTTCGCCGAGCTGGACGATACCCACCGCCCCTGGCGCTTGCGCCGCCACACCCTCGGCGCGGCTGACGCCAGCACCGTGTTCGAAGAGCCTGACGGCCGTTTCTTCCTGCACTGCTACCGCACCAGCTCCGAACGCCAGCTGGTGTTGCTGCTCAACAGCAAGACCACCAGCGAAGCCTGGGTGCTCGACGCCGAAACACCACAGGCGGCGTTCACCTGCCTGGCGCCACGGGTCGAAGGCCACGAGTACTTCCCTGATCACGGCCAGCTCGATGGCCAATGGCGCTGGTTCATCCGCAGCAACCAGGAGGGCATCAACTTTGCCCTCTACCATGCACCGGTCGCCCCGCTACCCAGCCGCGACCAGTGGCAGGTGTTGGTGCCGCACCGCGACGACATCATGCTCGAAGGCCTGAGCCTGAATGCCGACGCGCTGACCCTGAGCCTGCGTGAAGGCGGCCTGCCGATCATCGAAGTACGCCCGCAAGGGTTGGCCCCCTACCGGGTCGAATTGCCCGATGCGGCCTATAGCCTGTACGTGCAGGACAGCCTGGAGTTCGCCAGCCGCCGTGTGCGCCTGCGCTACGAAGCGCTCAACCGCCCGGCCCAAGTGCGCCAGCTGGAGCTGGCCACGGGTGCCCAGGAAGTCCTCAAGCAGACTCCGGTGCTCGGCCAGTTCGACGCCGACGACTACGTCAGCCAGCGCCTGTGGGCCACCGCGGCGGACGGCACCCAAGTGCCGATCAGCCTGGTGCGCCGCCGCGAAGACCAAGACAAGACCGTGCCGCTCTACCTGTATGGTTACGGCGCCTACGGTGAAAGCCTCGACCCGTGGTTCTCCCACGCCCGCCTGAGCCTGCTGCAGCGCGGCGTGGCTTTCGCCATCGCCCATGTGCGCGGCGGCGGCGAGCTGGGTGAGGCCTGGTACCGCGCCGGCAAGCAGGAACACAAGCACAACACCTTCAGCGACTTCATTGACTGCGCCGAACACCTGATCGCCCAGGGTGTGACTGCACCGGATCGCCTGGCCATCAGCGGCGGTAGCGCCGGCGGCCTGCTGATGGGCGCGGTGCTCAACCTGCGCCCGGAGCTGTTCCGCTGTGCCATCGCCGAGGTACCGTTCGTCGACGTGCTCAACACCATGCTCGACCCCGAGCTGCCGTTGACCGTCACCGAATATGACGAATGGGGCAACCCCGAAGAACCTGAGGTGTACGCACGCATCAAGGCCTATGCACCTTACGAGAACGTCAGCGCCCAGGCCTACCCGGCCATGCTGGTGGTGGCCGGCTACAACGACAGCCGGGTGCAGTACTGGGAGGCGGCCAAGTGGGTGGCGCGTCTGCGTACCCGCAAGACCGACGACAACCTGCTGCTGCTCAAGACCGAGATGGGGGCTGGGCATGGCGGGATGAGCGGCCGTTACCAGGGGTTGCGTGATGTGGCGCTGGAATATGCGTTTGTGTTTGGCGAGTTGGGGGTGAAGTGAGTTTCCGAAGTTCGCCGTTGAGTGTTCTGCGCCTGTGAGATCGAGCGCCGCCCGCGCGGCGCATCGTGGATAAATCCGCTCCTGCATTTGTTGCATCGTGCCGAACCTGTTATGCCATGGTTGCCCGACTTGGCGCGTGACTTGAGCCGTGTAAACCGGCTGACAGACATGGCCTCACAGGCGTGGTCACGTTGCAACACATGCGGGAGCGGATTTATCCACGATGCGCCGCGCGGGCGGCGCTCGATCTCACTGGCGCAGAACTCTCTCTAATCATCTTGCGCAGGCGGTTTCGGCAGCTCCTGGCGCAAACCAGGCAAGTCCTGATCCTTGGGCGGGCCTGGCACCGGCATCGGCGGCAACAGTGGCGCGCCCGGCGTGCTGTCGTAGGCCTTGGGTGGCGTGCTCGGGGTAATCTGCGGGTAAGGCGTGGGCGTCGGCGTGCCGGGTGCACCAGGCACCGGGGTACTGAGCCGGGGTGGCGTGCTCGCCGCTTCAGCCAGGGGCATGGCGGCGACAAGCAGCGCGGCGAGGATCGCGTGGAACATCAGCAACCTCCTGTCGGGAACCTCTGTACAGGCTACGCCGATATTCGAGTTTTCGCCTGTCCGCCTGCCCCGCAAGCGCGCTAGACTCAAGGGCATAACCGTCACCTGCCTGATCAGAACAAAGGAAACACCATGAGTTCGGCTTCCACCTCCGCCGCCACCGCCCGCCTCGACCGCATCCTCGCCGACGCCAAGCGCGACAAGGAGATGGGCTACCGCGACAAAGCCCTGAGAATGTACCCGCACGTGTGCGGCCGCTGCGCCCGCGAGTTCGCCGGCAAGCGCCTGAGCGAGCTGACCGTGCACCACCGTGACCATAACCACGACAACAACCCGCAGGACGGCTCCAACTGGGAGCTGCTGTGCCTGTACTGCCACGACAACGAACACTCGCGCTACACCGACCAGCAGTACTTCAGCGAAGGCTCGACCAGCACCCCGAGCATCGCCAAGGCCACCCACAACCCGTTCGCCGGGCTGGCGGGCATGCTGAAAAAAGACTGACCGTCACGACTCCTGTCGGTGCAAAACCCCGCTGCTGCCGGCAAGCCCGTATAATCGCGCTCTTTTTTCGAGAAGGGCCCCGGCACGTGGCAAACAAACGGTACAGCTGCATCGGCCTGTTCAACCCCAAGTCTGCGGAGAACGTCGGTTCGGTGATGCGCGCAGCGGGTTGCTACGGCGTCAACTCGGTGTTCTACACCGGCAAGCGCTACGAGCGCGCACGTGACTTCGTCACCGACACCAAGCGGGTGCACTACGACATACCGCTGATCGGCATCGACGACCTGCAGCGCATCATTCCCCTGGGCTGCACGCCGGTGGCGGTGGAGCTGGTGGACGGTGCACGGCCGCTGCCGGAATACACCCACCCGGACCGGGCGATCTATATCTTTGGGCCTGAGGATGGCTCGTTGAGCGAGGCAGTGCGCGGGTGGTGCGAAGAGACCATCTACATCCCCACCGAAGGCTGCATGAACCTGGCAGCGACGGTGAACGTGGTGCTGTATGACCGCATGGCCAAGGGCTTGAATACCCGATCTGGGCCCAAATTCAAATAAAAAGGCCGCCTTGCGTTGGCAGGGCCGGCCTCTTCGCGGGTAAACCCGCTCCCACAGGGAACTCACAGACTTCAAGGCTTGTGCAGTTCCTGTGGGAGCGGGTTTACCCGCGAAGAGGCCGGCCCTGCCATCGCAAGACGGCCGGCTGGTGCTGAGCTCCGTCAGAACAGCACCGGTCTTGCTCAGGTCACGAAGCGTTGATCCAGATGGTCTTCAGCTCCGTGTACTGGTCGTGGGCCCAGATGGACTTGTCGCGCCCACCGAAGCCAGACTCCTTGTAGCCACCGAACGGCGTCGTCACATCACCTTCACCGAAGCAGTTGACCGTCACCACGCCCGCACGGATTTCACGCGACAGGCGCAGCGCATTGCGCAGGCTGCCGGTGTAAGCCGAAGCGGCCAGGCCGCAAACGGTGTCGTTGGCCAACTCGATGGCCTCATCCAGGATTTCGAAGCGGGTCACGCGCAGCACCGGCCCAACGATTTCCTCGACGAACAATTTGTTGTCGCGGCCAACGTTGTCGACGATGGTCGGCTGCACGAACACACCTTCCTCGGTCTCGCCCCCCTGAACGATGCTGAGTTTCTGCTCGGCAGCGTATTCCAGATACGACTTCACCTTCTCGAAGTGCGACTTGCTGACCATCGCTTCCAGGCGGTTTTCCCGGGCCGAGCGGATCGCCCAGCTTCCAGTCCTTCAAGTTCGTCCACCACCGCGCCCGGGGCCAGTTCCATGCTGAGGATCCGGCGACGCAGCGCGTCTGGAGGCCAACCGCGCGCCACGCTGTCGATCTTCGTGATCGTTTCGGTGATGCCCTTGAACGATCCGCGATGTTGCGTGCCGCGCTTGAAGCCTTGCGCCTGCAGATTGCCGGCGCCACTCGCGCTTGTCATGGTCATCCTGATCCCTGCTGTTGTTCTTTTGTGGAGGGGGACGTGAAGCTCCTGGATCGAAACCCAGCGTGGATGAGCTTCGCGCGGGGACCAGTTAATCCTGCATGAGCAAGCTTCAGTTGCCCGTATCCACCCAGCAATTGACCGGACCAGACATCGATACGCACGCAAGGCCCATGGCAGAGCCTTCGCGACCGCCCGGCACGGCGAATGAACGCTGGCTGCCGTGGTCGGGTCACTTGCTTACATTCCACAAGGAGGGCTTGCCATGCTCGATATCCATTCCGCCGCGGGGTCGCGGGAGCACAATGTCCATGGCCTGGAACGCGCCGGCTCACTGGCCGGCGGTGCACTGATGTTCAGCAAGGGGCTGCGCCACGGCGGCCTGATCGGGCTGTTGCAGATGGTGGTGGGCGGCCTGGCGGTGGCCCGTGGGGTCAGCGGGCATTGTTCGACCAAGGCCTGGTGGCTGAGGCATCGGCAGGAGTATCAGCGCTTGCGCTCGGATATACAGCGCAGTGCGGCGGAGCTTGAGGTGCTCAGGGCGAGTGCCGAGGCGGCTACCCGTGGGGTAACCGTGACCGGGAAAGATCCGTTGACTGGCAGCTGAGTCTTGTGATGCTTGTGCCGGCCTCTTCGCGGGTAAACCCGCTCCCACAGGTTCACAACAGATTTCAAGAACTGTTGGGGTCACTGTGGGAGCGGGTTTACCCGCGAAGAGGCCAGTGCAGGCTAGCGCAGGGCCTTGCTCTGCAGGACGTCGGAGCGACGCCCCAGCACGTTTTCGCTGATCTGCACGAACTCTTCGGTGCTCACGCTGGGCAGGCGCATCAGTGCCCGGGTGACGTCGTCCAGCGAGCGCTTGGCCTGGGTATGGATGCGGATTTCCTTGTCCAGCGCCTGCAGCAACATCACCCCACGGGCCACTTGCGCGGGGCTTGCGTGCTCGGCACGCAGTTGGGTGACCTTACCGCCCTGCTTCTGCAAGCGAGCCTGCCATACCTCGTAACGGTCGTCGCTGATGCCTCCGGCACGGCGCAACAGCTCGGTGGCGTAGTATTCGGTCAGGCCCTGGCCCAGCCAGTCGCTGTTGTCTCGCACACGAATCTGCGCAAACAGCTGGACCAGCTCGCGCAGCAGCGGGCTGCTGCCACGCTCGCTGACCATCGGCCGGCTGCTATGCAGGTAGATCGAACCATCGGCCGCCGTCGCCCCGCGCCACATGCCATCGCGGGCGCCAACCAGCAGCAGCTTGGCCGGGTTGCGCGGGAACACCGCCTGCAGCTGCGGCCAGACGAAGGTCAGCAGGGTCAGGCTGTCCATCCGCCGCATGCCCTGCCCCACTGGCGCGGCCACGGTCACCTCGGTCTCGCCCAGGCGGGCACGGCGGCTGCCAAGGTCGCCCGCCAGCATCCAGCCGGTCGGGCGGTCGAACAGGCGGGACACGTTGTCGATACGGAACTTGTCCTTGCCGATGCGTGGCCAGGCCGTTTCGATGCTCTTCCAGCCTTCTGGCAAGTCGACGGTCAGGCGCGCCACCAGCTCGGTACCGTCCTGCTGGTCGAGGCGCGCAGGCGGCACCAGCTGATCGCCGAGGAACAGCGCCCAATGCGAGGTGATGCGCGTGGAGTAGGCGCCGCTGCGCAGCTTCTGGTCCAGCTTTACCCGGTAGCTGAGGCTGGTCTTGCCCGTCGCCGGGTGCCATACCCCACGCTCGCCCTGCTGCTGCCACTGGCCATCGGCCTGGAAGCCACTGTAGGCGCCAGCCTTGCCCAAGTCGAAATCCAGGCTGCGCACGGCACTGCCTTCAGCCAGGGTCAGGCGCACTTCGGCCTGGCCATTGGCAGGCAGCAGACGCACCTGGTAATCGAGGTCGACTTTTTTCGCCCAGGCCGGCGAACAGGCCACCAGCCCGAGGAGCAACAACAACTGGCAACGCATGGCGAAACTCCTTGTTCCTCAGAGGCGACAGGGTGCGTGCGCCCTTCAGCTGGCGCGGAAAATCAAGTGGTCTTCCCAGTCGTCTTCATCCACATCATGTTCACTGAGCATACGCCCCGATTGCGATATGCGCTGTTCATGCACCTGCTTGCGGTCACCGCAGACCAGATGGTGCCACTCTGGCAGGTCCTTGCCCTCGCTGACCAGGCGGTAACCACAGGTACCAGGCAACCATTTGAACTGGTCGGCCTTGCCCGGGGTGAGCTGGATGCAGTCCGGCACATGGGCGAAGCGGTTGGGGTAGTCACTGCACTGGCAGGTATCGAGGTCGAGCAGCTTGCAGGCGATGCGCGTGTAATAGACGCTGTTGTCGTCTTCGTCCTCGAGCTTTTGCAGGCAACACAGGCCACAGCCGTCACACAGCGACTCCCACTCTTGCGGGCTGAGTTGTTCGAGGGTCTTGCGCCGCCAGAACGGCGCGCTGTCAGCGATCATCACACGGGTTTCCTGCATTCATCTTCAGGCCGCGGCGCGCGGCGGCGCCAGTCTAGAGCCTGGCCTTCGGCAACGCCAGACCGCTTGTCAGTGCCAGGCGGACGCAGTAGCGTGCGTGCTTTGCCATCCACTTGCAGGAGCCACCATGAGCGCCACCCCCCGCATTGCCGATTACGCCATCAACGAGCAGTTCATCAACCGCTGGTCGCCGCGCGCCTTCACCGCCGAACCGATCAGCGAAGATACCTTGCTGAGCTTCCTCGAAGCGGCACGCTGGGCGCCATCGGCCTACAACTCTCAGCCTTGGCGCTTCCTTTATGCACGCCGCGACACGCCGAACTGGGAACGCTACCTGAGCCTGCTGGTGCCGTTCAACCGCAGCTGGGCACAGCAGGCGTCGGCGCTGGTGCTGATCATTTCCAAGACCACCTTCGCCGCGCCAGGTGCCAGCGAAGAAAAGCCGGCACTGTGGCACACCTTCGATACCGGTTCCGCTTGGGGCCACCTGGCGCTGCAGGCCAGCATCAGCGGCTGGCACACCCATGGCATGGCCGGGTTCGACCAGGCATTGGCGCGCCAGGCGCTGAAGATTCCTGAAGGCTATGAGCTGCATGCCATGGTGGCGATCGGCAAGCTGGGCGACAAGGCAAGCCTGGACGAAGCGCTGCAGGCGCGCGAATTGCCGAGCCCGCGCCGGCCGCTGAGCGAGTTGGCAGCTGAGGGTGATTTCAGCCTGTAATCCTTGTGTTGATTGGACTGGCGCCTTCGCGGGCAAGCCCGCGAAGAGGCCAGTACAGGCCAAGAAGTCAGTAGCCCCGGGCGAAGTCGACTTCCCCGCGCAACCCCTGCCCCTCTGCATACGCCCGCACATTCTCGGCAAACAAACGCACCATCGCCGCCGGCGAGGTCGGCGCCGAACTGTGGCCGGTCAGCAACAACCCCCAGGCAGTCCAGAACGGATGCCGTTGCGGCAGCGGTTCCTGCCGGCACACGTCGATCACCGCTCCGGCCAGGTGCCCTTCCTTCAACGCCTCGACCAGGTCGGCATCGACCACCGCTGCGCCGCGTCCGGCATTGATGAACAGCGCTGTGGGCTGGAAGCACTGGAACAGTGCGGCGTCATACAGGTCATGGGTTGCCGGCGTATCCGGCAGCAGGTTGAGCACGTAGTCCACCTGCCCGACCATGCGCGGCAAATCCGCAAGCCCGGCAACCTCGACGAACGGCGCCTGCTCGCGGGCACTGCTGGCGATACCGTAGAGGGTCACCCCAAACGGCACGAGAAACTCCGCCACGCGCTGGCCGATATCGCCGGTGCCGACGATCAGCACCTTGCGCCCCTCCAGGGTGCGCCCCGGGCGGTCATCCCAGCGTCGCTCGACCTGGCTGACCAGGCGCGACAGCACTTCGCGCTCGTGGCCAAGCATGTAGGTCAGCATGTACTCGGCCATCACCTGGCCGAAGATGCCCACGGCGCGGGTCAGGCGGTAATCACGCGGCAGGCCCTCGGCCAGCAACGGCGTGATGCCGGCCCAGGTCGATTGCATCCACGCCGGCTTGTGGCCTTGGCGCAGCAGGCTCGCCAGCAAATCCGGCTGGCCCAGCCAGACCGGGCACTGCGGCGCCTGGCGGGCCAGTTCGGCGGAGTCGTCGCTGGTCAGGATTTCCACTTCAGGCACGGCTTGGCACAATAACTCGGCGTATCGAGCATGATCATGCTCAGCGATCAGTACGCGCATGATCAGACCGGGTCGTTACGGCGCAGCAGCTCTTCGGGCAAGTGCTCGATGTACTCGTCCTCGGCAGGCGGCATCTGCAGGTGATAGCCCTGGCTCTCGAGGTTTTCCAGCACCTTGGTGATGTCTTCGCGGGCCAGCTGGCGCTCGGGGGTCAACACCAGGTCGAAGGCGTGCACAGGCTTGCCAAAGAATGGCAGCAGCGCCTCTGGCACGCGTTCCAGGCCTTCGGCCTTGAGTACGTAGAGGTACATTTCGTTCTTGCGTGGGCTCTTGTAGATCGAGCAGATACGTTTCATTGCTTGTCTCCGGCGCCTGCAAGGTCGTCCAGCAGGGCCTGGCCCATCCGCTCACGGCGCCAGCCGCGCAGCGAATCGGGCAGTTGGTAGGGGCCATTGGGGTAGCCGCTCTTGAGCAGGGCTTCCAGGGCTTTCTTGCGCAGCATCAGCTCGGGGGCGATCCCCAGGCGCTCGCCTTCGGCCTGGCCGATGGCGCGCAGGCGCTTGAGGATACCGGCGGCCTCGATCGGCAGCGGCTCAGGCAGCGGCTGTGGCCATTGCTCGGGCGGCAGGTTGCCGGCGCGCTTGATCAGCTCGAGCAGGTAGGCGCCGTCCTGCCGGATGGTGCGCGGGTGCATTTCTTCGATCTTGGCCAGGGCCGAAAGGTTGTCTGGCTGGCTCTTGGCCATGGGCCAAAGCGAGTGTTCCTTGAGGATGCGATTGCGCGGCACGTCGCGGCTGCGCGCTTCACGCTCGCGCCAGGCGCACAGCTCGCGCAGCACCGCCAGTTGCTGGCGGCTCAGCTTCCAGGCGAGCTTCACGTCGCGATACAGGGTCTGGGGTTCGACCTCACGGCGAAGCGCAGCCACCAGCTCGGCGCCATCGTCCAGCACCCAGGCGTACTTGTCGCCGGACAGGCGTGGCTGCAGGGCAGCGAACAGCTCGGCCAGGTGCACGGCATCTTCGGCAGCGTAGCTGACCTGGGTTTCAGACAGCGGGCGCTGCAACCAGTCAGAGCGGGTTTCGCCCTTGGGCAGCTCGATGCCCAGCACTTCCTGCACCAGGCGCGAGTAACCCATGGAGAAACCGAGGTTCAGGTAGCCGGCCGCCAGCTGGGTGTCGAACAACGGTTGCGGCAGCTTGCCGGTCAGGCGCAGCAGCACTTCAAGGTCTTCGCTGCAGGCGTGCAGCACCTTGACCACGCTGCTGTCGTCGAGCAGTTCGCCCAGCGGCTGCCAGTCGCCGATCAGCAACGGATCGATGAGGAAAGCCCGCTGCCCGTCACCGACCTGGACCAGGCCGGCTTTCGGGTAGAAGGTGTCGACCCGCATGAATTCGGTGTCGAGCGCCACGAAGGGCAGTTCGCGCCACTTGCGGCATTGTTCGGCCAGGGTCTGGTCGTCACGGATCCAGTGAATTTCGATGGCCACAAGGCTCTCCCACAAACATTGGCGCGCAGTATATACGGCGCGGGCCCTGCTGGTGAAACCTGCGCCATCCCTGGTTTAGATGAACGGCCTCAGCGCTGGGCGGTCAACCACGGCCGGCAGCTGGCAAACATGTCCAGCGACTGCTGGTAGAGCTCGGTGCGCACCTGCAGCAGGCCCAGCATCGAGTGGAACAGGTTGTCCTGCGACAGCGGTGCATCGCTGAGCTTGGCCAGGCAGTCGGTGTCGAGGCCGAAGTCCTCCTTGTAGCTGTCGGAGAACCAGGTCAGCAACGGCACATGCTTCTGTTGTTCCGGGGCAATGGCATACGGGGTGCCGTGCAGGAACAGGTTGTACTCGCCCAGCGACTCGCCATGGTCCGACAGGTAGATCATTGCGGTGTCGACCTTGTCCTGCTTGCTGCGCAGGGTATCGATCAGCGAGGACAACACCTTGTCAGTGTAGGCCAGGGTGTTGTCGTAGCCGTTGATGATTTCCTGCTCGCTGCACTGGTTCAGCGCGTTGCTCTGGCACACCGGGGTGAAGCGCTCGCCGTCTTTGGGGTAGCGCTTGAAGTACTCGGGGCCGTGGCTGCCCATCTGGTGCAGCACCAGCACGGTGTCCTTGTCGAGGTTGTCGATCAGCTCGCCCAGGCCTTGCAACAGGATTTCGTCATGGCATTCGCCGTTGGCGCACAGCTGCGGGACTTTGAGGTTGCTGACGTCGATGAACTGCACGCGGTCGCAGGTGCCCTTGCAGCCCGACTGGTTGTCGCGCCACTGCACGGCCAGGCCGGCACGCTGGAGGATGTCCAGCAGCCCTTCGCGGTTCTTCGCCACACGGGCGTCGTATTCCTTGCGTTTCATGCCAGAGAACATGCAGGGCACCGAGACGGCGGTTTCGGTACCGCAGGAATGCACATCGGAGAAGCTCAGCAAGCCCTGTTGCCTGGCAAGGTTCGGGGTGGTATCGCGGTCATAGCCCAGCACGCCGAAGTGATCGGCCCGCGCACTTTCACCCACCACCAGCACGGTCAGCGACTTGCGCGCGTGCTTCTGCCAGGCCACATCGCGCTTGGCATCTTCGCCATAACTCTGGAACGGCCGCGCTGCAGTACCGACGCGCTCGTTGACGTAACCGATGGTCGCGCCGACGACATTGCTCGGGGTGAGCATCAGGCGCAGTTCGTGATGGTTGCGAAACAGCGACGACAGCCCTTGATAGTTGATCAGTGCCACCGAGCCCAAGGCCACCACGCAGGCACCGCTGACCACCAGCTTGCCCAGCAATTCGCGGTGCCACGGGCGGTAGGCGATCTGCGCTTTCCACAGCACTATCGAGGGCAATACGCCGAGCAACAGAATATACGCGGCGAACTTGAACGACATCAGATCGCGCACTTCCGTAACATTGGTCTCGGCCATGTTACGGAACATGCCGGCATCAATAAGTACGCCGTACTGGTTCATGAAGTAAGCGGCACTTGCGCCACTCAAGAACAACACGATCAAGAGCGGCTTCAATACATAACGGAAGGCGAACAGCGTCAATACCAGGTTGAACGCGAACAGTATCAGCACGGCGAACGCCAGGCTCAGCCAAAGCCCTGAAAGCCCTGCGGGTACCACCTCTTGCAGGTGCTCCCAGAGGTATATGTTGAGACCAACCAGCAGGTAAACGCTGGCCAACAGCGTGACCCATTCAGTCCGCAGGGATTTGAAGTTGAGCATCGGCATTCGCAATCAAGAGTCATTATCAACCCTCAGGCCTTTATGGCACTGTGGGAAAGTCGCGAAACTCTAGAAAGCGCACCATCAATTTTTCGTGAAAAAGACGGTAACAATTTCGTAAGCCGATGCCTTTTTTTTCATTAAATTAATGTCATTCAGCGCTCGTTCAGCCAGGCAGACGCAGCTTGGCATAGGGTTCGCGGTCAATGTCGAGCACCTCGACACACAGCTGGATGTCCACGCCGGCCTGAGCCGGGATGGCTTCGCGCAATACTTCGAGCAAGCTGCCGGACAACTGCTGCTTCACCTCCGGCGAGCGGCCACTGAGTATCGCCAGGCGCACATGGGCGAAGGCCCGCTCACCCGGAGCGGTACCCACCCGGTAATGCCTGAAGGCCTCAGCCCGGCTTTTGATGTCGGCCTCATCGGCAAACTGGCCACTGCCGACCAGGGCATGGTTCAGGCGCAGCAGAAGCACATCGACATTCAGCGCGCGCAGGTTGTCGCTGTATTCCAGGTTCAGGTGAGGCATGGCGCAGGTTCCAGGCACGGGAAGGAATGCGACAGCCTACCCCAGTCCCCCACCTGCGCAAAGGCGGCTATCCTCAAAGGTCAGGACCTTACCGACAACCCTGACAGAGGTGAAGAAATGCCCGTTCCGCATGATCTGCTCGCTGACCTGCACATTACCGCTGACGCATTCCAGGCACTCATTGACAAGGATCAGGACCTTCACAAGCTGCACAAGGAATACAACACCAAGGACAAGGAAGTGCTGGCCGCCGAGGCCAATGGCACCAACGACGAGGCGGTCAACCGCCTGCGCAAGGAAAGGCTGCTGCTCAAGGACAAGATCGAGCGGATCATCCATCCGCCCAAGGCCTGACAACCCTTAATTGAATTTACCGGCCTCTTCGCGGCTAAAGCCGCTCCTACAGGATCTGCGCATAACCTGTAGGAGCGGCTTCAGCCGCGAAAGGGCCAGCAGCCCTTACACCGCAGCCGAAGCCTTCAACGCGCCATCCAGGTCTTCGATCAGGTCGCGGTAATCCTCGATCCCCACCGACAGCCGCAGCAGGTTCTCGCTGATCCCCATCTCGCCCTTCTGCGCCGGGCTCAACGAGTTGTGCGACATGCTCCAGGAGTGGTTGATCATGCTCTCCACCCCGCCCAGCGAGTCGGCCAGCACGAAGATCTGCAAGGCCTCGACCAGGCGGTTGAGCGCTGCGCGGTCGGCACCCTTGACCTTCATCGCCACCACTGCCCCACCTGCACGCATCTGGCGCTTGCACAACGCATGTTGCGGATGGCTTTCCAAGCCCGGGTAATATACCTGCTCGACCTGCGGGTGACCCTCGAGGAAGCGCGCCACCTGCAGCGCGTTGGCGCACTGGCGCTCCATGCGCACATCCAGGGTCTTCAGCCCGCGCAATGCCAGGTAGCAGTCGAACGGCCCCTGGATCGCCCCGACCGCCATGCTGATCTTGCGCAGCCGCGCCAGCAGTTGGTCGTTGGCTGCGACCACAACGCCCCCAGTGAGATCGGAATGGCCGCCGATGTACTTGCTCGCCGAGTGCATCACCAGGTCCACGCCCAGGGTGATCGGCCGCTGGTTCCACGGCGAGCAGAACGTGTTGTCGATACAGGTGAGGATGCCGCGGGCACGGGCCAGGTCGCAGACCGCCTTGATATCCACAAGGTGCAGCAGCGGGTTGGTCGGTGACTCGATCCAGATCAGCTGGGTCTCGGGCTTGATCGCCGCTGCCACCGCCTCGATGTCATTGAGGTCGACATAAGTAGTGGTCAGGCCCGATGTGCGCCCGCGGTAGTCTTCGAGGATGCGGAAGGTGCCGCCGTAAACGCCATTCATCACCACCACGTGGGCGTCCTTGGGCAGTAGTTCCAGCACCGTGGCGGTGGCATTCACACCCGAGGCACAGGCCACCGCACCAACACCCTCCTCCAGCGCGGCAACACAGCTTTCATAGGCATGCCGAGTGGGGTTGCCAACACGGCTATAGGCATATTCGGGGTTATCGTCGAGGCTACGCTTGATATAGGAACTGGCGGTGTAGATGGGCGGGAAGATGGCGTTATCGGCAACACTGGACTGCTCGCCGGCGTGGATGGCACGGGTGGCGAAATTACGCGGCTTGTCGGACATGGTCGGGCCCATTGGCAGGATTCAAGCCTGCAACTATGGCAACAACCTGACGCGGCGGCAATGCCAGGCCCGTACAGGAAATTTTCCTAGCCCTGGGGTAATCTGGGGAAAATTTTTCTCGATGGTTTGCCCCTGCCATGGACAGTTTCGACCAACACATCCTCACCCTGCTGCAACGCGACGCCTCGATCTCGCTCAAGGACCTGGCCGAAGCGGTCAACCTGTCGACCACGCCATGCTGGAAGCGGGTCAAGCGCCTGGAGGAAGAAGGCTACATCCTCGGCCGTGTCGCCCTGCTCGACCCCGAGCGCCTGGGGCTGGGGCTGACCGTGTTCGTCCAGCTCAAGACCCAGCGCCACGACAGCGCCTGGCTGGAGCAGTTCGCGATGACGGTCAAGGGGTTCGAGGAGGTGATGGAGTTCTACCGGATGTCCGGGGACTGGGACTACATGCTGCGGGTGGTGGTCGGTGATATCGCCGCGTATGACCGCTTCTACAAGAAGCTGATCAACAGCACCGAGGGGCTGTCGAACATCACCTCCAGTTTTGCCATGGAGCAGATGAAATACACCACGGCCTTTCCAGTGCATAGATAGCCGGGGCTGCCTTGCAGCCCTTTCGCGACACAAGGCCGCTCCTACAGGGGAACGCGATTTCCTGTAGGAGCGGCCTTGTGTCGCGAAAGGGCCGCAAAGCGGCCCCTGGCAAATCCAAGTTAGTCAGACGCCAGCACCGCCTCGATCCGGTTCCCGGCCTTGGCCTTCTCCAGCTTGATCGCGATGAACTTGGAAGTCGGCGTGTAAGTCCCTTCGCCATAACTCTCCAGCGGCACCAGCGGGTTGGTTTCCGGGTAATACGCCGCTGCCTGGCCATCCGGAATGTCATAGGGCACCAGGCGGAAGCCCGACACACGCCGTTCCACGCCATCTTCCCACAGCGACACCAGGTCCACCTGCTCGCCCGGCTCGAAGCCCAGGCGGCGGATGTCCGCCTCACTGACGAACACCACCTCGCGCAGGCCGAATACCCCACGATAACGGTCATCGAGCCCGTACAGCGTGGTGTTGTACTGATCGTGCGAGCGCATGGTCTGCAGGATCAGGTCCGGCTTGTCGCCCCGCGCCAGCACCTTGGCATTGACCAGCTCTTCAGGCAGCGAGTGAGGCATGAATCGCGCCTTGCCGGTGGCCGTGCGGAAGTTGCGATCGGCCGCGTTGTTGCCCAGGTGGAAGCCACCGGGGTGCTGCAAGCGCTCGTTGAAATTGGCAAAGCCCGGGATAACGTCGGCGATCATGCTACGAATGCGATTGTAGTTGGCGACCGCGTATTCCCAGTCGATCGGCTGGTTGCCCAACGTGGCCTTGGCCATGCCGGCGATGATCCACGGCTCCGAGCGCATATGCGGCGAACGCGGGCGCAGCTGGCCATTAGAGATATGTACCATGCTGAACGTATCTTCCACGGTCACGCCTTGCGGCCCTTCGGCCTGCATGTCGATCTCGGTACGCCCCAGGCACGGCAGAATCAGCGCATCGCGGCCGGTAACCAGGTGCGAGCGGTTGAGCTTGGTGGAAATCTGCACCGTCAGCGCACAGTTGCGCAGCGCCGCGTGGGTGCGCGGGGTATCCGGCGTGGCTTGGGCGAAGTTGCCGCCCAGGGCGATGAACACCTTGGCCTGGCCCTCTTCCATGGCTTTGATCGCCAGCACCGCATTGTGCCCGTGGGCACGCGGCACCTGGAACTTGAAGCGTTTTTCGATGGCATCGAGCAGCGCTGCCTTGGGCTTCTCGTCGATGCCCATGGTGCGGTCACCCTGCACGTTACTGTGGCCACGCACCGGCGACAGGCCGGCACCGGGTTTGCCGACGTTGCCGCGCAGCAGCTGCAAGTTGACGATTTCCTGCACGGTCGGCACCGAATGACGATGCTGGGTGACCCCCATGGCCCAGCACATGATCACCCGCTCGGCCTTGCGATACATGCGCGCAGCCAGTTCGATCTCGGCCAGGGTCAGGCCCGACTGCTTGACGATGTGGTCCCACGACGTGGCATCCACCGCCGCCAGGTAATCATCGACACCACTGGTGTGCTCGGCGATGAAGGCATGGTCGAACACCGCCGGCTCGCCCTTGGCCTGGGCCTCACGCTCCCACTGCAAGAGGAACTTGGCGATACCGCGCATGGCCGCCATGTCGCCGCCCAGGGCCGGTCGGAAGTAGGCGCTGGTGGTCGGCTCGGAGCCGTTGCTGAGCATTTCGAACGGGTGCTGCGGGTGCTGGAAACGTTCCAGGCCACGCTCCTTGAGCGGGTTGAAGCACACCACCTGGGCACCCCGCTTGACCGCCTCGCGCAGTGGTTCGAGCATACGCGGGTGGTTGGTGCCAGGGTTCTGGCCGATGACGAAGATCGCATCGGCCAGCTCCAGGTCGTGGAACACCACGGTGCCCTTGCCCACCCCGAGGGTTTCCGACATACCGGTGCCGCTGGCTTCGTGGCACATGTTCGAGCAGTCGGGGAAGTTGTTGGTGCCGTAGGCGCGGACGAACAGCTGGTAGAGGAACGCCGCCTCGTTGCTGGCCCGGCCCGAGGTGTAGAACTCGGCCTGGTCAGGCGAATCCAGCGCGCGCAGGTGCTGGGCGACCAGCTCGAAGGCTTCTTGCCAGGTGGTTTCGACATAATGGTCGGTGGCCGCGTCGTAACGCATCGGGTGGGTCAAACGGCCTTGGTATTCTAGCCAGTAGTCGGTCTGGTCGAGCAGCGCGCTGACGCTGTACCTGGCGAAGAACGCCGGGTCCACCGAGCGGCCGGTGGCCTCCCAGTTCACCGCCTTGGCACCGTTCTCGCAAAACTTGACCATGTCGCTTTCCGGCGATTCGCCCCAGGCGCAGCCCGGGCAGTCGAAACCACCGTTCTGGTTGGTCTTGAGCATCGCCCGCAGGTTCTTGAAGGCGTTGTCGCTGCCCAGCCAGCTCTTGGTCACGCTTTTCAGCGCGCCCCAGCCAGCGGCGGGGCCTTTGTAGTCCCTGATGTGTTGGTCCTGGCTCATGCGATGCATCCTCACGCTTCGGTGCTTTTTTCCAGCCTATGGACCCCGTGATAGTGCCGTCCAATCGAAATGTCTTACCCCTTGATAGGCCATTTCGATCATGGCCTCAGACCGCATCGCGGCTTTCACGGGCAATCCCGCTCCCACTGGCACACCACTGCCCTCGGCCCCTGTTATTCCCCTGTGGCAGCGGGCTTGCCCGCGAAGGCCGCGACGCGATCCACCCCTTGAAATGCAAGGCCTGTAGCCGTGATAGAGGGCATTGATGAATCGGTCGGGGAAAGCAATTTGACGGGGCTGCCCACAGGCGATAGCTTGGATCCTGTAGCCCCCATTTCCTTTCGAGCGCCAACGTGGAACAGAACAGCCGGGCCCTGATCGACGGCTTCAACCGGAAAATCGACTACCTGCGGATGTCGGTCACAGACCGCTGCGACTTCCGTTGCGTGTACTGCATGGCCGAAGACATGCAGTTCCTGCCGCGCCAGCAGATCCTCAGCCTCGAAGAACTGTTCCAGGTAGCCGAGCGCTTCGTCGCCCTCGGCACCCGCAAGATCCGCCTGACCGGCGGCGAGCCACTGGTGCGCCAGGGCATCGTCGACCTGTGCGGGCGCATCGCCGCCCTGCCCGGCCTGCGCGAACTGTGCATGACCAGCAATGGCTCGCAGCTCGGGCGCCTGGCCCAGCCCCTTTTCGACGCCGGCGTCACGCGCCTGAACATCAGCCTCGACAGCCTTGATGCCGGGCGCTTCAAGCAGCTCACCCGCACCGGCGAACTTGACCAGGTAATCGCCGGCATCGATGCTGCACGCCAGGCCGGCTTCACGCGCACCAAGCTCAACTGCGTGGTGCTCAAGGGCCGCAACGACCACGAACTGGTCGACCTGGTGCGCTTCGCCATCGAGCGTGAGCTGGACATCACCTTCATCGAAGAGATGCCGCTGGGGGTGATCAGCGAGCATGAGCGCGGCGAGTCCTTCTGCTCCAGCGACGAAGTGCGCCAGCGCCTGGCCGAGCACTTCACCCTGATCGAATCCACCGAATCCTCCCAGGGCCCGGCGCGCTACTGGCGCCTGGCCGAAGCCGCGCACACCCGCGTCGGCTTCATCTCGCCGCACAGCCACAACTTCTGCGCCACCTGCAACCGCGTGCGCCTGACGGTCGAGGGCCGCTTGCTGCTGTGCCTGGGCAACGAACACTCGATGGACCTCAAGCAGGTACTGCGCGCCCACCCAGGCGATGCTGCAAGGCTGGAGAAGGCCATCCGCGACTCGCTGCACCTCAAGCCCTACCGCCACCATTTCGAAGTCGGCGGCGAGGTGCAGATCCTGCGCTTCATGAACATGACCGGCGGCTGAACGGCCGCCTCTGGATTTCCATGATCGTCCACCCCCGACCCGATGTGCTGCGCGTGCTGTTCACCCTCAAGGGGTCGATCGTCAAGCGCATTGCCCTGCGCTGCCTGATGGTCACCTTGCTGGCCGCGCTGATCGTACTGGTCGAGCGGCATTTCCCGGCATTCTTCTATCCGGTCAGCGCCACGCCGTTCACCCTGCTTGGCCTGTCGCTGTCGATCTTCATGAGCTTTCGCAACAACGCCTGCTACGACCGCTGGTGGGAGGGCCGCAAGGCCTGGGGCAAGCTGATCATCGAGACCCGCTCGTTCGTGCGTGAAAGCGGGGTGATCGCCGACGAGAAGCTACGCGCCGAGCTGTTGCGCAGCCTGTGCGGGTTTGCCCATGGGTTGAATGCGCGGCTGCGCAACGAAAGCGAAGTGGACGCCACCCGCCCCTGGCTGGATGGCACTGCCCCGGTGGCCGCGCACAACGTGTGCGATGGCATCCTGCGCACTATCGGTACGCGCTGTTCACAGCTGGCAGAACACGGGCAGATCAGCGAATGGCGCTATACCCTGCTGGAACAGCGCCTGGCCGGGCTGACCGAGGTGCAGGCCACCTGCGAGCGGATCAAAGGCTCGCCATTGCCGTTCCCCTACACGCTGCTGCTGCACCGCACCATCTACATCTTCTGCCTGCTGCTGCCATTTGCCCTGGCCGAGCCATTGGGCTGGCTGGCACCGCTGTTCACCACCATAGTCGGTTACACCTTCTTCGGCCTGGATGCGATCGGCAACGAGCTGGAGGATCCGTTCGGGCGGGATGAGAACGACCTGCCGATGGATGCGATGGTGCGCACGGTGGAACGGGATGTGCTGGGGGCCCTGGGAGTGGAGCCGCTGCCACCGGTGTTGCTGCCGGTGGACTTTGTATTGAACTGACGAATGGCTTTTTCTGTACTGGCCCTTTCGCGGGTAAACCCGCTCCCCCAGGTACAGCACAGGCCTCAGGTTGGGCGCAATTCCTGTGGGAGCGGGTTTACCCGCGAAAGGCCAGTGCAGGCTAACCGCGGCTTTCGCAGGCTTCGATGGGCTTCAGATGCTTGACGAAATTACAGGGCCGATGCCGCGCATCCAGCTGTTCCACCAGAATGCCTTCCCAGGCAGTGCGGCAAGCACCGGTCGAGCCGGGCAGGCAGCACACCAGGGTGCCGTTGGAAATCCCCGCCAGTGCCCTGCTCTGCACGGTCGAGCTGCCGATATCGAGAATGGACAAGGCGCGGAACAGTTCGCCAAAGCCATCGACGCTGCGCTCCAGCAGGCACTGCACTGCCTCCGGCGTGCTGTCACGCCCGGTAAAGCCGGTACCGCCGGTGATCAGCACCACCTGCACGTCGTCATCGGCGATCCAGGTCGCCACCTGGGCGCGGATCTTGTACAGGTCGTCCTTGAGCAGCGCCCGCGCCACCAGGCGATGGCCAACTTCCACCGAGCGGCTGGCCAGCAGCTCGCCGGAGGTGTCGTTGTCGTAGGTACGGGTGTCGCTGACGGTCAGCACGGCGATGTTCAGCGGTACGAAAACCGCATCGGGTTGGACGCGCACGGTGAAGCTCCTTGAATGGCATTGTCGTCACGCTAGAGGCAAGCCCGACAGGCGTCCAATCGAAAGGGCGAACCGGCCGATCAATGACATCTATCGCAGACGTGGGTTAAGGTCTGCACAACCAGACTCCAGGCACTTCCATGGACATCAAGCAGCTCAAGTTCCTCATCGCCCTCGACCAGACCCGCCACTTCGGCCAGGCCGCGGCGCTGTGCCATATCACCCAGCCGACCCTGTCCATGCGCCTGCGCAACCTGGAAGACGAACTGGACCTGGTGCTGGTCAAGCGCGGCCAGCGCTTCGAGGGCTTCACCGAGGCTGGCGAGCGCATCCTGGCCTGGGCCCGCACCTTGCTCGCCGCCCATGATGGCCTGCAGGCCGAGGCCGCCAGCTGCCGTGGCCAGGTGGTCGGCAGCTTGCGCCTGGGCACCGTGCCGCTGGCCAGCTTCAACCCCATGCACCTGCTGCTGCCGCTGCGCGAGAAATATCCCGAGCTGCAGTTTCAGCTCAGCTCGCACAGCACCGAGCAGATCATGGATGGCCTGAGCCGCAACCAGCTCGACCTGGGCATCTGCTACCTCGACCAGGTCAACGCCAACTTCTTCGAAGTGATCGAACTGGGCACCACCACCATGGGCCTGCTGTTCGACACCCAGCACTTCCAGTTCGACGCCGACAGCCTGCGCTGGGACGAACTCGGCGATATTCCCCTGGGCTTGCTGAGCAAGGGCATGCACTACCGCCAGTCACTGGACCTGAGCTTCCGTAGCCGCGGCCTGGAACCCAATGCCGTGCTGGAAAGCGACTCGACCTTCCAGCTGGTGCAGGCCATCAACACCGGCGTGTGCTGCGCGATCATGCCGCTGGGCTGCGGCCTGGAAGACCTCAGCGAGCACATGCGCATCATCCCCATCGCCGACGCCAGCATCCACAGCCCGGTCGGCCTGCTGCTGCGCCGCAGCGAACCGCGCTCGGCCATTGCCGAGCAGTGCTTCGACGAAGCCAGGCTGCTGTTTCAACCGGCCTGATCCGCCGTCGCCTGGCGGTACTGCCGGGGCGTGAAGCCGGTCAATTGCTTGAACTGGCGGCTGAACGCGCTGTGGTCGGTGTAACCGCAGCGCAGCGCCACTTCGGTGATCGGCAAATCAGAATGCAGCAGCCGATGGGCGTGCTCCAGGCGTGCCTTGTGGATCATCTGCCGCGGCGTGAGGTGGAACACCCGCTTGCAGTAACGCTCCAGCTGCGCCACGGAAATGCCGGCGATGCGGGTCAGTTCACTCATGCTGACCGGCTGGTGAAAATGGCGGCGGATATGCTCGTCCACGGCAGCCAGGCGCTGATAGGCGGGGTGGGTGTCGGCGGCTGACTGCAGGTCGACGGAGATGCCCACCAGGCCAATGATCTCACCCTCGGGGTTGTACAACGGGCGCTTGTGGGTCAGGCACCAGCCCGGCTCACGGCTGCCGTACAGGTGCAGTTCGAGCTGGTCTTCCAGTACCAGGCCATCCTTGAGCACGCGGCGGTCCTGCTCGGTGTAGCCGGGGCCCAGTTGCGCCGGGAACACTTCGGCGCTGGTCTTGCCCAGCAGCGGTTGCAGGCGCTTGAGGCCACAGCGCTGGACCAGGGTGTTGTTGGCCAGCACATAGCGGGCGGCCGGGTCCTTGATGAAGATCGCGGCGTTGGGGATGGCGTCGAGGATCGGCAGCAGCAGCGAGACACCGCCCAGCAAGGCCTCCAGGGTGGCCGGACGGTGCTGGTCGAGGGACTGGTAAAGGGTTGCCAAGGGGTTATCGGTCATCTTCAGGTTCTCTACCGGCTTTGCCGAACTCTTCGCGGGTAAACCCGCTCCCACAGAAATATCACACGTCTCGAAAGCAGTGCTGTACCTGTAGGAGCGGGTTTACCCGCGAAGAGGCCAGCACTACCAACGCACCTCTACAGCCCTTATGCGGCATGCCTTCCAGCCTATATACCTACCCATCCCGAGCGCCAGGCTTTTAAGCAACTGTGCCGATTTCGTCATCCACCCTGCAGAAAACCATCAAGAACCCCTCCCCGGTTCGGGTCCACTCTATGCCCCACGCAAGCCGCCCAAAACGACAAGAGCGCGGCTGTAAAAAGCCGCATCACGTGACATCAGACCTGCCTATCCAAAACCTACAAAAAGGCGCACCCATGTCAGGCAAATTCAAGAAACAGCTGTCATTGCTCGACCTCACCTTCATCGGCCTCGGCGCCATCTTCGGCTCCGGCTGGCTGTTCGCCGCCAGCCACGTCTCGGCCATCGCCGGCCCGGCCGGTATCCTCTCCTGGTTCCTCGGCGGGTTCGCCGTGCTGCTGCTGGGCATCGTCTACTGCGAACTCGGTGCCGCCCTGCCGCGTGCCGGTGGCGTGGTGCGCTACCCGGTGTACTCGCACGGCCCGTTGCTCGGCTACCTGATGGGGTTCATCACCCTGATCGCCTTCTCCAGCCTGATCGCCATCGAAGTGGTCGCCTCGCGCCAGTACGCCGCAGCGTGGTTTCCGGGGCTGACCAAGGCCGGTTCCAGCGACCCGACCGTACTCGGCTGGCTGGTGCAGTTCGCCTTGCTGGGGCTGTTCTTCTTCCTCAACTACCGCAGCGTCAAGACCTTCGCCAAGGCCAACAACCTGGTCAGCGTGTTCAAGTTCATCGTGCCGCTGCTGGTGATCGGCGTGCTGTTCAGCTTCTTCAAGCCGGAAAACTTCGAAGTCCAGGGCTTTGCCCCATTCGGCCTGTCTGGCGTGGAAATGGCAGTGTCGGCCGGTGGCATCATCTTCGCCTACCTGGGCCTGACGCCGATCATTTCGGTGGCCAGCGAGGTGAAGAACCCGCAGCGCACCATCCCGATCGCGCTGATCCTCTCGGTGCTGCTCTCTACCGCGATCTACGCCCTGCTGCAGCTGGCCTTCCTCGGCAGCGTGCCGACCGAGATGATCGCCAACGGCTGGGCTGCAGTGACCACGGAACTGGCCCTGCCCTACCGTGACATCGCCCTGGCCCTGGGGGTCGGCTGGCTCGCCTACCTGGTGGTGGCCGACGCGGTGATCTCGCCCAGCGGCTGCGGCAACATCTATATGAACGCCACCCCGCGCGTGGTCTATGGCTGGGCGCAGACCGGCACCTTCTTCAAGTACTTCACCCGCATCGATGCCGAGTCCGGCATCCCGCGCCCGGCACTGTGGCTGACCTTCGCCTTGTCGGTGTTCTGGACCCTGCCGTTCCCTTCCTGGGAAGCGCTGATCAACGTGGTTTCCGCCGCCCTGGTACTGAGTTACGCCGTGGCCCCGGTCACCGTCGCCGCCCTGCGCCGCAATGCGCCGGACATGCCGCGCCCGTTCCGGGTCAAGGGCATGGGTGTTCTCGGCCCGCTGTCGTTCATCATCGCCGCACTGATCGTCTACTGGTCGGGCTGGAACACCGTGTCCTGGCTGCTGGCCCTGCAGATCGTGATGTTCGTGCTCTACCTGCTGTGCGGCCGCTTCGTCCCGACCCAGCACCTGTCGCTGGCCCAGCAAGTACGTTCGTCTGCCTGGCTGATCGGCTTCTACGCCGTGACCATTCTGTTGTCCTGGCTGGGCAGTTTCGGCGGCCTGGGCGTGCTCGGCCACCCGTTCGACACCCTGGCCGTGGCCGTCTGCGCCCTGGGCATCTACTACTGGGGCGCCGCCACCGGCGTGCCAGCCCACCTGGTACGCCTGGAAGGCGAGGACGAAAGCGAAGCCGGCACTGAAACCTATACCGGCCGCCCCGCCGCCGTCGTCTCCTGACCCTTCAAGCAATGGACAAGCCCATGAAACAGATTCACGTCATCGACTCGCATACCGGCGGCGAACCGACCCGCCTGGTGATCAAAGGCTTCCCCCCGCTGCATGGGCGCAGCATGGCCGAGCAGCGCGACGAACTGCGCGAGCTGCACGATCAGTGGCGCCGTGCCTGCCTGCTGGAGCCACGCGGCAACGATGTGCTGGTCGGCGCGCTGTATTGCCCGCCAGTCTCGGCCGACGCCACCTGCGGGGTGATCTTCTTCAACAACGCCGGTTACCTGAACATGTGCGGCCACGGCACCATCGGCCTGATCGCCTCACTGCAGCACTTGGGCCTGATCGAGCCGGGCGTGCACAAGATCGACACGCCGGTCGGCCAGGTCTGCGCCACCCTGCATGAGGACGGCGCCATCACCGTCGGCAACGTGCCGTCCTACCGCTACCGCCAGCAGGTGGCGGTGGACGTGCCCGGCCACGGCGTGGTGCATGGCGACATCGCCTGGGGCGGCAACTGGTTCTTCCTGGTTGCAGAGCACGGCCAGCGCATCGAGCTGGACAACCGCGAAACCCTCACCGCGTACACCTGGGCCATGCTCAAGGCCCTCGAAGCCCAGGGCATCACCGGCGAGAACGGCGCGCCGATCGACCATGTCGAGCTGTTCGCCGACGACGCCAATGCCGACAGCCGCAACTTCGTCATGTGCCCCGGCAAGGCCTACGACCGCTCGCCCTGCGGCACCGGCACCAGCGCCAAGCTGGCCTGCCTGGCCGCCGACGGCAAGCTCGAAGAAGGCCAGACCTGGGTGCAGGCCAGCATCACCGGCAGCCAGTTCCACGGCCGCTACGAGCGCGACGGCGATCGTATTCGCCCGTTCATCACCGGCCGCGCCTACATGACCGCCGACAGCACCCTGCTGATCGACGAACAGGACCCGTTCGCCTGGGGCATCTGACCCCGGCTTTTCTACCCAACTGAATACCGCCAGGAGTGACAACAATGACCGACAACATCTTCACCGGCACCATGCCTGCCCTGATGACCCCCTGCACCGCCGAGCGCAAGCCGGACTTCGACGCCCTGGTGCGCAAGGGCCGCGAGCTGATCGAGGCCGGCATGAGCGCCGTGGTCTACTGCGGCTCGATGGGCGACTGGCCGTTGCTGACCGAAGCCGAACGCCAGGAAGGCGTGGCCCGCCTGGTGGCCGCCGGTATCCCGACCATTGTCGGCACCGGCGCAGTGAATACCCGTGAAGCCGTGGCCCACGCTGCCCACGCCGCCAAGGTCGGCGCCGCCGGCCTGATGGTCATCCCCCGCGTGCTCAGCCGCGGCGCCTCGCTGATCGCCCAGAAGCACCACTTCTCGGCGATTCTCGCCGCCGCGCCAAAGCTGCCGGCGGTGATCTACAACAGCCCCTACTACGGCTTCGCTACTCGCGCCGACCTGTTCTTCGAACTGCGCCGCGAGTTCCCCAACCTGATCGGCTTCAAGGAGTTCGGCGGCGGCGCCGACCTGCGCTACGCCGCCGAGCACATCACTTCGAAGGATGACGACGTGACCTTGATGGTCGGCGTCGACACCCAGGTGGTACACGGCTTCGTCAACTGCGCCGCCACCGGTGCCATCACCGGCATCGGCAACGCCCTGCCGCGTGAAGTGCTGCAGCTGGTGAGCCTGAGCAAGCAGGCCGCCAAGGGCGACGCCAAGGCCCGCCGCCTGGCACGTGAACTGGAATCGGCGCTGGCGGTGCTGTCGTCGTTCGATGAAGGCTGCGACCTGGTGCTGTATTACAAGCACCTGATGGTGCTCAACGGCGACACCGAATACAGCCTGCACTTCAACGAAACCGACGTGCTGACCGACGCCCAGCGCAACTATGCCGAGCAGCAGTACGCGCTGTTCCGCAAGTGGTACGCCAGCTGGTCGGCCGAGCAGAACCTGGCCTGATCCCCAAACGCACTGCGGCCCCTTGTGGGAGCGGGTTCACCCGCGAACACCGGCGAAACCGGTGCCATGCACCGAGTCGCCCTCTTCGCGGGTAAACCCGCTCCCACAGGGGGCGTGGTACCCCTGATACTGAATTCGACGTCAAAGGACGCCCCATGACCCTGACAGGCAACCTGCTGATCGGCCAGACCGCCGTCACCGGCAGCCGCGATGCGATCCGCGCCATCGACCCGGCCACCAACCAGGCCCTCGAACCCGCTTACGCCGGCGGCACCGGCGAACACGTGGCCCAGGCCTGCGCACTGGCCTGGGCGGCGTTCGACAGCTTCCGTGAAACCTCGCTGGAACAACGTGCCCGTTTCCTTGAAACCATCGCCAGCGAAATCGAAGCGCTGGGCGATGCCCTGATCGACCGCGCCGTGGCCGAAAGCGGCTTGCCCAAGGCACGCATCCAGGGCGAACGTGGCCGTACCTGCACGCAACTGCGCACCTTCGCCCGCGTGGTACGCAGCGGTGAATGGCTGGATGTGCGGGTCGACAACGCCCTGCCCGAGCGCCAGCCGCTGCCGCGCGCCGACCTGCGTCAACGCCAGGTGGCCCTGGGCCCGGTGGCGGTATTCGGTGCCAGCAATTTCCCCCTGGCCTTCTCGGTAGCCGGCGGCGACACCGCCTCGGCGCTGGCCGCCGGCTGCCCGGTGGTGGTCAAGGCCCACGCCGCACACCCCGGCACCAGCGAACTGGTCGGCCAGGCCGTGGCCCGCGCCGTCAACCACTGCGGCCTGCCGGAAGGTGTGTTCTCGCTGCTGTACGGCGCCGGCCATGAAGTGGGTATCGCCCTGGTCAGCGACCCGCGTATCAAGGCGGTCGGGTTCACCGGCTCGCGCAGCGGTGGCCTTGCCCTGTGCCAGGCGGCCCAGGCACGCCCGGAGCCAATTCCGGTCTACGCCGAGATGAGTTCGATCAACCCGGTGTTCCTCTTCGACGCAGCACTGCAGGCCCGTGGCGAAGCGTTGGCACAAGGCTTCGTCGCCTCGCTGACCCAGGGTGCCGGGCAATTCTGCACCAACCCCGGGCTGGTGATCGCCCGCCAGGGACCGGCGTTGCAGCGCTTCATCGACGCTGCCAGCAAACACGTGCGCCAGGCCGCCGCGCAAACCATGCTGACACCCGGCATTTTCAGCGCCTATGCAGCTGGCGTCGGCGCCTTGGCCGACAACCCTAACGCTGCAGTCGCCGCCAGCGGTCAGGCGCAGCAAGGGCCGAACCAGTGCCAGGCGCAACTGTTCGTGGCCCAGGCCGAAGCATTTCTCAGCGACCCGAGATTGCAGGCCGAAGTGTTCGGCGCCGCTTCGCTGGTGGTGGCCTGCGCCAGCGACGAACAGGTCCGCCAGGTGGCCGAGCACCTTGAAGGCCAGCTGACCGCCACGCTGCAACTGGACGATGCCGACATCGCCAGTGCCCGCGCATTGCTGCCGACACTGGAACGCAAGGCCGGGCGTATCCTGGTCAACGGCTGGCCGACCGGTGTCGAGGTGTGCGACGCGATGGTCCACGGCGGGCCATTCCCGGCCACCTCCGATGCCCGCACCACTTCGGTCGGCACGGCGGCGATCCTGCGTTTCCTGCGCCCGGTGTGCTACCAGGACTTCCCCGATGCCCTGCTGCCGCAGGCGCTCAAGCACGGCAACCCGTTGCAGCTTCGGCGCTTGCTTGACGGTAAACGGGAAGGTTGAGCATGGTCGACACCCCCGAAACCGATATCGCCGTGGTCGGCGCCGGCATCGTCGGCGTTGCCTGTGCCCTGCAACTGGCCCGCCAGGGCCGTCGGGTGCTGCTGCTCGATCACCAGGCGCCCGGCCACGGTGCTTCCTACGGCAACGCTGGGCACCTGGCCACCGAGCAAGTGTTTCCGATTGCCGACCTGTCGATCCTCAAGCGCCTGCCGCGCATGCTGCTCGACCCGATGGGCCCGCTGCGCCTGGACTGGAAGTACCTGCCCAAGGCCATGCCGTGGTTCACCCGCCTATTGCTCAACGTGCGCCCGGCGCCGTTCCAACGCAGCGTGGCCGGCATCCGCGCGCTCAACGAAGGCAGCCTGGGGGCATGGCAGCGCTTGCTGGGCTCGATCGGGCGCAGCGAGCTGTTCAAGGAAGATGGCTCGTTGCTGGTGTTCGAGCGGCCCGAGTCACGCCAGGCGCTGCAGGCCTTGCGCGCGCGCATGCAGGAGCAGAACGTGGCGGTGGACCTGTGGTCGGCCGAGACCGTTCGCGAGGCAGCACCACAGCTGAACCCTGCACTGCTGGGTGGCCTGTTCTTCCCGCGTACCGGGCACTTCATCGACCCTTACCGGGTGGTCTGTGCGCTGTTCGAGGCCGCCAAGGCCAGCGGTGTGCGTTTCGTTCAGGCGCGGGTTGCGGGTGGGCAACTGCACGGCAACGGGGTCAGCCTGGCCAGCGACCGGGGGACGTTCAACGCACGCCAGGTGCTGCTCAGTTGCGGCGCACATTCTGCGCAATTGACGGCGGCGCTGACCGGCAAGTGTGTACCGCTGGACACTGAGCGTGGTTACCACCTGATGCTGCCGCAGGAGCAACAGCGCCTGCCGTTCGCGGTCACTTCGCTGGAGCGCAAGTTCATCATGACGCCCATGGCCGATGGGCTGCGCCTGGCCGGCACGGTGGAGTTCGCCGGGCTCGATGCGCCGCCAAGCATGCAGCGGGCGTGGCAGTTGCACCGGTTGAGCACGGGGTTGTTCCAGCAGGAACTGAGTGTTGAAGGCGCTACACCGTGGATGGGCTTCAGGCCATCGTTGCCGGACTCGTTGCCGGTGATCGACCGGGTGTGCGATGGGCGGGTTTTGTTGGCGTTCGGGCATCAGCATCTGGGGTTGACCCAGGCGGCGGTGACGGCGGAATGGGTGGGGGAGATGGTTGAGCGGCCAGCCGGATCGGCGACCGCGGCTTATCGACTGGATCGGTTCTAGATTCGGGGGCCGCTGTGCGGACCGTTCGCGACACAAGGCCGCTCCTACAGCAGAACGCGATCCCTTGTAGGAGCGGCCTTGTGTCGCGAAAGGGCTGCAAAGCAGCCCCCCGGCATCACTCAGCGATAACGCTCGAGCCAGTGCGCGTAAGGTGCGGGCAAGGTCCAGGAGGCCTTCTCCACACCCAGCTCCTTGGCCGCGAAGTACGCCCAGTGCGGGTCGGCCAGGTGCGCACGCCCGACCGACACCAGGTCAAGCTGATTGGCCTGCAAGGCCGCCTCAGCCAGCTGCGGGGTACCGAAGCCCCACGCCGAGGTCACCGGGATGCCGGCCTCGCGGCGTACCCGCTCGGCGATCGGCCCCATGAACGCCGGGCCCCATGGAATGCTGGTTTCAGCAATGGTGAAGCCGACGCTGACGCTCAGCAAGTCCAGGCCACCGGCCTTGAACATGCGCGCCAGCTCGATGGACTCCTCCAGGGTCTGCTCGTCACGACCGTCATATTCCAACACACCAAAACGCGCGGTCAGCGGCAGGTGCTCCGGCCACACCTCGCGCACTGCAGCCAGGGTTTCCAGCAGGAAGCGGCTGCGGTTCTCGAAGCTGCCGCCGTAGGCGTCGGTGCGTTTGTTGGAATGCTCGGAGAAGAAACTTTGCCCCAGGTAGCCATGGGCGAAGTGCAGTTCGATCCACTCGAAACCGGCATCACGCGCGCGGCGGGCGGCGTCGACGAAATCCTGTTTGACGCGGGCGATGTCATCCAGCGTCATCTCGCGCGGCACCTTAGGCAAGTGCGCGCCAAAGGCAACGGCGGACGGCGCAAGGGTGTCCCAACCACGGGCATCGTCGGCCGCGATATGGTCATCGCCTTCCCACGGGCGGTTGGCACTGGCCTTGCGCCCGGCGTGGGCAATCTGGATGCCCGGCACAGAGCCTGCAGCCTTGATCGCCCGAACCACCGGCACGAAGGCCTGGGCATGGGCGTCGCTCCAGATCCCGGCGCAACCGGGGCTGATGCGCCCTTCCGGGGCTACTGCAGTGGCCTCGACCACCAGCAGGCCGGCGCCGCCGCGGGCCATGCCTGCGTAATGCACCTGGTGCCAGTCGTTGATCAGTCCGTCCTCGGCCATGTACTGGCACATCGGCGGGATGGCGATGCGGTTGCGCAAAGTGACATCTTTGAGGGTGTAAGGTTGGAACAGGGCAGACATGGGCAAGCTCCGGGTCATCTGAATACGATAGTTCGATCATAATCGAACTATGGCAATTAATGAAACCCCCGTTATCATGACGGTCATGCGAGCCTACCAACACCCCAACCCTGAAGACCTGATTCTCGAGCGTGTGCTCTATGCACTGAGCGACCCGGTGCGCCTGGGCATCGTCCGCCATCTGGCCGGCGTGGCCGAGGCCAGCTGCGGCGAACTCGATGGCGGGCGACCAAAGTCGAGCATGTCGCACCATTTTCGCGTGTTGCGTGATGCGGGGTTGGTGCACACCCGCAATGTCGGGACTACCCACATGAATTCGCTGCGCAGCGAGATGCTGGCCGAGCGGTTTCCCGGGTTGCTGGACTGCATCCTCCAGCAGAGCTGATTTCAGCCTGTACTGGCCTCTTCGCGGGTGAACCCGCTCCCACAGGTACGGCGCTGCCCTCTGGCCTTGCACTTTTCCTGTGGGAGCGGGTTCACCCGCGAAGGGACCAGTACAGGCAACATCATTCCTTGCGCAGGGCAAAGCGGCACACCTGCCCGCCTCTCAACATGCATTCCTCATGGCTGACCTCGGCGCCGCCAAGCGTACCGATCAAGGCCAGATCCAGCTCGCACACCACCGGATGCGCCTTGGCCAAGTGATGGAACACGCAATTGTGCGCCACGATCTGCGGTTCACCTGACGAACGGAAAAACACCTTGGCCTCATACCCCGCCGCGTTCATGTGCTCGACGATCCGCCCTTCATCCACCACATCAGATTCCAGGTCTGCCGCCAGCTTGCGCCCGAGCTGACGCATCAGCGCCAATAACGCCTCGGGCCCCATCAAGCCCGCGACTTCACCAATCAGTAGATTGGCCAGCAGCGGATACTGCCGCGGGAACAGCTCGCGGCCATGCTCGGTCAGCTGGTGCAACTGCTCTGGCCGGCGCCCGGTAGGCCGGGTAGCGCCGCGCTTGACCAGGCCGTCGCGCTCCAGCGCGGCCAAGTGCTGGCGCACCGCCGTGCGGGTAACGGCCAGGGCCTGCGCCAGCTCGTCGATGCTCATGCCGACCGGCTGATGCAGCAACGCGTGGAGCAGGTCCTGTTGGGTACGGCCAAGGCCTTCGAGCATCAGAACTTGTCCGGGAACTGCTTGACCAGTGCCGCCGCCAGGGCGTCGGACAAGGTCAGGATATGCTCGCGCATCATCGCCCAGGTACGCGCCTCGCCCGCGTAGTCACCGGCGGCCAGCTGGTCGATCTGCGCCACATGGTGGCCACCGTGGGCACTGAGCAAGGTCAGCAGGGTCTGCTCTGGCAGGTTGGGGTTGGCTTTGGCCAAGAACGCGGCAATGGCTTTGGCATTGCTGCCCAGCTCGTCGACAGCAGCCTGTTGGCCCTTTTTGTCCTTGGCCACGGTGGCATCGCTGTAGTGCTTGATTGCGCCCCAATGGCCGGCGAGCAGCTTGAGCAATTGATCGGCGGCGGTCTGGCCGTACAGTGGGGCGATGCTGTTGGCGATCAGGGTGGCATCGCTCACCACTTCGTTGGCGGCAACTGCAGCCTGCTTGGCGTTGCCGGCCTGGTTGGCGACGGCATAGTTGCGCACCCAGAAGATATGCTCGACCCACAGATCGCGCAGGGCCATGCGCGTGGTCATCGCACCGGATTCAGCAGGTTTGGCGGCGGGGGTTGCAGAGGAGTAGGAGTAGCTTTGGCTCCATGCCGGCTGGGCGCACAGGGCGAGCAGCAGTAAGGTGGCAATCTTGATGTTCATGACGGCACCCTCCTGGAGGGGATCGACTGACAAGACTAATTTAAGCATCAAAATATGTTTTTATTGGCCCGGCCGCGAAATTCCGATCAATGGTTTGCCCGCTGAAAGCAAGAAGCCACGGATGTTCCGAGGCTTCTGCGCACCGCGATGCCAGGTCAGGCGCTGATGGCGTCAAAGCTGCGTATGGGTGTGGGCACCGCGCAGAAGAGCGGGAACTCCTCTTCGATGATCCACGGCTCTTTCATGACCAGGTACACATCGAGGAAATCGGAGAAGCCGGGCCAGATGAACAGTTCATTGGCCTCGGCAACGGCACGGGACAACACGCCCACCCCGCCAAAGCTCTTGATCATGGAAACACTGACGATCTCGCTGCCCGAATGGAACACGGTAGCGGCTTCGAGCATGCCGGGCCGGCGCTCGGCGAAGCGGGAAAAGATCGAGGAGTAAGGGCACTCGGGCAATGGCTTGATTACCGCGCATGGCGCCGAACGGTCGTTGGTCGATGACGAGGCGACCACTTCGATGCGCAACCCCTTGAGCGGCACCGAATGGTAGTTTTCAGGGACGCTGTCGCCCAGCACCACCACCATGTCCGCTTCGTCCTTGGCCAGCTTGGTCAGGTTGTCGGGCGACTCGGAGCAACTGAAGATCGGGCTGTAGCCTGACAGTTTGCTGACCACGCCGCCCATGATCTGCTGGTTGATTTCCATCGACAGCGTGCTGTTCAGGGCAACGCGCAAAGGCAGGCGCTGATTGCGGCTCTGGCGCAGCTGATTGATCTTCAGCTGCATGCGCTCCGACGAACGCACGATTTCCAGGACATGCGGCAGGATGCCCACACCCTCCTGGGTCAGCGATACCCCTTTGTTGGTCCGGTCGAACAATTTGAAGCCGCAATGATCTTCAAGTTTTTTCAACTGAGCGGCCAAGGCCTGGACCGTGACGTGAACCTGTTCGGCCGCATCGGTGATCGACCCCGTTCGGGCGACGTTCACGATGTTTTTGAGCACCTTGATGTCCATTCAATCTCCCTCCCCATTCCGCTGACGCAGACCGTCTACGAAAGCCACGAGGATAACGCACAACAGCCGGCACTGTCTGCCCGCTAACGGTGCACGCCGGCCGGGTAGCAAGCAACGGTTGAGGCACGTCAAAAAAAAGTGAAGTTTCTGCGCGCGATTCAACTGTTAGATTTTCGCCAGTTTTTTATAAGAAGAGATGGCCATGCTGACACTAAACAGAAACATCGATACTGCCCTGCGACAAAACAAGACGGTCAATGTCATGGGCAGTGACTATGCGTTGACCGGGGGCTTCAAAGAGTTCGTCGAGTTTTCCAAAAGTTGGGAAACCATGGGGGTCGACCGTTATTACGGCCAGGCCGACAAAGGCACTCGCTACCGCCGCTACAGCGACTTCGACTTCAACCCGGTCACCGGCGAACTGTGCCAACTCAATCACCGTGCCTATGAACAATCCGAGGCGCACAACGCCTATGTCGGTGGCATGGCACGTCACTTCGACGACATTTCTGCCGACGTTTTCAACTCACCGATATTGCGCTCGCTGATTCGGCTGGACTTCGACGTGTACAAGGCCGTGCTGCCAAAAGAGCTGCACACGGTCAACTGGCAATGCCAGGTGCACCAGATCCGTATCGAGATCAAACCGGGGGCGCAGATCGAAATCACCCCCGAAGGTATTCACTGCGACGGTTATCCGTTCAGCGGCGTGCACTTCTGGGGCCGCCATAATGTCGAGGGTGCCACCAGCAACATCTACGACAAACAGTCGAATGTGATCGATTCCGGTACTTACCTGAATATCCTCGACACCACCTACTTCCTCGACCGTGAATTGCAGCATTATGTCACCCCGGCGATCAACCCGAGCCCCTCGGAAATGGGCTACCGGCAGATTATCGCTATTTCCTTCTCTCGACCGGGCAGCGAGCATGACATTATCGACTAACTACATCGGCACGGCGCCGAAGTTGTTCACGGCCGAACGCATCAATGGCTTGAGCATCAAGAAAGCAACCCCCTTTCATGCCCGCAAGATCGTCGACTTCTTCCGTCGCTTCGAGGAAACCTCGTTCTGCGACTGGCAGGACGAAGTGCTGCTCAAAGGCTTGCTCGGTTCGGAGCATACGTATTGCTACATGGCCGAAAACCACACCGGCTCCATCGTCGGCGCGGTGGCCGGGGGTTTGATGGGCACACGGGGCACCATCAACCATATGGCGGTGGCGCCGGACTATCGCCAGAGCAGGATCGGCACGTCACTGGCCAATTCGATCCTCAGCGATTTCCGCCAGCACGGTATTCGCCGGGTGTTTCTGTTCGTTGAAGAGGACAACCCCAACGCACTGAGCTTCTGGCGCAAGCAGGGCTTCCTGCAAACCCGAGGTGAAATCACCTGCGAGGTCGACCTGTGACCTCGTCGGTGCTGCTGACCACCTCGCGCAAGGAAAGCCTGGTCGACGCTCTGCCGATCGTTACTGGCTATTTCGTCGTCAGCTTCGTGTTTGGCGTGATGTGCATCAATGCCGGCCTGCCCCTGTGGCTGCCGGCCGCCATGTGCCTGTTCGTCTATGCCGGTGCGGCGCAGTTCGCCGCACTGGCACTGATGACCACCAGCGCGCCCCTGATCACCATTGCCTTGTCGACCTTGCTGATCAATTCGCGTCACATGCTGATGGCGATGTACATGTCCAAACGCAGCGCGCAACTGCCGATCAGCAAGTCGCAGAAGTTGCTGTACGCATTCGGCCTGACCGATGAGTCCTTTGCCTTCCACAGCCAGCGCCTGGAGAACGGCAAGCCGACCTCGCCTGGCTATCTGCTGCAGTTCAACACCTATTGCCATGCCAGCTGGATTGCCGGTGCGGTGTTTGGCGCGGTGGCATCGGATGCGCTGAACCGGTTTTCCCAGTTCAAGCTGGACTATGCCCTGACGGCAATGATGATCTTTGTGTTGATATCCCTGTGCAGCACCTTCACCAAAGCCGTCATCGCCCTGGTGGTAATCGTTACCACCTGCCTGCTGAACATGTTTGCGCCTTCGCCCCTGAACGTATTCATCGCAACCGCCGTAGGCTGTGGAGCAGGGCTATGCCTGAAAAGAACTACCTGATTGCAGCGGTGATGCTGATGGCAGCCATCACCTACCTCACCCGCGCGACACCCTTTCTGCTGAAGATGGAGAAGTCCCCCAAGCTGTTCAATGACGTCATTGAATACCTGCCGGTGGCAATCATCGCCAGCATCACCGTGCCCGCCTTGCTAGTGGCCAAGGATGGCTCGCTGCTGGGCCTGAATGCCGACCTGCTGGCAGCGATTCCGGTGGTCATTGTCGCTTACTGGTCGAGGAGCCTGATCTACAGCGTGTGTGCCGGTGTGGCCGGGCACGTGGCGATCACGCTGCTGGCTTGAGGCCCGGATCTGAAAAGGAAACCGCTATGAGCCCTGCACGCCGGAAAGTCACCTTGACCAACCTGAGTGAATTTTCCCGCCTGATGCCCCAGGTTCCACGTGACCGGGTGATCGACGAAATGGCTGACTTGTCGCTGGAATGCTCGCTGGCCTACGCCTTGAGCAAGACGTTTTTGCGCGATGGCTGGATTGCCGAATATCGCCATCTGCATGCAGCTGCACACTTGAACCCAGGCAACGACCTGCTGCTCTTCGCCACCTCGGGAAGCATGAAACTGGAAATGGCCGATGGCTCGGAACTGCACGTCATGCCCGGCGACCAGGTAGTGCTCCGGGCCGCCACCGAGGCCAAGGTATTTCCCGTCAGTGACGAGGGTGACGTGAGTTTCCTGGCGTTGGCGGTAGACCTGGACCTGACCGAGGTGCTGCAGGAGCTTGCCGTCGACAGCGCCATGACGAAACCGCAATAAAAAAGCCACGGGGGTTACCCGTGGCTTTCTCTTGCCCACAGCGCCTGATCAAAGCGCCATGTCGTTCTCTGGCGTGCTTTCAACCGGCTTGCTCGGCGCAACGGTGGTACCGACGCTCTCGTCGATCACCGGTGGTTTCTCCAGCTGCAGCACTTCAGCGGTGTAGTTCCACGCTTTCTGGGTGGCCGCTGCGGAGTCGTTCAGCTTGGTACCGTAGCTCGGTACGATTTCCTTGATCTTGGCCTGCCACTCAGGGGTAGCGACCTTTTCCTTGAACACGGTTTCCAGCACGTTCAGCATGATCGGCGCAGCGGTCGAGGCACCTGGCGAGGCACCCAGCAGGCCGGCGATGGTGCGGTCCTGGGACGCTACCACTTCGGTGCCCAGTTTCAGCACGCCGCCCTTCTCTTCGTCACGCTTGATGATCTGCACACGCTGACCGGCCTGCCACAGTTTCCAGTCTTCCTTCTTGGCATTCGGGAAGTAGGTGCGCAGTGCGTCGAAGCGGTCGTCATCCGACAGCATCAGCTGGCCGGCGAGGTACTCGACCAGCGGGTACTGGTCGATACCGACCTTGGTCATCGGCCACACGTTGTGGGTGGTGGTGCTGCTCAGCAGGTCCAGGTACGAACCGTTCTTCAGGAACTTGGTCGAGAAGGTGGCGAATGGGCCAAACAGGATCACGCGCTTGCCGTCCAGCACGCGGGTGTCCAGGTGCGGTACCGACATGGGTGGCGCACCGGTCGAAGCGATGCCGTAGGCCTTGGCCATGTGCTGCATGGCCACGGTCGGGTTCTCGGTCACCAGGAACGAGCCGCCCACCGGGAAGCCTGCGTATTCCTTGGCTTCAGGAATGCCCGACTTCTGCAGCAGCTTCAGTGCGCCGCCGCCGGCACCGATGAACAGGAACTTGGCGTCGGTGGCCGATTCGGTACCGTCCTTGAGGTTCTTGTACTCGACGTGCCAGGAGCCGTCTTCGTTGCGGGTGATGTCCTGCACTTCGCTGGACAGCTTCAGGTCGAAGCCTTTCTGGGTCTGCAGGTGGCCAACGAACTGGCGGGTGATTTCGCCAAAGTTGACGTCGGTGCCGATTGGCGTCCAGGTGACCGCCAGCTTCTGGTTCGGGTCACGGCCTTCCATCATCAGCGGGACCCACTTGGCGATCTGCGCGTGGTCCTCGGAGTACTGCATCGGGCGGAACAGCGGGCTGGCCTGCAGCGCCTCGTAGCGCTTCTTGAGGAACTTGATGTTGTCATCGCCCCAGACGAAGCTCATGTGCGGGGTGGTGTTGATGAACGAATGCGGGTTCTTCAGCACGCCTTGGCGAACCTGCCACGACCAGAACTGGCGGGAGATCTGGAAGGCTTCGTTGATTTCGATGGCCTTGGAGATGTTGACGTTGCCGTCTTTGTCTTCCGGGGTGTAGTTCAGCTCGGCCAGCGCGGAGTGGCCAGTACCGGCGTTGTTCCAGCCGTTGGAGCTTTCTTCGGCGACGCCGTCCAGGCGCTCGACCATTTCCATCGACCAGCTTGGCTCCAGCTCGTGCAGCCACACGGCCAGGGTGGAGCTCATGATGCCGCCGCCGACCAGCAGCACATCGACTTTCTTGGTTTCTGCGGCGTGCGCTTGCATGAAGCTCGCAGCAACAGCCAGACCCAGCAAGGTCTTGCCAGCTTTCTTGAACATTGATCAATTCCAGTCAGTAGAACGGAGGTTGGGCCTGTGGCTGGCCCAGCGTATTCCTTGTTCTTCAGCGCAGGCTTGTTGTAGATGATTGTTCAGCAGCCAGAGAACCAGAAAACGCCTCAGGCTTTTGTCGAATTGACCGACAAGGCTGAATCGTTTCGCTGATTGTAACCGAAATGCCAGCACAAACAAATTGCGCGGCAGTAGGCAAGGCGGCAGGTTGTCTCATGCTGGCCAAGCGCTTATCGAAGCCATTGCAGTATCGTTCAAGCGCCCCTAGTATTGCGAGCACTTCTCATTCGCACCCAATACGCGCTCGCGCCGGATGCCGCCGTGGTTACGACTCCTGAGCTGAACAGTTCGATCCATACCCTGTACCAGAGCCATTCACGCTGGCTGCTGGGCTTTCTCTATCGGCGCCTTGGCAACCGGCCCGATGCCGCCGACCTGGTGCAAGACACCTTCGTGCGCATTTTGCATCGTCCGCGCCAGTTCGAAGGCCAGTCGGCGGAACGCTCCTACCTGGCGACCATCGCCCGCGGCCTGTGCATCGACCATTGGCGCCGGCAGAAGCTGGAACACGCCTGGCTTGAGCATCTGGCCTTGCAGCCCCCTGCCCTGCAGCCTTCTCCCGAGCAGCGTGCGCTGATCGTCGAGACCCTGCATGAGGTCGACGCCATGTTGCAGCGCTTGCCGGGCAAGGTCCGCCAAGCGTTCCTGCTGGCGCAAATCGACGGCCTGGCCTATCGCGATATCGCCGCGCACATCGGCGTCAGCGAACGCATGATCAAGAAGTACCTGGCCCAGGCGTTGCTGCACTGCGCCATCCTCGAAGCCGAACTCGACGGCCTGCTGGTGGAATGACCCCATGACCCATGCGGCACACAAGCTCAGCCACGCCAGCCTGCAGCAAGCCGCGCACTGGTATGTGCAGTTGCAGGACCACAACGCCGGCCCACAGGTACAAGGGCAATGGCAGGCCTGGCTCGATCAGCACAGCGACCACCAGGCAGCCTGGCAATACGTGCAGAGGGTTGGCCAGCGTTTTGCGCCCCTGCAGCACGAAGGCAGCGGGGCTGGCCGGGTACTGCGGGAGCACGATGCGCGCCGCATCACCCGCCGCACCGGCCTCAAGTCATTGCTGGTGCTGGGTGCCAGCTCGCTGCTGGGCTGGAGTGCCTGGCGCGGGGCGCCGCTGAGAGGCTGGAGTGCCGACCTGGCCACGGGCGTCGGCGAAACCCGGGAAACCCGACTGGCCGACGGCAGCCAGCTGTGGGTCGGCGCGCAGAGCGCGGTGGACCTGGACTACAGCCTGCTGGCGCGGGTGCTGTACCTGCGCTTTGGCGAAATCCTGGTGGAAACCGCCCACGATGCTCGCCGCCCGTTCTACGTCGATACCACTCAAGGGCGCATGCAAGCCCTGGGCACCCGGTTCGCGGTCTGTCAGCAAGATGAACTCACGCGCCTGGACGTGTACGCCGGCGCTGTCGAGGTCTGCACCGCAGGCAGTGGCGAGCGCCGTATCGTCCAGGCCGGCCAGCAGGTTGAGTTCAGCGCCCAGTCCATTGGCGCTACACGGCCGGCGCAAAGTGCCGGCGAATCGTGGATCCATCAACGCCTGAATGCCGAGGACATGCCGCTGGCGCAATTGCTGCAAACGCTGGGGCGTTATCGCCATGGTCACCTGGGTTGGCACCCGGCGGTCGCGCAGTTGTCGGTGATGGGCGCATTCCCGCTCGATGACAGTGACCGCGCATTGGCGCTGCTGCAGGCGGCATTGCCGGTACGTGTGCAGCGGCTCACGCCGTGGTGGGTGAGTGTCGAACCGGCCTGATTGACCGGCCTTGCACAGTGGCCCACAGCTTTCGCGCTTCCCTGTGGGAGCGGCTTTACCCGCGAAGAATCCAACACAGTGCATGGCACCGGCTACGCCGGTGTTCGCGGGTGAACCCGCTCCCACAGGGGTCTGTATACGCGGCAAAAAAAGTTTCAAACACGGTTCCCTTTTCCTCGTTTCGTTCGGTTTACCCCGCATACGACACCTCACATCCCACCGTAACGATTCCAGGGACCAGCATGCCGAAGCCCCTCCACCCCGCTTATCGTCTGGCGCTAGCCGCGCCGCTTTCGTTCTGCGCCGTCGCGCCACTGATGCTGCCTGCCACCCTGGCGCATGCCGAACAGGCCGCCAATGCCCAGATGAACTTCGACAACGCCCCCGGCTCGCTCGCCGGTGCGCTCAACCAGTTCAGTAGCCAGGCCGGCATCTACCTGGCTGGCAGCAATGCATTGGCCGCCGGCAAGACCAGCCAGGGCCTGCAAGGCCGCTACAGCGTCACCCAGGGCTTGGCCCGCCTGCTTCAGGGCAGTGACTTGCAGGCCGTGCCACAAGGCACTGCTGGCTATGTGCTGCAACCGTCCGCCGACGGCTGCGCACTGCAGCTCGATGCCACCACGGTCAATGCCGCCGCCCTGCTCGCCAGCAACGGCCAGAGCGACAGCGGCTACCGTGCCGTGGCCAGCGCCACCGCCAGCAAGACCAGCAGTGCACTGGCCGACACCCCGCGTTCGGTTTCAGTGGTGACTCGCCAGCGCATGGACGACCAGCAGTCGCAGACCCTGACCGAAGTGCTCGGCTACGTGCCGGGCATTTTCTCGCCACCGTTCGCCGGTGGTGACGGGCAAGCGGGCGACCTGTTCTTCATCCGCGGCTTCAACGCCACCGACTATGGCTATGGCCTGCTGCGCGACGGCCTGCGGGTGCAAGGCAACCGCTACGACACCAGCAGCGAACCTTATGGCCTGGAGCGGGTGGAAGTGTTCCGTGGCCCGACTTCGATCCTGTATGGCGAAAACGCCCCCGGTGGCGTGGTCAACCTGGTCAGCAAACGCCCCACTGCCGAAGCCCGAGGTGAAGTGCAACTCAGCTATGGCTCGTACAATCGGCGCCAACTCGGGGTCGACGTCTCTGGCCCGTTGACCGACCAAGGCAACATCCTCGGTCGCCTGGTGATGATGGGCCGCAAGTCCGATACTCAAATCGACCACCAGCCCGACGACCGAATGTACATTGCGCCGTCGCTGACCCTGAACTTTGACGAGTTCAACAGCCTGACCGTACTGGCCACCTATCAGCGCGACCGCACGCTGATGGAGCTGGGCTACCCCGCCGCCGGCACGTTGCTGCACAACACCAACGGCAAGATCGACAAGGACCAGCTGTCCGGCAACCCGGACTGGGATAACTTCGAACGCGAAACCTGGAGCCTGGGCTACGAGTTCAGCCACCGCTTCGACGACACCTGGCAATTCCGCCAGAACTCGCGCTACCTGCAGTCGCGCATCGACCGCCAGGAAATGTGGCCCGGCAACCTCAACAATGGCGGCTTCGGCACCACCCTGAGCAACCAGGCCTACGACCGCTACAACAAGTCCATCGCCTACTCGCTGGACAACCAGTTCGAAGGCCACTTCATCGATGGGGCTTTCGAGCACACGGTGCTGGTGGGCGCGAGCCTGGACCGCACGTCGTTCAACCAGGACTGGGATGCCGGCAACGGCGGCACCATCAACGTGTTCAACCCGGTGTGGAACGGCAAGCCGAGCACGCCGTTGCATGTGCAGAACGCCCTTCTCGAGCAGACCCTGTACGGCCTGTACAGCCAGCTGCAGACCAAGGTCGACCGCTGGGTGCTGCTGCTCGGCGGGCGCCTGGACCGGGTCAACAGCCAGTTCCGCAACAAGGCCGGCACCCTCAATGCCGAAGCCGACATGGACAACTGGGACAGCGATTTCACCTGGCAGACCGGCGTGATGTACCAGTTCGACAACGGCCTGTCGCCGTACTTCAGCTACTCCACTGCCTTCGCCCCGACCCAGCAGACCGAAAGCAAGAGCGGCGCGCTGGACCCGACCACCAGCGAGCAGTACGAAGTGGGCATCAAGTACGAGCCCAAGGGCTGGAACACTGCATTTACGGCATCCGTGTACGACCTGCGCAAGAAAGACGACGTGCTGTACGACGCTGCCGTGGGTGACTATCGCCAGATTGGCGCCAGCCGCGCCAAGGGCGTGGAACTGGAACTCAACAGCGACCTGAGCGAGAACCTCAACCTGACTGCCGCCTACACCTACACCGACTCACGCATTACCAAGGATGTGGCCGGGTCGCTGTATGAAGACCACCAGATGACCGGCGTGCCGCGCAACCAGGCCTCGGTCTGGAGCACCTATCGCTTTCGTGATGGTGTGTTGAAAGGGCTGCAGATCGGAGGCGGCGTCCGGCATTTCGACAGTACCTTCGCGTACACCCCGGCGAACCTGTACGGCAAGCTCGATACCGGTGATGTGACATTGGTAGACGCCAAGGTCGGGTATGAGATCGATGACAACTGGTCGGTCGAGGTCAATGCCCGCAACCTGTTCGACAAGGAATACGTGGCAGGTTGCAACAACGCCGGGCGTTGCTACTGGGGTGAAGAGCGCACGCTGCTAGGCACGGTATCGCTGCGCTGGTAGAAGCGACACCCTACCTGTGGGAGCGGCCTTGTGTCGCGAAAGGGGTGCAAAGCAGCCCCAGGATTCAACGCTGATGCACCTCTCGCCGGGGCTGCTGCGCAGCCCTTTCGCGACACAAGGCCGCTCCCACAAGGTTGAGCACACGCCGGGACGCCCATGCGCGTGATCACCGGCGGCATCCAGTCCCCTGCAACAACGTGCACGCCAAGATGAAGTGGCTCGAGGCCAACAAAAACCCCCGGCCATTTGCATGACCGGGGGCTTCGGATCAGGCCGCTAGCGGCCTGATCTGGGGGTTCACCAGGCTTACTGCTGCTGAGGCAGCTTGTCGATCGGGCCGCAGCCACCGATGACCTTGGAGATGGAAACCGAAGGGTGGAACAGGTAGTCGTACGAGCAGTTTTTCTGCTGGTTGTAGACTTGGCCAGTGCAGCCCGACAGCAGGGCAACGCCGGATACGACAGCAACGGCGACAGTGGCCTTGAACAGCTTTTTCATACTAAGTCCTTTAAATGCTTCATCTTCGGCCATCTTTCTGATGGCGGCGGGATGATACAGAACCCAGGCATTGGATCCAAGTCTCAAAAGCTGCTGCAGGTACAGCGCATGTCTCGATGCCGACGCGGTCGGTGTGGGAGCTGGCTTGCCGGCGAAGGGCTGACCGGCAGCCCCAGAGGACCATGAGTCCATGCCTGACGGGCAACCGCAAGCGCGATAGTCTAGGCGCCTGCCTTCGCACTGCCCAACAGGCGTTTCCCATGTTCGGCGTCACCGACTACGGCGCGTTCGTCATTGCCTTCATCATCGTGCTGGCCATCCCGGGCCCTGGCAATTTCGCCCTGATTACCGCCACCGGCCTGCGGGGTGATCCTGGGTGACCAGGTGCTGTTGTGGCTGGCCGTGGCCGGCGGCGCCCCTCGCGCCAGCCGCATGGACAACGGCCACTCCCTGCGCCATACCATGATGATCACCCTGCTCAACCCCAAGGCGATCATGTTCTACATGGCCTTCTTCCCGCTGCTCGTCGACCCGGTGAAGCACCAGGGGCTGGTGACCTTTGGCTTCCTTGCCGCCACCGTGGCAGTGGTGACCTTCCTGTACGGGTTGATTGCGGTGGTGCTGACGCATCTGCTGGCCGAACGTATGCGGGCCAATCCACGCATCGCCAACATGTTCGAGCGGTTGGCCGGGGCATGCCTGGTCGGGTTTGGCATCAAGCTGGCGGCGATGAGATAGGGGGAGGCCAAGGGATCGCCTTGGTTTTTGCGTGGGCAGTGAGATCGAGCGCCGCCCGCGCGGCGCATCGCGGATGAATCCGCTCCTACATCCGTTTCGGGCCAGTCTATCCTGCGCCAGATGAGCTGCCCGCCTTGCGCC
>NZ_QLTL01000003.1:207005-257667 GCF_003269045.1 Pseudomonas sp. URMO17WK12:I7 | reverse complement strand
CAGGCAAACGATCAACCCTTGGCGGAAGCCTTGGGCTTTTTCAGCAAGTGCGAGAACACGGCGTGCAGGTCGTCCGAGGCACTCTCGTCGTCCAGGTTCAGCTTGCTGTCGATGTGGTCCATGTGGTGCATCATCAGGCTCACGGCCTGCTCCGCATCGCGCGCCTCGATGGCATCGATCAACTGCATGTGCTCGTCATAGGAGCAATGCGAACGGGTGCCGCTCTCGTACTGGGCGATGATCAGCGAAGTCTGCGATACCAGGCTGCGCTGGAAGCTGACCAGCGGTGCGTTGCCTGCGGCTTCAGCGAGCTTCAGGTGGAACTCGCCGGAAAGGCGGATACCGGCGCCGCGGTCGCCACGGGAGAAGCTGTCGCGCTCCTCGCGCACCATCTGACGCAGTTCGTTGAGCTGCTCCAGGGAGGCGTGCTGCACGGCCAGCTCGGTGATGGCCCGTTCGACCATGCGCCGCGAGAAGAACACCTGCCGCGCCTCTTCCACCGTCGGGCTGGCCACCACGGCACCGCGGTTAGGCCGCAGCAGCACCACGCTTTCGTGGGCCAGCCGCGACAGGGCGCGGCGGATGATGGTGCGGCTGACGCCAAAGATCTCGCCCAGCGCTTCCTCGCTCAACTTGGTGCCCGGCGCCAATCGCTGCTCGAGGATCGCCTCGAAAATATGCGCGTAGACGATGTCGTCCTGGGTACCACTGCGGCCGGCCTTGCCAGTGCGCGCAGGTTTTTTCAGAGGTTGCAGCTGTTCGTTCATGGGCTCTCGAGGCACGAAGAGAAAGTATGGCGCCATTGTACACAGGCTGAGGCGATTCCGCAGGGGGCGTTTTACCTATATAGCCGTTATTCGACGCATTGCGCATACAAAACATAAAACATTATTTGCATTCTTTGTACACAAAAGCATAATCCACCCAGCAACTTCTTGACCCGTGAGTCAACAAAGCGCGTCAGACGTCTGCCTTCCCTCGTGGAGCCACCAAGTGCATTGCTCAGGACCCTGGCTCCAACAACAACAAGAAAGACTTGAGGAGTACTCGCTGTGGAAAGCCGCAAATCCGAAGCACCTACGCTGGATCTCGCGCCGCCGCTCGAAACGAGTTGGCTGGAGCGGATTTTCAAACTCAAGCAACACGGCAGCACTGTCAGAACCGAACTGATCGCCGGGGTGACCACCTTCATCACCATGGCTTACATCATCTTCGTCAACCCAAACATCATGGCCGACGCCGGCATCGACCATGGTGCCGCTTTCGTCGCCACCTGCATTGCCGCCGCGCTGGGCTGCCTGCTGATGGGCCTGTATGCCAACTGGCCGGTGGGCCTGGCGCCGGGCATGGGGCTGAATGCCTTCTTTACCTACACCGTGGTCGGCACCATGGGCTACAACTGGGAAACGGCGCTGGGGGCGGTGTTCGTCTCGGGCGTGCTGTTCATGTTCCTCACATTATCGAAAGTGCGCGAATGGCTGCTGAACAGCATCCCGGTGAGCCTGCGCCATGCCATGGGGGCCGGCGTCGGATTGTTTCTCGGGCTGATCGGCCTGAAGACAGCAGGTATCATCGTCGACAGCCCCGCCACCCTGATCAAGCTGGGTTCGCTGCATGAGCCGGGGCCGCTGCTGGCGGCGGTGTGCTTCCTGCTGATCGCCATCCTCAGCTACAAGCGGGTGTTCGGCGCAATCCTGATCAGCATCATTGGCGTCACCCTTGCGGGCTGGGGCCTGGGGCTGGTGAAGTTCGGCGGGGTGATGTCGATGCCGCCAAGCCTGGCACCGACATGGATGGCAATGGACGTGGCCGGCGTATTCAATGTCAGCATGATCAGCGTGGTGCTGGCGTTCCTGTTCGTGCACATGTTCGACACCGCAGGCACGCTGATGGGCGTGGCGCAGCGGGCCAACCTGGTGGCGCCGGATGGGCGCATCGAGAACCTGTCGAAGGCGTTGAAGGCTGACAGTGCTTCTAGCGTGTTCGGTGCAGTCGTTGGCGTGCCACCAGTGACGAGCTATGTGGAAAGTGCCGCGGGTGTCGCAGCTGGCGGACGCACGGGCCTGACGGCCGTGGTAGTCGGCATTCTGTTCATCGCCGCGATGTTTTTCGCGCCATTGGCTGGAATGATCCCGGCTTACGCAACTGCCGGTGCCCTGATCTATGTGGCGATGCTGATGATGGGCAGCATGGCGCACATTCATTGGGACGAAGCCACCGACAGCATTCCGGCGATCGTCACAGTGATCATGATGCCGCTGACATTCTCGGTCGCTGACGGTATTGCCCTGGGCTTTATCAGCTATGTGGCGCTGAAGGCGGGTACCGGTAAGTACAAGGAAATCTCGGCCAGCCTGTGGGTACTGTGCGCGATCTTCATTGCTAAATTTGTCTTCCTATAACCCCTCGCAACAACAAAGGGCGCCTCGCGCCCTTTGTAAATACCGCTGGCTTCGCAGGCAAAATGCGTAAAACGAACAATGCGCTACCAACTGCCTCTCAGGGCGAATCGTAGAAGCCAATACGTATGAGCGCTACTTCAACTTCGAGTCCCTTCGCGTATTCATCTACGGGGTACAGATCCTCGAATCTGGGCTGAAAGTGGCCAGAGTAGTGATTGAGCGAAATTTGACCATTGTCACCGATGACAATATACCCTGCGCTGATCGCTTTCTCACCCAGCCCCTTCGTACCAAATCCCTGCCCCGAGTATTCAGCGAGACTACCGTGACTAGGCATCGTCGCGTCATCCTTGCTGCTGAACACGACAAGCCTTTTTTCATTCGTGAATACAAATTTATGGTTTAACCCTGGTTCCAGTTGCTCGAAGCCGTTTCTACTGCTGATGACACGGTATAAAGTCTTGCTTTTTTTTACATGCTGTCTCGCGTAGCTCATCTCTTCACGCATATTCCAGTATTGATTGTTCGTAGGCCCTCCATCCTGGGTAAGCGATTTAAAACGACTGGCTGCCTGAGTAGCAAAACGACCAAAAACTTGAACTGCACTCTTTAAAAAAGGGACCTTGCCACTGGGATCCCGCCCGTTGACAGGGTCATTCAGGCAGTAGGCATAAGCGTTGATACCGCCTTTGAGAAACGGGCTCAACGCGTCTGGGCTGATGAATCGCATCAAACGGGGGTTATATACCCGGTGCCCATTTCCGAGTGCATAACATCCCAGTGCAGCATGAAAAAACTCACCATTGAAGCCTACTACCCCGGTAGATGCCGTAGCGGTGCTTCGAACGCCATGGGGCGAATACACATTTCTGGTGCTCATCTGATAAGGCCTCAAAGTGCCACAGGAAACCCGATCATGCAGAATGAGCCCACGGGCGACTACTGACAAAAATGTCAGTCGCGCTGATGACTCCACCTGCAAGCGAATAAACACCAGACGAAAAAAAGCCCGCCAGTGTGAGAGCGGGCCAAAGGACCTACGAAGATTCTTCTAGCGACCAACTAGCTTCCACGATAGGTCGAATAGCTGTACGGCGAGATCAGCAGCGGCACGTGGTAGTGCTCCTGCTGCTCGTCGATGCCAAAGCGCAGCACAACAACATCCAGAAACGCCTGGGCCGGCAGTTGCACGCCGCGGGCGCGGTAGTAGTCGCCAGCGCTGAACTGCAACTGGTAAACGCCACTGCGGTAGTCGTCACCCTGCAGCAGCGGCGCGTCGACGCGGCCATCGCTGTTGGTCAGGGCGGTATTCACCAGCTCCAGCTGCTGGCCTTCGACGCGGTACAGCTCGACCTTGATCGAGCTGCCTGGGCAGCCATGCGCGGCATCCAGTACGTGTGTGGTCAAACGTCCCATCTGCTTGTCGCCTCTTGTTCAATCTATGGGCAAAAAATACACAGCCAACGCCCCGGCATGGGGCCTGCGATGTGCGGGAATGACGCCATTAAGACATTTCATCGCCAGATTGTACACAATTTTTTAATCCCTTCCGTCGTAGCCCCGATAAACCGGCCATCAGTCGCAAATACAGGCGCTGTGCAAAGCCTGACGTCATTAACTGACCAATCAGGCAGGTTTCTTGCACTGCATTCTCATGCGACAAAAGGGAAGAAATGCGGAAAAACAGGCTTACAAAAGATTTCAGAAGTTGTATACAATCAGCCCATCCGGTGGTGCGACATCCCGACGCGGCCCGCCCACCCCCGCACAAACGCACAAGAAGGAAGACTGCAGTGAGCGCTGACTACCCTCGCGACCTGATCGGTTACGGCAACAACCCTCCTCACCCGCAATGGCCGGGCAACGCTCGCATCGCGCTGTCTTTCGTCCTCAACTACGAGGAAGGCGGCGAACGCAACATCCTGCACGGTGACAAAGAGTCCGAAGCCTTCCTGTCCGAAATGGTAGCCGCCCAGCCGCTGCAGGGCGCGCGCAACATGAGCATGGAATCGCTGTACGAATACGGCAGCCGTGCCGGTGTGTGGCGCCTGCTCAAGCTGTTCAAGGACAGCGGCGTCCCCCTGACCATCTTCGCCGTGGCCATGGCCGCCCAGCGCCACCCCGACGTGATCCGCGCCATGGCCGAAGCCGGCCACGAGATCTGCAGCCACGGCTACCGCTGGATCGACTACCAGAACATGGACGAGGCCCAGGAGCGCGAGCACATGCTCGAAGCCATCCGCATCCTCACCGAACTCACGGGTGAGCGCCCGGTGGGCTGGTACACCGGCCGCACCGGCCCGAACACCCGCCGCCTGGTCATGGAGGAAGGTGGCTTCCTGTATGACAGCGACACCTACGACGACGACCTGCCCTACTGGGAGCCGAACAACCCGACCGGCAAGCCGCACCTGGTGATCCCTTACACCCTGGACACCAACGACATGCGTTTCACCCAGGTACAGGGCTTCAACTGCGGCGAGCAGTTCTTCCAGTACCTGAAAGACGCCTTCGACGTGCTGTACGCCGAAGGTGCCGAAGCACCGAAGATGCTTTCTATCGGCCTGCACTGCCGCCTGGTCGGCCGCCCGGCGCGCCTGGCTGCGCTGAAGCGCTTCGTCGATTACGCCAAGAGCCACGACCAGGTCTGGTTCGCCCGTCGCGTGGACATCGCCCGCCACTGGCACGCCACCCACCCGTACAAGAAAGAGAACGCCTGATGACCGCCTTCAAGACCCTCAAGCCCTCCACCCTGGACCGTGATGCCTTCGTCAAGGTTTTCGCCGACATCTACGAGCACTCGCCGTGGGTCGCCGAAAAAGCCTACGACCTGGGCCAGCTGGGTGAACTGGACGAGATCGAGGCGCTGCACCAGCGCATGAGCGACATCCTGCTCAGCGCCAACCCTGCCTCCCAGCTGGCGCTGATCAACGCTCACCCGGACTTGGCCGGCAAAGCCGCCATCCAGGGCGAGCTGACCGAATCGAGCACCAACGAACAGGCCGGCGCCGGTATCCACCAGTGTACCGCCGAAGAGTTCGCCCGCTTCACCGAGCTGAACGACGCCTACAAGGCCAAGTTCCAGTTCCCGTTCATCATGGCGGTGAAGGGCAGCAACCGGCACCAGATCCTCGCTTCCTTTGAAAAGCGCATCCACAACGACGCCGATACCGAGTTCAAGGAAGCCCTGGCGCAGATCAACCTGATCGCCCTGTTCCGCCTGCTGCAGCTGTAAGCGACAGCCGAACCTTATTTTAGAAAAACGAACAATAGAAGAGATAACCGCATGCGCACCCTGATGATCGAGCCCCTGACCAAAGAAGCCTTCGCCCCCTTCGGAGACGTGATCGAAACCGACGGCAGCGACCACTTCATGATCAACAACGGCTCGACCATGCGCTTTCACAAGCTCGCCACGGTCGAGACCGCCGAGCCTGAAGACAAGGCGATCATCAGCATCTTCCGCGCCGACGCGCAGGACATGCCGTTGACCGTGCGCATGCTGGAACGCCATCCGCTGGGCAGCCAGGCTTTCATTCCGCTGCTCGGCAACCCCTTTCTGATCGTGGTCGCGCCGGTTGGCGATGCACCTGTATCAGGCTTGGTCCGTGCCTTCCGCAGTAATGGCAGGCAGGGCGTTAATTACCATCGCGGCGTGTGGCACCACCCGGTGCTGACGATCGAAAAGCGGGATGATTTCCTGGTGGTTGATCGCAGTGGTTCTGGCAACAACTGCGATGAGCATTACTTCACCGAGGAACAGATGCTGATCCTCAATCCCCACCAATAAGAAAAGGTCAGTCATCCTTCTCGGTGACTGGCAGAGGTACATACTGTGGAAGCACACCTTCACGAATGGCTGAACCTGAGCATTCGCTGGGTTCACATGATCACCGGTGTCGCCTGGATCGGTGCATCGTTCTACTTCGTCTGGCTGGAGAACCACCTGAACCGAAGCAACCCGCGCGATGGGTTGTCGGGTGATCTCTGGGCGATTCACGGCGGTGGTATCTACCACCTGGAGAAATACAAGCTTGCACCCCCGAAAATGCCCGAGAACCTGCACTGGTTCAAATGGGAAGCCTACTTCACCTGGATGTCCGGTATCGCCCTGCTGTGCGTGGTGTTCTACTGGAACCCGAGCCTGTACCTGCTGGCACCCGGCAGCACCCTGAGCGGTGCCGAAGGCGTGGCCATCGGTATCGGTTCGCTGGTTGCCGGCTGGTTCATCTACGACTTCCTGTGCGACTCGCCGCTGGGCAAGCACCCTGCCCTGCTCGGCGCCGTGCTGTTCGTCCTGATCATCGCTGCCTGCTTCGGCTTCAGCCTGGTATTCAGCGGCCGTGGTGCGTACCTGCACACCGGCGCGATCATCGGCACCATCATGGTCGGTAACGTGTTCCGCATCATCATGCCGGCCCAGCGCCAGCTGGTGGCGGCGATCGAGAACAACCAGACTCCGGACCCGGTACTGCCGGCCAAGGGCCTGCTGCGCTCGCGTCACAACAACTACTTCACCCTGCCGGTGCTGTTCATCATGATCAGCAACCACTTCCCGAGCACCTACGGTAGCCAGTACAACTGGCTGATCCTGGCGGGTATCGCAGTAGCCGCGGTTCTGATCCGCCACTACTTCAACACCCGCCACGACAGCAACAAGTACGCCTGGACCCTGCCGGTCGGCGCCCTGGCGATGATCTGCCTGGCCTATGTCACAGGTCCCAAGCCGATGGCAGTCAGCCCTGAGCAGGCCGCGGCGAAGGTCGAGTACCAGCCGCTGCCGGCCACCGCCGTAGGTGGCAAGACCGCTGCCGAGCTGCGAGCCGAGGAAGCCGCCAAGGCCGCCGAAGCGCCAGCCGCACCAGCCGAAGCTCCGGCCCAGGCGACCGCACAGGCTGCCGGTGGCGACTTCGACAAGATCCACAAAGTCATCCAGGAACGCTGCAGCGTGTGCCACTCGTCGAAACCGACCAGCCCACTGTTCAGCGCAGCACCTGCCGGCGTGATGTTCGACACCCCGCAGCAGATCCAGGCCCAGGCCGCGCGCATTCAAGCGCAAGCGGTCGCCAGCCAGATCATGCCACTGGGCAACATCACCCAGATGACCGCCGAAGAGCGCAAGCTCGTCGGTGACTGGATCGCCAAAGGCGCTCAGGTCAACTGATCCACCCTCTCCTGCCTGGGCGTCCGCGCGCCCTGGCGGGGGCGGCCTTGCGCCGCGAAGAGGCCGGTACCCCCGGCCTCGCCCTTTACAGATTCATGCAACAAGCAAGCATCGAGCGTTCGACTGCATGCGCGAACCCCAGGCTGCCTCCAACGGGCCTGCCGTATGCGACGGGCGCTTGGATCCGAGAATAAAAACAAAACTCGAGGTGCTGCATGTCCGAGTCACGCAAGGCGTACATTCCAGTTGCGCCGCCGCGACAGCCTCTGCCCCTGTTCCAACTGATCCTGGTTGGCCTGCAACACGTACTGCTGATGTACGGGGGTGCGATTGCCGTCCCTCTGATCATCGGCCAGGCCGCGGGTTTGTCCCGTGAAGAAGTCGCTTTCCTGATCAACGCCGACCTGCTGGTCGCCGGTGTCGCCACCATCATCCAGTCGTTCGGTATCGGCCCGGTCGGGATCCGCATGCCAGTGATGATGGGTGCCAGCTTCGCTGCCGTCGGCAGCATGGTGGCCATGGCCGGCATGCCGGGCGTAGGCCTGCAGGGGATCTTCGGCGCAACCATCGCTGCCGGGTTCTTCGGTATGCTGATCGCGCCGTTCATGTCCAAGGTCGTACGTTTCTTCCCTCCACTGGTCACCGGCACGGTGATCACCTCGATTGGCCTGTCGCTGTTCCCGGTGGCAGTCAACTGGGCCGGTGGCGGCCAGGACGCAACGACTTTCGGTTCGCCGATCTACCTGATGGTGGCTGGCCTGGTGCTGGCAGTCATCCTGTTGATCAACCGCTTCATGCGCGGCTTCTGGGTCAACGTTTCGGTCCTGGTGGGCATGGGCCTGGGCTACATCCTGGCCGGCTCCATCGGCATGGTCGACCTGACGGGCCTGAGCGACACACCGTGGCTGCAAGTGGTCACCCCACTGCACTTCGGCATGCCGACCTTCAGCCTGGCGCCGATCCTGTCGATGTGCCTGGTGGTGGTGATCATCTTCGTCGAGTCCACGGGCATGTTCCTCGCCCTGGGCAAGGTGACAGACCGTGAAGTGACACCAGGAATGCTGCGTCGCGGCCTGTTGTGCGATGCCGGTGCGTCGTTCATCGCCGGTTTCTTCAACACCTTCACCCACTCCTCGTTCGCCCAGAACATCGGCCTGGTGCAGATGACTGGCGTGCGTTGCCGTTACGTCACGGTAACGGCGGGTGCACTGCTGATCGTGCTCAGCCTGCTGCCAAAGGCGGCCTTCCTGATCGCCTCGATCCCGCCCGCAGTACTGGGCGGCGCGTCCATTGCCATGTTCGGCATGGTCACCGCCACCGGGATCAAGATCCTCCAGGAAGCCGACATTGGCGACCGCCGCAACCAGTTGCTGGTGGCGGTGAGCGTCGGCTTTGGCCTGATCCCTGTGGTCAAGCCGGAGTTCTTCGCGCAGATGCCGCAGTGGATGGAGCCCATCACCCACAGCGGGATCGCCATGGCCACGGTCAGTGCCCTGGTGCTCAACGTGCTGTTCAACATCCTCGGTGGTGCCGAGCGCGCCGTGCATAACGACGCCTGCCACCAGCATTGAGCCCCAGGCGGGGCGGCGCAGTTTGCCGCCCCTGCTCATATTCCGCAGTAACCGCTTTACCGTCGACCCGCCGGAATGGGCCGCTCGGGGCGCCTGCGCGCCGAAAAAACCGCCAACAAAAACAATAAGTCCGGGAATCACAACATGAAGCGCATCACCTCGTCCCTGCTGCTGGGCAGCAGCCTGCTGGCCACCCTCCCCGCCCATGCAGGCGATTGGCTGCTGTGGCATGGCGAAAGCCTGACCTACTTGTACGGCAAGGATTTCAAGGTCAACCCCGACATCCAGCAGACCATCACCTTCGAGCACGCCAACAAATGGAAGTACGGCGACACCTTCCTGTTCGTCGACAAGATCTTCTACAACGGCAAGCCCGACCCCGGCAAAGGGGTGACCACCTACTACGGTGAATTCAGCCCGCGCCTGTCGTTCGGCAAGATCTTCGACCAGAAGCTGGCCTTCGGCCCGGTCAAGGACGTGCTGCTGGCGATGACCTACGAACGTGGCGAAGGCGACAACGAGGCCTACCTGATCGGCCCCGGCTTCGACCTGGACATTCCCGGCTTCAACTACTTCACCCTCAACTTCTACATGCGCCAGACCGAAGGCGGCCGCCCCGGTGACGACGTCTGGCAGATCACCCCCGGCTGGTCCTACACCATCCCTGTGGGCAAATCCGACATTCTGATCGACGGTTACATGGACTGGGTCCCGGACAACGACCAGAACAGCCGTGGCACCTACCACGCCAACCTGCACTTCAACCCACAGGTCAAGTATGACCTGGGCAAGGCCCTGAACCTCGGTGCCAAGCAGCTCTATGTCGGCTTCGAATACAGCTACTGGAAAGACAAGTACGGCATCGACAGCCGCGGCAACCTGGAGAGCAATCAGAGTGTCGCCAGCGCGCTGATCAAGGTACATTTCTGAAAACCTGATCAAACGCCCAGGTTTGAATCACTGTGCTCCAGGACGGAGCACTTGAGGCGCGGCGCGCAAGCCAGTAATCTGCGCGCCCCCTCGATCAGGGCAGGAAGGATTCTGCCTGCGTTTACTGACCGCTCAGTCAATGAATTCGGGCGGTTGGCCAACGTGTTGCCAGCCTGAAACACCCATTTTCATCCGTTCAGAACGAGTCGAGCAGGAAGGTAGCAGCTAACCCCGAAAAGTTGGCGCAGCTCTTGCCAAACAACTGTGGCCAATCGAAAAAAGCTGACTCAAAAGACAACAAAAGCGCCTGTACCGAGCGCTGACAACAGATCAATCAAGGGAGCGACACTCGCAATGCGTACCATCAATAGCCTGATTCTCGCGGGCGGCCTGCTGGCCTGCGGCACCACCTTCGCTGGCGACCTGCTGCAGTGGCAGAACAACAGCCTGACCTACCTGTGGGGCAAGAACTTCAAGGTCAACCCGGCGATCCAGCAGACGGTCACCTTCGAGCACGCCGATGGCTGGAAGTACGGCGACAACTTCATCTTCGTCGACAAAATCTTCTACCAGGGCCAGAAGGACGCCGGCAACGGCCCGAACACCTACTACGGCGAGATCAGCCCGCGCCTGTCGTTCAACAAGATCTTCGACCAGAAAGTCGAGTTCGGCCCGGTCAAGGACGTGCTGCTGGCCATGACCTACGAGTTTGGCGAGGGTGACACCGAGTCGTACCTGATCGGCCCAGGCTTCGACCTGAACATCCCGGGCTTCGACTACTTCCAGTTGAACTTCTATAACCGCACCACCGACGGCAGCCGCGCCGGCGACAACGTCTGGCAGATCACCCCGGTCTGGTCCTACACCATCCCGGTCGGCGACTCCGACGTGCTGATCGACGGCTTCATGGATTGGGTGGTCGACAACGACGAGAACCGTCACGGCACCTACCACGCCAACCTGCACTTCAACCCGCAGATCAAATACGACCTGGGCAAGGCGCTGCACCTGGGCGAAAAGCAGTTGTATGTGGGTGTCGAGTACGACTACTGGAAGAACAAGTACGGCATCAAGGACAGCGATGCCTTCACCACCGACCAGAACACCATGAGTTTCCTGGTGAAAGTGCACTTCTGATCGGCTGAACGTGACAGCGCCGTTATATGACGGCGCCGTCATCGACATGACTTGTAAGTTTAAACTTACAGCTTTTTAAGATTTAACTTACCCACCATGAAAGCTGCCTTGAACGTCAAGTACACACCCACCGGTACCAACATGCCAAACACCAGCAATATCAACTCCACTTCGTGGTGCGGAATGACTCGAAAAATATCCAGCACCCGCACAACCGCATTGATTATCAATGCCAGGCCGAACATCGCACAGCATTTGTAAAGGGCCTGAGCGTCGGTGCCGCGCAGCAGGAAGCCAAAGCCCAAAGCCCCCCACGCCAACGCCGTCAAGAGGTACAGCGCGAGGTGGTAGGCGTCGTAAGTCAGTACACCGAACATGTGAAATTCCCCTCCCGATAGAATCTGAAAAAGCACATTACGACTATAAAGCCACCTCAATCGCGCGCAGCGCGAAATTTTGACATTTTTTTTGCATCATTCGACTAGACTCGTGGCCCTCGCACAACCAATAAAGAAAACAGGCCAACTTGATGCGCACTCCCCTCGCCGCGCCATGGCGCTATCTGCTGCTACTCTGCTCAACCTGGTTCGGCATCTTCCTGCTGACACGCTTCATATTGCTGGTGACGCATCTCTACGAGGTCAGCGGCAATTACTTCTCGATCTTCTTCGACGGTGCCCTCTACGACCTGAGCTTCCTTATCTACATGGCCCTGCCGCTGGGTGTGTACCTGGTGCTGTGCCCGAGCAGATTGTGGCGCTCACGTGCTCACCGCTGGCTGCTCAGTGGCTTGCTCGCGGTCAGCCTGTTCGTGATGCTGTTCGTCGCCGTGGCCGAGTGGCTGTTCTGGGACGAGTTCGGCGTACGCTTCAACTTCATCGCCGTCGACTACCTGGTCTATTCCAAGGAAGTGCTGGATAACATCCGCGAGTCCTACCCGCTGCCGGCGCTGCTCAGCGGCATCGCGGTGGCCGCGATCCTGCTCGCACTGGTGCTGCGCAAGCCACTGGCCCAGGCCCTCAGCGGCCCTGTCGCCACCCTGCGCCAGCGCCTGTCCGGGCTGGCCTTGCTGGCGGTGCTGGTCGGGCTGAACATCCTGGTGATCGATCAGCAGTTCCCACGCGGCCAGGGAGGCAACGCCTACCAGCGCGAACTGGCCAGCAACGGCCCGTACCAGTTCTTTGCCGCCTTTCGCAACAACGAACTGGACTACACCCAGTTCTACGCCAGCCTCGGTGCCGGCGAAGTCGGCGCGCAGATGCACCAGGAACTGGCCGAACCCAATGCCCGCTTCCAGGGCCAGGAACCCCAGGACATCCGCCGCCACATCAGCGCCAACGGTGAGCAGCGCACGCCGAACATCATCCTGGTGACCATCGAGAGCTTCAGCGCCAAGTACATGGGCAGCAACGGCGATTCGCGCAACCTCACGCCGAACCTCGACGCCCTGCGCCGCGAAAGCCTGTACTTCAACAATTTCTACGCCACCGGTACCCGCACCGACCGCGGCCTGGAAGCCATCACCCTGTCGATCCCGCCCACCCCGGGCCGCTCCATCGTCAAGCGCATCGGCCGCGAAAGCGGCTACGCCAGCCTTGGCCAGCAACTCACCGCCAAAGGCTACGACGCTGTGTTCGTCTACGGCGGGCGCGGTTACTTCGACAACATGAATGCCTTCTTCAGCGGCAACGGTTACCGCATCGTCGACCAGAGCAGCGTCGATGAAAGCGAAATCAGCTTCAAGAACGCCTGGGGCATGGCCGACGAGGACCTGTACCGGCAGACCCTCAAGCTGGCCGATGCCAATTACGCCCAGCAAAAGCCGTTCTTCCTGCAGCTGATGACCACCTCGAACCACCGCCCCTACACCTACCCGGACGGCCGCATCGACATCCCGTCAGGCGACGGCCGCGAAGGCGCGGTGAAGTACACCGACCATGCCATCGCGCAGTTCCTCAAGGACGCCAAGGGCAAGCCGTGGTTCGACAACACCCTGTTCGTCTTCGTCGCTGACCACACAGCCGGTAGCGCCGGGGTCGAAGACCTGCCAGTGAACAACTACCAGATCCCGCTGTGGATCTACGCACCGAAAATGATCGAGCCCCGCGAAGACGCCAAGCTGGCCAGCCAGATCGACCTGGCGCCGACCCTGCTGGGTCTGCTCAACTTCGACTACACCTCGACCTTCTTCGGCCGCGACCTGCTCAAGGAAGACGACCTGCCGCCACGCGTGGTGATCGGCAACTACCAGCACCTGGGGCTGTTCGACGGCAACAACCTGGCCATCCTCAGCCCGCGGGGCGGCATGCGTGTGCATGAGGATGCCCTGGGCAAGAGCCACGAAACCACGGTGACCAGCGACAACCCGCTGATCCGCCGGGCAATCGCCTACTACCAGAGCGCCGCCTACGGCTTCAGCCAGGGCTTGCTGGCCTGGAAGCCAGAGCAGCAGAGCGTCACGACCGAAAACTGATGACGATGGATGGCACCGGCTCCGCCGGTGCCATACCCTCAGCTGGCCGGGCGAACCATGCGCCACAGTTTCCCCGCAACCGCCACCACCGCCAGCACCACGGCTCCGGCCAGCACACCGGCCACGCCATTGAGCAGGCCGCTGGTCAGCGCCCCTCCGCGCCCTTCGCTGAACGCCTCGACTGCATGATGCAGAGGCGCTACCCCGTGTACCAGGATCCCGCCACCGACCAGGAACATCGCTGCAGTGCCGATCACCGACAGGCTCTTCATCATGTAGGGCGCAGCACGCAGGATGCCGTTGCCGACCGCACGGGCCAGGCTTGAAGACTTCTGGGTCATCCACAGCCCCAGGTCGTCGAGTTTGACGATACCGCCCACCAGCCCATACACACCGATGGTCATGACCACCGCAATGCCCGACAGCACGATGATCTGCTGCGTCAGCGGCGAGTCGGCGACAATGCCCAGGGTAATGGCGATGATTTCAGCGGACAGGATAAAGTCGGTACGCACCGCGCCCTTGATCTTGGCTTTCTCGAACGCCACCAGATCGACATTGGCATCGGCCACCGCTTCCTTGCGCGCCTCGTGCTGGCGTTCGTCCTCTTCCTTGCTATGCAGGAACTTGTGCGCCAGCTTCTCGAAGCCTTCGAAGCACAGGTAGGCGCCACCGAGCATCAGCAGCGGCGTCACTGCCCAGGGGATGAATGCGCTGATCAACAGCGCCGCCGGCACCAGGATCGCCTTGTTCACCAGCGAGCCCTTGGCCACCGCCCACACCACCGGGATCTCGCGCTCGGCGCGCACGCCGGTGACCTGCTGCGCATTCAGTGCCAGGTCGTCGCCAAGCACGCCGGCGGTCTTCTTTGCCGCGACCTTGGTCATCACTGAAACATCGTCGAGCACCGTGGCGATGTCGTCGATCAGTACCAATAGACTGCTTCCTGCCATGTTTGCGGGTATCCAAATGAGTGAATGTGGCGGAGTCTAGCCCAAAGGCGCTGCCTTGAGCGCCCGTCGGGCGCGGTGCTACCATGCCCGATCCCTCTTTGAGGTGGCCAGACACGAGGAAGATCCCTGACCATGAGCACCATTCGCGAGCGCAACAAGGAGCTGATCCTGCGCGCAGCCAGTGAAGAATTCGCCGACAAGGGCTTCGCCGCCACCAAGACCAGCGACATCGCCGCCAAGGCCGGCCTGCCCAAGCCGAACGTGTATTACTACTTCAAATCCAAGGACAACCTCTACCGTGAGGTCCTGGAAAGCATCATCGCGCCGATCATGCAGGCTTCGACGCCGTTCAATGCCGACGGTGACCCGAAAGAAGTGTTGAGTTCGTACATCCGCTCGAAAATCCGCATCTCGCGTGACCTGCCGCATGCCTCGAAGGTGTTCGCCAGCGAAATCATGCATGGCGCACCGCACCTGTCGCCAAGCCAGGTGGAGCAGTTGAACGAGCAGGCCCGGCACAACATCGAGTGCATCCAGCGCTGGATCGACCGCGGGCAGATTGCCCATGTCGATGCCCACCACCTGATGTTCAGCATCTGGGCAGCGACCCAGACCTATGCCGATTTCGACTGGCAGATCTCGGCAGTGACCGGCAAGGCCAAGCTGGCCGACAGCGACTACGATGCTGCGGCCGACACCATCATCCGCATGGTGCTGAAGGGCTGCGAGCCCGAGGCGGCCTGACAATCGGCGCAGGCTTCTTCGCGGGTGAACCCGCTCCACATGACCACCACAGGCCTGAAGCTTGTGGAATCCCTGTGGGAGCGGGTTTACCCGCGAATAGGCCGGAACAGGCTACATCGGTTTAGGCCGCTACACCCGCATCCGCCTTCAACCCCACCTCTTCGATCGCACTGATCGCGCACTGCTCGTCGATATCCGACGTATCGCCGCTGATCCCTACCGCACCCAGCACCTTGCCGTCCTGATCACGAATCAGCACACCACCCGGCGCCGGCACCACCGGCCGTTCGCCCAGCCCGTTCAACGCCGCGAAAAACGCTGGCCGCTGCTGCGCATCAAGCGCCAGCAAACGCGAGCCCTTGCCCAGGGCAATCGCCCCCCAGGCCTTGCCGGTAGCCACTTCCGGGCGAATCAGGCTGGCACCGTCCTCGCGCTGCAAGGCCAGCAGGTGCCCACCGGCGTCAAGCACGGCCACGGTCAGTGGCGCTGCATTGATCTTGCGGCCCGCCGCCAGCGCGGCGTTCACCAGGCTAACAGCGACTTTCAGGTTCAAAGCGTTCATGGAAAGGTCCTCTTCTTGTTGTGAGAAGCCCTGAGGGCAGGTGAAAAACCGATAAGCCAATAGAACACAACTGAATGTATTTTTGTATACAATAAATTGAAACGATCGTATGCGAGACTGCAAACCGCTGTTTTCACGGGCGCTCGAACGAAAGCGACGTAAGCCGACGAAAACCCGTTGACCTGAGCGGCCAGCCATGAATACACTTCGGCACAAAGCAAGTTGTATACAATTACAAAATCGATGAGGCACAAACCATGAGCAAAATGAGAGCAATCGATGCAGCCGTTCTGGTCATGCGCCGTGAAGGTGTAGATACCGCGTTCGGCATCCCGGGGGCTGCCATCAACCCGTTGTACTCGGCCCTGAAAAAAGTCGGTGGCATCGATCATGTCCTCGCTCGTCACGTCGAAGGCGCCTCGCACATGGCCGAGGGCTACACCCGTGCCAACCCAGGCAACATCGGCGTGTGCATCGGCACCTCCGGCCCAGCCGGCACCGACATGGTCACCGGCCTGTACAGCGCCTCGGCCGACTCCATCCCGATCCTCTGCATCACCGGCCAGGCGCCGCGTGCTCGCCTGCACAAGGAAGACTTCCAGGCTGTCGACATCACCAGCATCGTCAAGCCGGTGACCAAGTGGGCGACCACCGTTCTGGAGCCAGGCCAGGTGCCGTACGCCTTCCAGAAAGCCTTCTATGAAATGCGCACCGGCCGCCCAGGCCCTGTGTTGATCGACCTGCCGTTCGACGTGCAGATGGCCGAAATCGAATTCGACATCGATGCCTACGAGCCGCTGCCGGTCAACAAGCCGTCCGCTACCCGCGTACAGGCTGAAAAAGCCTTGACCCTGCTCAATGACGCCGAGCGCCCACTGCTGGTAGCCGGTGGCGGCATCATCAACGCCGACGCCAGCGACAAGCTGGTCGAGTTCGCCGAGCTGACTGGCGTGCCGGTAATCCCGACCCTGATGGGCTGGGGCACCATCCCTGACGACCACGAACTGATGGTCGGCATGGTCGGCCTGCAGACCTCGCACCGCTACGGCAACGCCACCCTGCTCAAATCCGACCTGGTGTTCGGTATCGGTAACCGCTGGGCCAACCGCCACACCGGTTCCGTCGACGTTTACACCGAAGGCCGCAAATTCGTGCACGTGGACATCGAACCGACCCAGATCGGCCGCGTGTTCACCCCGGACCTGGGTATCGTGTCCGACGCAGGCAAGGCACTGGACGTGTTCCTCGAAGTGGCCCGCGAGTGGAAAGCCGCAGGCAAGCTGAAGTGCCGCAAGGCCTGGCTGCAAGACTGCCAGGAGCGCAAGGCCACCCTGCAGCGCAAGACCCACTTCGACAACGTGCCGGTCAAGCCGCAGCGCGTATACGAAGAGATGAACCAGGTATTCGGCAAGGACACCACCTACGTCAGCACCATCGGCCTGTCGCAGATCGCTGGCGCGCAGTTCCTGCACGTGTACAAGCCACGCCACTGGATCAACTGCGGCCAGGCCGGCCCGCTGGGCTGGACCATCCCTGCCGCCCTCGGCGTGGTCAAGGCCGACCCGAAACGCAAGGTCGTTGCGCTGTCCGGTGACTACGACTTCCAGTTCATGATCGAAGAGCTGGCTGTCGGCGCGCAGTTCAACCTGCCGTACGTCCACGTGCTGGTGAACAACGCCTACCTGGGTCTGATCCGTCAGGCACAGCGTGGCTTCGACATGGATTACTGTGTACAACTGGCGTTCGAGAACATCAACTCGACCGACGCCGCCACCTACGGTGTCGACCACGTCGCCGTGGTCGAAGGCCTGGGCTGCAAGGCCATCCGTGTGTTCGAGCCGGCAGAAATCGCCCCTGCCCTGCTCAAGGCGCAAAAGATGGCCGAAGAGTTCCGCGTGCCGGTCGTGGTCGAAGTGATCCTCGAGCGTGTGACCAACATTTCCATGGGCACCGAGATCAACGCGGTCAACGAGTTCGAAGACCTGGCTCTGGTCGGCAACGACGCGCCAACCGCCATCTCGCTGCTGGACTGATCGCCTGACGCCCCCAGGCATGCCCTGGGGGCCTTCATCGCAAGGAGACAACTCATGCCTCGCTTCGCTGCCAACCTGTCCATGCTGTTCACCGAACAGGACTTCCTGGCCCGCTTCAAGGCTGCCGCCGACGCTGGTTTCAGCGGCGTCGAATACCTCTTCCCGTACGACTTCAGCGCTGCCGAAATCAAGCAGCAGCTGGACGCCAACGGCCTGACCCAGGTGCTGTTCAACCTGCCGGCGGGCGACTGGGCAAAAGGTGAGCGTGGCATCACCTGCCACCCTGACCGCGTCGAGGAATTCCGCGCTGGTGTCGACAAGGCCATCGAATACGCCAAGGTGCTGGGCAACACCCAGGTCAACGCCCTGGCCGGCATTCGCCCACAAGGCCCGGACTGCGCCACTGTGCGCAAGACCTTCGTCGAAAACCTGCGCTACGCCGCTGACAAGCTCAAGGCCGCCGGGATCCGCCTGGTCATGGAAATGATCAACACCCGCGACATCCCGGGCTTCTACCTGAACACCACAAAGCAGGCCCTGGAAATCCAGGCCGAAGTCGGCAGCGACAACCTGTTCCTGCAGTACGACATCTACCACATGCAGATCATGGAAGGTGACCTGGCGCGCACCATGGAAGCCAACCTGAAACTGATCAACCACATTCAGTTGGCCGACAACCCGGGCCGCAACGAACCAGGCACCGGCGAGATCAACTACCGCTTCTTGTTCGAGCACCTGGACCGCATCGGCTACCAAGGCTGGGTGGGCGCGGAGTACAAGCCGCTGACCACCACCGAAGCAGGCCTGGGCTGGCTGAAAACCCATAACGCGATCTGAAGGCCAAGCATCAGCCTCTGTGAAACACCCGACACTGTGGGAGCGGGTTCACCCGCGAACACCGGCGAAGCCGGTGCCATCCACCGCAGTGTCTGCTTCGCGGGTGAACCCGCTCCCACAAGGGGCCTGCAGCGCTTGCTCAATCGAGATTCAACAAATACAAAAGAGGTAATTTCTCATGGCTAAAATCGGATTCCTCGGCACCGGCATCATGGGCAAGCCCATGGCTCAGAACCTGCAGAAAGCAGGTCACAGCATCTTCGTTTCCACCCACCACGACGCCGCCCCGGCTGACCTGATCGCCGCTGGCGCGGTGGCCCTGGCCAACCCGAAAGAAGTGGCCCAGGAAGCCGAGTTCATCATCGTCATGGTCCCGGACACCCCGCAGGTCGAAAGCGTCCTGTTCGGTGAGAACGGCGTGGCTGAAGGTGTCGGCCCGAACAAGGTGGTGATCGACATGAGCTCGATCTCCCCTACCGCCACCAAGGCCTTCGCCGAGAAGATCAAGGCCACTGGCGCTGCCTACCTGGACGCCCCGGTGTCCGGTGGTGAAGTCGGTGCCAAGGCCGCGACCCTGAGCATCATGGTCGGTGGCTGCCCGAAAGCCTTCGAGCGCACCCTGCCGCTGTTCGAAGCCATGGGCAAGAACATCACCCGCGTCGGTGGTAACGGCGATGGCCAGACCGCCAAGGTGGCCAACCAGATCATCGTTGCCCTGAACATCCAGGCCGTTGCCGAAGCCCTGCTGTTCGCCGCCAAGAACGGCGCCGACCCGGCCAAGGTACGCGAAGCCCTGATGGGCGGCTTCGCTTCGTCGAAGATCCTCGAAGTGCACGCCGAGCGCATGATCAAAGGCACCTTCGACCCAGGTTTCCGCATCAACCTGCACCAGAAGGACCTCAACCTGGCCCTGCAAGGCGCCAAGGAACTGGGCATCAACCTGCCCAACACCTCCAACGCCCAGCAAGTGTTCAACACCTGCCAGGCCCTGGGCGGCGGCAACTGGGACCACTCGGCGCTGATCAAAGGCCTGGAGCACATGGCCAACTTCTCGATCCGCGACGACAAGTAAGACTGTACCGGCCCTTCGCGGATAAATCCGCGCCTGCACGTTACCCCTTGTAGGAGCGGATTCATCCGCGATGAAGCCGACACCGCTGAACCTGCGACCACAGGTTCAGCGGGTGACACCGAGCAACACCCGCCCCTGGTTCGGCCTGCACGGAGGCAGTTCCAGGGGCGTTTTTGATTCTGCAGAACAACAATAAATGGGAGCCTGCCATGTCGGTCGATCCGCAAAAAATTCTCCGCGACCTGTTCGACACAGCCATCGCCGCCGCCCACCCAAGCCAAGTCCTCGAACCCTACCTGCCCGCCGACCGTAGCGGCCGGGTCATCGTCATCGGCGCAGGCAAAGCCGCAGCCGCCATGGCCGAAGTGGTCGAGAAGAGCTGGCAGGGCGAAGTTTCCGGGCTGGTTGTCACTCGCTACGGCCATGGCGCCAACTGCCAGAAGATCGAGGTGGTCGAAGCCGCTCACCCGGTCCCCGACGCCGCCGGCCTGGCCGTGGCCAAGCGCGTGCTGGAACGGGTCAGCAACCTCAACGAAGAAGACCGCGTCATCTTCCTGCTTTCCGGCGGTGGTTCTGCCCTGCTGGCGTTGCCAGCCGAAGGCCTGACCCTGGCTGACAAGCAACAGATCAACAAGGCGCTGCTCAAGTCCGGCGCCACCATCGGCGAGATGAACTGCGTGCGCAAGCACCTCTCGGCGATCAAGGGCGGCCGACTGGCCAAGGCCTGCTGGCCGGCCACCGTCTACACCTATGCGATTTCCGATGTACCTGGCGACCTGGCCACGGTCATCGCCTCCGGCCCGACCGTGGCCGACCCGAGCACCTCGGCCGATGCCCTGGCGATCCTCAAGCGTTACAACATCGAAGCGCCCAAAGCCGTCATCGACTGGCTCAACAACCCCGCCTCGGAAACCGTCAAGGCCGATGACCCGGCGCTGGCCCGCAGCCACTTCCAGCTGATCGCCAAGCCCCAGCAGTCGCTCGAAGCCGCCGCGGTCAAAGCCCGCCAGGCCGGTTTCAGCCCCCTGATCCTGGGTGACCTTGAAGGTGAATCGCGCGAAGTGGCCAAGGTGCACGCCGGCATCACCCGCCAGATCGTCCAGCACGGGCAGCCACTGAAGGCGCCCTGCGTGATCCTCTCCGGCGGCGAAACCACCGTGACCGTGCGCGGCAATGGCCGTGGCGGGCGCAACGCCGAATTCCTGCTCAGCCTCACCGAAAGCCTCAAGGGCCTGCCGGGCGTGTATGCCCTGGCTGGCGACACCGACGGCATCGACGGCTCGGAAGAAAACGCCGGCGCATTCATGACCCCAAGCAGCTACGCCCGCGCCGAGGCCTTGGGCCTGTCGGCCAGTGACGAGCTGGACAACAACAACGGCTACGGCTACTTCGCCGCGCTCGATGCGCTGATCGTCACCGAGCCGACCCGCACCAACGTCAACGACTTCCGCGCCATCCTGATCCTCGAGACTGCCCAATCATGACGCCTGATAAAAAAGTAAAGATCCTCGCCACCCTCGGCCCTGCGATCAAAGGCATCGACGACATCCGCCAGCTGGTCGAAGCAGGGGTGAACATCTTCCGCCTCAACTTCAGCCACGGCGAGCACGCCGACCACGCCCTGCGCTATCAGTGGATCCGCGACGTCGAGCAGCAGCTAAATTACCCGCTGGGCATCCTCATGGACCTGCAAGGGCCTAAGCTGCGCGTCGGCCGCTTCGCTGATGGCAAGGTCCAGCTGCAACGCGGCCAGGCCCTGCGCCTGGACCTGGACAAGGCCCCGGGCGACAGCCGCCGGGTCAACCTGCCGCATCCGGAAATCATCGCTGCGCTGGAGCCAGGCATGGACCTGCTGCTCGACGACGGCAAGCTGCGCCTGCGGGTGACCGCCAAGCACAGTGACGCCATCGATACCGAAGTGCTGAACGGTGGCGAGCTCTCCGACCGCAAGGGCGTCAACGTGCCGCAAGCGGTGCTGGACCTCTCCCCGCTCACCGAAAAGGACCGCCGCGACCTGGCATTCGGCCTGGAACTGGGTGTGGACTGGGTGGCCCTGTCGTTCGTGCAACGCCCTGAAGACATCGTCGAGGCGCGCCAGCTGATCGGCGACCGCGCCTACCTGATGGCCAAGATCGAAAAGCCTTCGGCGGTCGAACAGCTGCAAGCCATCGCGGAACTTGCGGATGCGATCATGGTGGCCCGTGGCGACCTGGGCGTGGAAGTACCAGCCGAAAGCGTGCCGCAGATCCAGAAGCGCATCATCGGCACCTGCCGCCAGCTGGGCAAACCGGTGGTGGTGGCCACGCAGATGCTCGAATCGATGCGCTTCTCGCCAGCGCCGACCCGTGCCGAAGTCACCGACGTGGCCAACGCCGTGGCCGAAGGCGCCGATGCGGTGATGCTGTCGGCGGAAACCGCCTCGGGTGACTACCCGCTGGAAGCTGTGCAGATGATGAGCAAGATCATCCGCCAGGTGGAAAACGGCCCGGACTACCAGGCCCAGCTCGACGTCGGCCGGCCGAAGGCCGAGGCGACCGTGTCGGACGCCATCAGCTGCGCAATCCGCCGCATCAGCGGCATCCTGCCGGTGGCGGTGCTGGTCAACTACAGCGAGTCGGGCGCCTCGACCTTGCGTGCCGCCCGCGAGCGGCCACGGGCGCCGATCCTCAACCTGACGCCTAACCTGGCCACCGCTCGACGCCTGAGCGTGGCTTGGGGTGTGCACTCGGTGGTAAACGACCGCCTGCGCCAGGTCGACGAGGTGGTTTCCACCGCACTGGAGATTGCCCAGGCACAAGGCATGGCCAGCCGTGGCGACACGCTGCTGATCACCGCGGGTGTGCCTTTCGGCAAGCCGGGCTCGACAAATACCTTGCGCATCGAGACCTTGGTCTAAGGATCTCCCCCTCTCCTGTGGGAGCGGGCTTGCCCGCGAATGCGTCAGCTCAGGCAACGCCGTTGCACCTGCTGACCTCTTCGCAGGCAAGCCCGCTCCCACAGGGGGGGTGCCGCGCCCTGTAACGGCGGAAAACCGAGGCCCAAAGAGGCCCACCGCTCCCCCATCAACCTTGTCGACTGCCCCGATGTACACCAAAAATTTCGTCAACCCGTGCCCCGACTGGGCCACGGCGCTGCTCAACGGCTTCAGCCAGGTGCTGCTGCTGCGCAACCCCCTGTGCGGCCTGTGCTGCCTGCTGGCCATCCTGCTGACCGCGCCCGACCTGGTCGGCGGCGCCCTGCTCGGCGCCCTTTCTGGCCTGCTGACTGCCCAGCGCCGCGGCTACGACCGCGCCGACCGCCAGGCCGGGCTGTATTGCTACAACGGCGTGCTGATCGGCATCCTGATCAGCGCCTTGCTGCCCTGGTCGGTCATTCTGCCGCCGCTGATCATCGCTGCGGGTGGCCTCTCGAGCATCATCACCCACCAGTGGCGCAAGCGCGGCGGCAAGCTGCTGGTCGCCTATACCGCACCGTTCGTGCTGCTCGGCTGGGTTGCACTGCTATTTGCCAGCCCTGCACCCAGTGGCTTCGTCGAGGCTGAACCTGCGTATGCCCTGGCGCGCGGTGTGGGGCAGATCTTTTTGCTCGACCAGCCGCTGGCCGGGTTGCTGATCATTGTGGGGATGTTCATTGCCAACCCTTATGGGGCGATGTGGGCCGTGCTCGGCTCAGCCATTGGCGGCGGCGTGGCGTTGCTCGCCGACCAGGCGCAAGCCGCATGGCTGGGATTGTGCGGTTTCAATGCTGCGCTGGCGGCGCTGGCATTCAGCCGCCAAGGTGAAAAGCCTTGGGTGACTATGCTGGCAATTGCGCTGGCCCTGATGCTGCAACCTCTGTTCAAGATGTTGCCGGTATCTGGACTGACTGCGCCCTTCGTCGCCGCGTGCTGGCTGATGCATCTGGGTAGCCACCTGGCCCAGCCTCGGCAGCGAAACGCCAGCCGCTTGCACAGCTGAAGGGCAGCCCCTAGGCTCAGCCCATCGCAACCGTGGAACGAGCCCATGAACAACCCTGCGAGCCTGCGCGAGCAGCTCTACGTCATCGTCTTCCAGACCGACACCGTGGCTGGAAGACGCTTTGACAAGATCCTCCTGCTGATCATCCTCGCCAGCCTGGTCACCGTAATCCTCGACAGCATCGACGAAGTCCACCAGGGCTACGCTGGCCTGCTGGCCGCCATCGAATGGGGCTTCACCGCAATTTTCCTGGCCGAGTACCTCACCCGCCTGTATTGCTCGCCCAAACCCTTGCGCTATGCCTTCAGTTTCTATGGCCTGGTCGACCTGCTGGCGATCGTGCCGGGGGTCATCGCGTTGTACTACAGCGACGCCCAGTACCTGCTGATCATCCGGGTAATCCGGATGCTGCGGATCTTCCGCGTGCTCAAGCTCAGCCCTTACCTCAAGCAGGCGCACTACCTGATGGAGGCACTGCGCGGCAGCAAGCAGAAGATCATCGTGTTCCTCGTCACAGTTTCAACTCTGGTTACCGTGTTCGGCACCCTGATGTACGTAATCGAAGGGCCGGAGCATGGGTTTACCAGCATCCCCAAGGGCATCTACTGGGCCATCGTCACCCTCACCACCGTGGGCTTTGGCGACATCGTGCCGAAGACACCGCTGGGGCAGGTGCTGTCGTCGCTGGTGATGATCACGGGTTATTCGATCATTGCCGTGCCGACGGGCATCTTTACTGCCGAACTGGCCAACGCCATGCGCGGGGAGCAGTTGCAGCATGACTGCCCGACTTGCCACAAGAAGACCCATGAACATGGGGCGGCGTTTTGTTCCCGGTGTGGGAATGGGCTGTTTCCCAAGCAATGATGCTGCCTGTGCCTGCCCTTTCGCGGGCGTGCCCGCTAAAGGGCAGGCACAGGCAGCGGCATAACCAAAGTGTTTTTTGTTCTTTAACCCGCCTCAAGCCACCCGCTATAGTCGCTGGCAATCTGCCCTAATACCCCTCAAGAACAAGGAAGCATCGTGAAAAAACTCTTCAGCGCCTCGCTGCTCGCCGCAGGCCTTGCGCTCGGCAACCTCGCCCAGGCTGCCCCGACCCTGCTTAACGTTTCCTACGACGTGATGCGTGACTTCTACAAGGACTACAACCCGGCCTTCCAGAAGCACTGGGAAGCCGAGCACAGCGAAAAGGTCAACGTGCAGATGTCCTTCGGTGGTTCGAGCAAGCAGGCGCGTGCAGTGATCGATGGCTTGCCGGCCGATGTCATCACCATGAACATGGCCACCGACATCAACGCCCTGGCCGACAACGGCAAGCTGGTGCCGGACAATTGGGTGAGCCGCCTGCCGAACAACAGCGCGCCGTTCACCTCGGCCACCGTGTTCATCGTACGCAAGGGCAACCCCAAGGCGCTCAAAGACTGGCCTGACTTGCTGAAGGAAGGCGTGCAGGTGATCGTGCCCAACCCGAAAACCTCGGGTAACGGCCGCTACACCTACCTCTCGGCATGGGGCTACGTGCTCAAGCAAGGCGGCGACGAAACCAAGGCCCGTGATTTCGTCGGCAAGCTGTTCAAGCAGGCTCCGGTGCTCGATACCGGTGGCCGTGCCGCCACCACTACCTTCATGACCAACCAGATCGGCGACGTGCTGGTGACCTTCGAGAACGAGGCCGAGATGATCGCCCGCGAGTTCGGCCGCGACCAGTTCGAAGTGGTCTACCCGAGCGTATCGGCCGAGGCCGAGCCACCGGTGAGCGTGGTCGACAAGGTGGTGGCCAAGAAAGGCACCCAGGCCGTGGCCGAGGAATACCTGAAGTACCTGTGGTCGCCAGCAGCCCAGGAAATCGCCGCGCAGAACTACCTGCGCCCGCGTGATGCGAGCGTGCTGGCCAAGTACACCGACCGCTTCCCGAAAGTCGACTTCCTGTCGGTGGAGAAGACCTTTGGTGACTGGCGTACCGTACAGAAGACCCACTTCAACGACGGTGGCGTGTTCGACCAGATCTACACCCAACAGTAATTGATGTGGCCAGCACCGGCCCTTCGCGGCTAAAGCCGCTCCTACAGGGACTCGCGCTCTACTGTAGGAGCGGCTTCAACCGCGAAGGGCCGGCACTGAAAACACACGGCTTCGAACTTTCCCACCCCGATCACAATCAGTTCCTTGAGTAACCCTGCCCCGCTCACCCCGGCCCAAGGAGTACTCCAGTGCTGCGCTTTCTCTCCCCCCTACTGCTTGGCTGCCTGCTGAGCACCCCTCTGCTCGCCGCAGACCCCGCCACCGCCGACGAACAACCCGCCGAACCGGAACCGGTACTGCAAGGCGGTCTGCTGGGTGCCCTGGCCGATGGCTTGGACAGCGCCGCACAGGAGCTCGACCTCGATGCCCACCTGGTCGACGCCTGGCGCCTGCGCACCGACCGTGCCGCCCAAGAGGTGGAACGCCTGGTCGACCGCCATTCGGCCAGCGATTCGCTGCAGCTGGCCGGCAACTTCATCCTGCTGACACTGGCCTGGGCCGGCAACTTCATCCTGCTGACACTGGCCTGGGCCGCCAGCTTCGCCCTGCTCACCAGCCTCGGGCGCTGGCTGGTCAAACGCCTGGCCGGTACCCCATGGCTGAGCGCACGCCAACGCGCCAGCAGCCTGCTTGGCTACCTGCTGCCCTACACACTACCGGCGCTCGCCAGCCTGCCGCTGACCCTGTATGTCAGCCGCTTCCTCGACCCGTCGATCGCCCGCGCCCTGGGCCTTAGCCTGGCCTACGCGACCAGCAGTGGCTTGTTCTCGACTTCGATCATCCTCTGCCTGATCACCCTGTTCGATGCTGGCCACAAGCGCGCGGCGGTAGCGGCGATCAAGCGCCTGGCGCCGCGCCCGTTGTTTCTGATCGGTTTCCTCGCTGCCTGGAGCGATGCCCTGACCAGCCCGCAGATCGCCCGCCAGCTGGGCGGCAACATCACCGCCAGTATTGCCGTGATCACCGGCCTGACCGCCACCATCGTCTTCGCCAGCCTGGTCATCCGCCTGCGCCGCCCGGTCGCCCACCTGATCCGCAACCGCAACTACAAGGACCGCGTACAGCACCGTGCCGTGCAGGAGACCCTGCGCATCTTCTCGGCAGTGTGGTACCTGCCGATTCTGCTGATGATTCTGGTCTCGGCGATCCACCTGCTCGGCGCTGGCGCAGAAAGCCAGAAGGCACTGCAGAACGCCCTGCTGACCACGGTACTGCTGGTTTCCACCGTATTCCTCAGTACCCTGCTGCAACACCTGCTGGCCCCGCACGAAGCGGACCCGGCGCAGCGCGTGCGGCCCTACAAGGAGCGGCTGCGCAGCCTCGCTCACGCCCTGCTGCGCATCGTCATGGCGGTCACCTTCATCGAACTGCTGGGGCGCATCTGGGGCTTCTCGGTGATCGATTTCGCCCTGAGCAACAGCCTCGGCCAGGTGATCAGCAATTCACTGTCGAGCATCGGCCTGATCCTGCTGGTCACCTGGCTGCTCTGGGTGGTGCTCGATACCGCCATCCAGGAGGCACTCAAGCCCGCAGTCGGGCGCCGCGCCTCCCGCCAGCCAAGTACTCGGGTGCGGACCATCCTGCCGATGCTGCGCAATGCGGTGAAAGTCATCCTGATCGTCATCTGCACCATCACCACCATGGCCAACCTGGGCATCAATGTTGCGCCGCTGCTGGCCGGTGCCGGGGTGATCGGCCTGGCCATCGGCTTTGGCTCGCAGCAACTGGTACAGGATGTGATCACCGGGCTGTTCATCCTGATCGAGGACACCATCTCGATCGGCGACTGGGTGGTGCTCGACTCCGGCCATGCCGGCACCGTCGAAAGCCTGACCATCCGTACCCTGCGCCTGCGTGACGGCAAAGGCTTCGTGCACTCGGTGCCGTTCGGCCAGATCAAGGCAGTCACCAACCAGTCACGGCAGTTCGCCTATGCGTTCTTCTCGGTGCAGTTCACCTACGACAGCGATGTCGACGAGTCGCTGGGGCTAATCCATGAAGTGGGGCATTCGATCAGCGAAGACCCGCTGCTGCGCATCAACCTGCAGGGGCCGCTGCAGGTGTTCGGGGTGGATCGCATGGACTTGAACGGTTTTGTGCTGACGGCGCAGTTCCGCACGATCTCCGGCGGGCAGTATGCGGTGAGCCGGGCGTTCAACGAGCGGCTGAAGAAGCGCGTGGACCAGACCGAGAATGTGAGCTTTGCCCAGGTTTATCCCATGCCGCTGCGCGGGATTTCAGCCTGATGTCGCCTGTGCCGGCCTCTTCGCGGCTAAAGCCGCTCCCACAGGTACGGTGCAAGGTTTCAGAACTGCGCGGTCCCTGTGGGAGCGGCTCCCACAGGTACGGTGCAAGGTTTCAGAGCTGCGCGGTCCCTGTGGGAGCGGCTTTAGCCGCGAAAGGGGCGGTACAGGCAGCATCACAGCTGGCGGAACACCAGGGCTTTAAGCCCACCCGCCGGGTCGACATCGGGAAACTCCGGCGGATTCTCCAGCCGCTCGACAAAGGCCAGCGAAGGCGCCTGCTCGGCCATGCCCTCGATCAGAAACTCCGGCCCGATCCCCGGGTCGTTGACGCAGGCCAGCACCGCCCCGCCCTCATTCAGCAGCTCCGGCAAACGACGCAGGATCTTGGCGTAATCCTGAGTCAGCACGAAGCTGCCGCGCTGGAAAGTCGGCGGGTCGATGATGATCAGGTCGTAAGGCCCGTACTTGCGCACCTTGCCCCATGACTTGAACAGCTCATGCCCCAGGTAGGCGACCCGCGACGGATCGTGCCCGTTCAGACGATGATTATCGCGGCCCCTGGACAGCGCCGACTTGGCCATGTCCAGGTTGACCACCTGCTCGGCACCGCCAGCAAGCGCCGCCACCGAGAAGCCGCAGGTATAGGCGAACAGGTTGAGCACGCGCTTGCCCGCTGCCTGCTCCCGCACCCAGCGCCGGCCGTAACGCATGTCGAGGAACAGGCCATTGTTCTGCCGCACGCCCAGGTCGAGCAGATAGGCCAGGCCATCCTCGACCACCTCGCGCTGCTGGCAGGGCTCGCCCCACAGCCACTGGCCCGGGCTGTCGGGCAGGTAACGGTGCTGGATGAGGATCGCCTGGCCGGCCCATTGCGGGCGTTCGGCCAGGTTGCGCAGCATGGCCTCCAGTTCGGCCAACTGGCCCTGGGGCGGTTCGCGGAACAGGGCTACCGACAGCACACCTTGCAGCCAGTCCACCGTGACCTGCTCCAGGCCCTCCCAGCAACGGCCGCGGCCGTGGAACAGGCGACGGGTTTCGGCGGGGGCAGGGTCAAGGGCAGCGAGCAGGTGCTGTTCGAGGGTGTGGATCGGCGAAGTCATGGCGGGTCGCAAGCAAGTGAAAAGGCCGCCATTCTACCCCTTGGCCGGCACTTGTGCAGAACGGAACCACCAGCCCTGCTGCATGCCCGCTGCCGCCAGCAGAATCAACGCCACCCCCAACCACTGCAACGGCGCCAGACGGTGCCCGAAGGCCAGCCAGTCGACCAGGATGGCAGCAATCGGGTAGATGAACGACAGCGCACCGGTCAATGCCGTGGGCAGGCGCTGGATGGCGCTGTACAGCAGCACATACATCAACCCGGTGTGGACCACGCCCAAGGTCACCAGGCTGGCCAGAGCCGACGGCTCACCAGGCAAGCCACCAAGGTTCACCCACGGCGCCAGCAGCAGCACCCCGGTAGCGACCTGGATCAGTGCGATCAGGTGGGGCGGCGTGCCTTTCAGGCGTTTGATGATCAAGGCGGCAATCGCATAGAGAAACGCCGCGCCCAATGCCAGGGCAATGCCCTGCAAGTAGTCATCACCACTGGCCTGCCCAGCGCCATGGGCACTGACGATCGCCAGCATGCCGAGGAACGCCACGCTCAGCCAGGTGACCTTGGCTGCGGTAATTTTCTCGCCGAGGAACAAGGCTGCCAGCCCCACCAGCATGAACGGCTGGACGTTGTAAACCGCCGTGCCGATAGCGATCGACGCCCTTGAATAGGAAGCGAACAGCAGCAGCCAGTTGCCAACGATGGCCACCCCGCTGGCGATGGCCAGCAAGAACGCCGTCCGGGTTATCACACCCGGCTTGAGAAAGCCGAACGCCGCGCAGATCACCAGCAAGGTGCCGGTACCGAACACGCAGCGCCAGAACACCACCTCCAGCACCGGCTGCCCCGACACCAGCACGAACCAGCCGATGGTCCCGGAAATCAACATGGCGGCGACCATTTCCAGCGAGCCACGGCGCAACGAACTGTCCATCTCACACCTCCCTTGGATGATGGCCATAGTATGCGGAGGGTCACCGTGCGCCTTCCAGCGGATATCCAAGGCATATCGGCCGTTTCACCTTTACTATCAAGGCATGTTCCCTGAATTGCCTGATGAGGTGCGTATGACCGATACCATCGACCAACTGCTGATCAACGCCTTGATGGAGGACTCGCGCCGTTCGCTCAAGGCGCTGGCGCAGATCAGCGGCCTCTCTGCCCCCAGCGTCAGCGAGCGCCTGCGCCGCCTGGAAGAACGCGGCGTGCTGCGCGGCTACACCGTGGATATCGACCCGCGCAGCTTCGGCTACCAGTTGCAGGCCATCGTACGCATTCGCCCGCTGCCGGGGCAGTTGCAGGAAGTGGAGCGGCAGATCATCGCCATCCCCGAGTTCACCGAGTGCGACAAGGTGACCGGCGAGGACTGCTTCATTGCGCGCCTGCACGTGCGCTCGATGGAGCAGCTCGACACCCTGCTCGACCGGATCAATGTGCTGGCTGAGACCAATACCGCGATCATCAAGAAGAGCCCGGTGAAGCGGCGGTTGCCGCCTATGGATTGAGTTTCGCCTGTACTGGCCTGTTCGCGGGCACCCCGACTTACCCGCGAAGAGGTCATGCCTGAAAAAGCTGACTATTTTTTGTACACAAAAATGTCACCATAAGTGCCATTTTTGTGTGCACTTTCCCGGGTGACGCCCCAATACGTTACACATCCAGTTCAACTAATTCTGACCAATCGATCAACTAAAACGCTAACTAAAAAATTAAACCTGTTCATTTGGTCAACTTATATTCTGTTCATTTCATAAACTTAATTATCAACTGCGTTAAATTCAAAATAATGGCCACCTGAAACTCGTTTTTCTTTGGCATGGAACTCGCTTTTGTGTGTTCGTGTTTTGTATACAAATTCAACAAAACATAAATACACAAGAACTCGCGACGCCGGCCCAACACCGGCCGCCGCGCCCCGAACCCAGTGATGCCAAGCTGCACCGACGAGATGGCGAGCCCGTGCGCATGCCCGCTCATCGCAGTCCACGTGCATCAGGAGCCTGCCGGAATGAGTACCAGCCTCGACCTTGCCCCTGAACTATCCGTCGCCAGCACCAATCCCTCTTCCACCCTCACAGGCGAAATGCCGCCTCTCGCACTGAGCCCACGCCTGCACAACCGGGACCTCGCGCCCACCCGTATCGAAGGCCGCCGCTGGGGCCGCTACAGCATCTTTGCGCTGTGGACCAACGATGTGCACAACATTGCCAACTACTCCTTCGCCATGGGCTTGTTCGCCCTTGGCCTGGGTGGCTGGCAGATCCTGCTGTCGCTGGCGATCGGCGCAGCACTGGTGTACTTCTTCATGAACCTGTCCGGCTACATGGGGCAGAAGACCGGCGTGCCATTCCCGGTGATCAGCCGCATCGCCTTCGGCATCCACGGGGCGCAGGTCCCGGCGCTGATCCGCGCGGTCATCGCCATCGCCTGGTTCGGGATCCAGACCTACCTGGCCTCGGTGGTACTGCGCGTGCTGCTCACCGCCGTATGGCCGCAAGTCGCCGCCTACGACCACGACAGCCTCCTCGGCCTGTCGAGCCTGGGCTGGGTATGCTTCGTGGCGATCTGGCTGGTGCAGCTGGTGATCCTCGCCTATGGCATGGAGATGGTGCGCCGCTACGAGGCCTTTGCCGGCCCGGTCATCCTGCTGACCGTGGCCAGCCTGGCGGTGTTCATGTACTTCAAGGCCGATGCGCGTATCGCCTGGTCGGTCGCCGAGCCCCTGACCGGCTATGAGATGTGGCGCAACATCTTCGCCGGCGGCGCTCTGTGGCTGGCGATCTACGGCACCTTGGTGCTCAACTTCTGCGACTTTGCCCGTTCCTCGCCGTGCCGCAAGACCATTCGCGTCGGCAACTTCTGGGGCCTGCCGGTGAACATCCTGGTATTCGCCATGATCACCGTGGTGCTGTGCGGGGCGCAGTTCCAGATCAACGGCCAGATCATCGACAGCCCGACCCAGATCGTCGCCAGCATTCCCAGCACGGCGTACCTGGTGCTGGGCTGCCTGGCCTTCCTGATCGTCACCGTGGCGGTGAACATCATGGCCAACTTCGTTGCCCCGGCGTTCGTGCTGAGCAACCTGGCGCCACGCCACCTCAACTTCCGCCGCGCCGGGCTGATCAGCGCGACCCTGGCGGTGCTGATCCTGCCCTGGAACCTCTACAACAGCCCGCTGGTGATCGTGTACTTCCTGTCCGGCCTGGGCGCCCTGCTCGGCCCGCTGTACGGGGTGATCATGGCCGACTACTGGTTGCTGCGCAAAGGCCGCATCAACGTGCCGGAGCTGTACACCGAGCACCCGACTGGCGCCTACCACTACTGCAAGGGCATCAACCTGCGCGCCGTGGCCGCCTTCGTGCCCGCGGCACTGCTGGCCATCATCCTGGCGCTGGTGCCGAACTTCCACGGTATCGCACCGTTTTCCTGGCTGATCGGCGCCGGCATCGCTGCCGCGGTGTACCTGCTGATCGCCCCGCGCAACCGCCAATACCACGATGTCAGCGGCGAGTGCATCGCCGTCGACCACAGCAGCCATTGATCAAGGAAGACTGCCCATGCGTATTTTGATTGCCAACGTCAACACCACCGTAGCCATCACCGAAGCCATCGCCGAACAGGCGCGCAGCGTCGCGGCACCCGGCACTGAAATCATCGGCCTGACCCCCTGGTTCGGCGCCGAGTCGGTAGAGGGCAACTTCGAGAGCTACCTGGCCGCCATCGCCGTGATGGACCGGGTGCTGGCCTACGACGGCCCTTATGATGCGGTGATTCAGGCGGGCTACGGCGAACATGGCCGCGAAGGCCTGCAGGAATTGCTCGACGTACCGGTGGTGGACATCACCGACGCCGCCGCCAGCACCGCCATGTACCTGGGCCACGCCTATTCGGTGGTGACCACCCTGGACCGCACGGTACCGTTGATCGAAGATCGCCTGAAGCTGTCCGGGTTGTACGACCGTTGCGCCTCGGTGCGTGCCAGTGGCCTGGCCGTGCTCGAACTGGAGCAAGACCCGCTACGGGCCGTCGAGGCCATCGTCGAGCAGGCCGAGCGGGCCGTGCGTGACGACAAGGCCGAAGTGATCTGCCTGGGCTGTGGCGGCATGGCCGGGCTGGATGAGCAGATCCGCCAGCGTACCGGGGTGCCGGTGGTCGATGGTGTGAGCGCGGCGGTAACCCTTGCCGAGTCGCTGGTGCGGATGGGGCTCAGCACTTCCAAGGTGCGCACCTATGCCACACCGCGGGTGAAGACGGTAGTGGGCTGGCCGATGAAGTTCGGGCGCTAGTACTGCATCAACCGTACCGGCCTCTTCGCGGCGGTTCGACGCCTCGATAAACCCGCTCCCACAAATACTCACCGTGCTTGAAGGCGATGCACACCTGTGGGAGCGGGTTTACCCGCGAAAGGGCCGGCACAATCAACACAACATCCGCGCCAGCCGCTCGCCGCTGGCACAGGCCAAGGTAAACCCTAGGGCCCCATGCCCAAGGTTAAGCCACAGGTTGCGGTAAGCTGAGGCCCCCACAATCGGCACACCGGTCGGCGTCGCAGGCCGCATTCCTGCCCACTCAACCGCCCCTGCGTAATCGGCAGCCTGCGGCAAGGTCTCCAGTGCCTGGCGACGCAGGCTGTCGAGCCTGCGCGCATCCACCGCTTCGTCGTAGCCAACGATATCCACCATCGCCGCTATTCGCAGCTGCTGATCAAGCCGCGCGTAGACGATCTTGCGCTCGTAGTCGGTAATGCTGACCTCCGGCGCTCGATGTTCCGCCGCGATCGCAGCTGTCAGGCTGTAACCCTTGAGCGGGTAGACCGGCAGCCGCAGCCCTGGCAGCGCCAGCCCGGCACTTCGATGGCCGGTGCACAGCACCAGGCGCTCGACCTCCCTTTGCTCAAGCCCCAGTTGCAATGCCACGACCCGATCCTCACGGGCGATCAGGCGCGTGACCGGGCGGCCCAGCAGGAATCGGCATTGCCCAGATGCCCGCAAGCGCTCTGCCAGGCGCTCGCAGAAACGATGGCAATCGGCGACTTCCTCTTCCGGGGTCAGCACTGCGCCGATAAAGGGCACATCCGCCAATGCCGGTTCCAGCGCCCTGACTTCGCTGGCACCGAGCACCTGCTGATTGTTTGGATCGAGCAAATGTTCGCGGCAATGGGCGAACGCCCGATCACTGCGAAATGCCACCAGCTTGCCGTTCTGACGCCAGGCAAAATCGCTCAGGCCGTCGTCTTCACGCCAGCGTTTCAGGGTGGCCTGGCTGTGCAAGGCCAACTCCAGCAGCTGTGCGGCGTTACGGTGATTGACACTACGGCGGCAAGCCATCACAAATGCCAGCAACCAGCGCCATTGGGCCGGGTCCAGGCGCAAGCGCAGGCGCAGCGGCGAGTCACCTCGCAATAGCCAGCCAAGCGCCTGCCATGGCACACCGGCATCGGCCAACGGCGCTACATAGCGATAAGAAAGCTGCCCACCGTTAGCGAAACTGGTCGCCGAGGCCAGCTGGTCTCGCGCCTCGACCAGCACCACCGACAGGCCTTCGCGCACCAGCGCATAGGCCGTCGCCAGGCCGATCACACCACCACCGATTACCGTTACCCGTTGCGTCATTGTTCTTCCCTGGCCTGACTTCCCTGCCAAGACAGTATCAGCGGATCAGGTCGGGCAGCTATGGGCACCGCCATTCAGACCCTGGCGGACGTTCCGGCTGAGCAGGCTGGCCTTGCCGTCGTGCCAGGTCAGGGTGAGGACGTAGAGGCTATCGAAATCGTCGCCGTTCCAGTCTTCGGTAATCACCCGCTTGTCGCCCAACGCCTTGCCGGCCACGGCATTGATCAGTTCGGGCAGGTAGCCGTGGCCCCAGGCGGTATAGACCGTGGCATTGCGGTACTTCTCGCTGACCAGTTCATCGGCGAGCTCGTCGGTGTCGTTGGCAGCGAATTCGATGTTGACCGGCAAACCCAGGCGAATGGCGCTGGGCGTGATGGTCATCAGCGGGCGGATGTAGCTGTAACTCTGGTCCTGGCTGCCTTCCTCGACATGCCGCGAGGGATTGGCCGCGAATACATAATCCGCCTTGCCGAAACGCTCCGGCAGCAAGGTAGCCAGGTCCAGCGCGCGGTTGAGCCCCTGGCAGTTCAGTTGCCCCAGGCCTTCACCGGGCTTTTCAGCATGGCGCAGAAACACCAGCGTCTGGGTACCGTCAACCGGTTGAGCGCGGCTTTCGACCACTTCCAGTGCCAGCGGCACAGCCGCGGCGACGAGGGCCAGGCTGAGCATCAGGTGGCGGCGACGTCGGAAGAAAGATGGCAACTTCATGTAGGCAGGCTCTTGTGGCAAAAAGTATCTGGATACCCGCCACATTGCCCCGCGGCCTGTGCCGCAGGGCATCCGTGTTAGTGATTGCCATCCTTGGCAACGAGCAGGACTCAGAGTGCCCTTGGCCCGTTTGGTTCCTCCCTGAGTGTGGATGCCGTTCCCTAGGCAAGGATCAGGTTAGAGCAGGTGTGTTGCAGAGATATTTAAGGCTGTGAGGTGTTCGGCTTGAGTTTTGAGGCGCTCTTGAGATTGAGCGCCGCCCGCGCGGCGCATCGCGGATGAATCCGCTCCTACATCCGTTTCGGGCCAGTCTATCCTGCGCCAGATGAGCTGCCCGCCTTGCGCCAAGGCGGACAAAGGTGACTTCACAGGAAAAACTGGCCCGAAATGGATGTAGGAGCGGATTCATCCGCGATGCGCCGCGCGGGCGGCGCTCGATCTCACAAGCGCTGCAAATCCCAAATCAAGCGCATGCTGGCGCACGCGCAATCAATCATCCCGCGTCAGCACTTCCAGCAGTTCGATCTCGAAGGTGAGGTCCGAGTTCGGCGCAATCGCCCCCACGCTGCGCTCGCCGTACCCCAGGTGCGCTGGCACCTGCAGCTTGCGCTTGCCCCCCACACGCATGCCCATCAACCCCTGGTCCCAGCCTTTGATCACACGGCCAGTGCCGATCACGCACTGGAAGGGTTTGCCGCGCGACCACGACGAATCGAACTCGCTGCCGTCGGCCAGCCAGCCGGTGTACTGGGTGGTGATCAGGGCGCCTTTGACGGCCGCTTTGCCGTCGCCTTCGACGAGGTCGGTGATCTGCAGTTCGCTGCTCATGGGCATGCTCCAACGCTGAAATACAAGGGCGCCCTTTTCTCAGGAATGCACGGGTTTGGCAAGCTCCCGTGGCGTGCCGTGCTGGCGCATCGACCACAGCACCCCGCCGATCACCAGAACGATCGCCGCCGCTTCCAGCAGACTCGGCCCGGCTTGCCGCCAAAGAAAGGCATACAACAGCGCGAACAGGGTCTCGAATACGATCAGTTGCCCGCTCAAGGTCAACGGCAGTCGCTTGGACGCCGCGTTCCACAGCGCCGTGGCCAACCAGGAACCCAGCACCGCACACCCCAGGCAAGCGGCCCAGAACAGCCACCAACGGGCCATCGGCGCCTCGACCTGCAGCTGCTGCGGCTGCCATAGGGCCAGGGCGGCAACCATCACCAGGCTGCTCAGGCCTGTCAGCACGCCGATCAGCACCGACCACTGGTGGCTGTCGAAATGCCCACTCTGCTTGAGGTAACGGCTGTTCTGCACCGCGTACCAGGTCCAACAGGCCAGCGCGGCCAGGGCGTATAACAGCCCCATCAGCTTGTCGCCGATATCACCCGGGGCGAAGGCGAACGTCTCCAGGTTGATGCACAACATTCCGGCAAGGATCAGCGCCAGCGGGCCCACCAGCCGCCGGATCGGCACTGCGCCGCTGTCGTTACGGCCATACAGGGTAATGGTCAGCGGCAGCACCCCGACGATCAGCGAGGCAGGTGCCACGCCCAGGCGCTGGATCGCCGCCACCAGGCAGATGAAGTAAACCAGGTTGCCAACCACTGCCAGGCGCAGCAACATCCAGCCGTCCGCCAGGGTCAACTGGCGCAGCTGCCGGGCCATCGGCGCGGCCAGCAGCAACGAGATCAGGCCGACCATCGCATAGCGTACGCTGCTCAGCAGCATCGGGTTGAACTCCGGCAGCAGCTCCGGAACCATCAGTACCATGCCCCACAATGCACCGGCCCCACCGGCACACATCACACCGCGCTTCACACTGCCCGCTCCTGTTCGTGGATGCGCGCAGGCTACCGCTGTGTGGGGCTGGCGGCAAAGTATCTTTTCGCTTGCGGTCTATCCCGCGGGGTCTAGGTCAGCCGAACTGCTCGAACGCTTGCTCCCCAGTCAGCTCCTTGGTCTGGTTGGCGAAGCAATACCAGGCAGGTTTCTGCTCGACGAAGATCTGCAGGTCGAAATCCCAGGCCTCGTCACCGTCCAGCAGGCCCACAGGAACCGCATAGTGGTCTTTATCCTTGAGCCGGTAATAAAGGTGCGTGCCGCAACGGCTGCAAAAACCACGCTGGGCCCAATCGGACGAGTCGTAGACAGCGGGCGCCCGCCCCTCGAAGACCGGCGCTTTGCTGCAATCCACGACCAGCAGTGGGCCGCCGGTCCATTTGCGGCACATGCTGCAATGGCAGGCGCTGATGTGGGTATTGTCGACGCTGGCGCGCAGGCGGGTCTCACCGCACAGGCAACTGCCGCTTTTTTCCAGGGTCATGGTGGGGCTCCTTGCAGGTTGGGCCAGCAAGTATAGATCGGGCTCCACAGCACAGAGCCCGCCCCCCACCCGTTCGATCAGATGAATACGCTGCCGCGCAGGTACAGCGCCGCACGCCCGCTGATGATCACCCGGCCATTGCCAGAAACGTCACAATGCAACTGCCCTTTGCGCGCCCCGCCCTGTTCGCAGCTCAGCGACGATTTGCCCAACCGCTCGGCCCACAACGGCGCCAGCGAGGTATGCGCAGAGCCGGTGACCGGGTCTTCATTGACGCCGACCCGCGGCCCGAACCAACGGGTGACAAAGTCGAAGCCACGGCCGGCGGCAGTGACCGCGATGCCACGCACGTCGAATGCCGACAAGGCGACGAAGTCGGGTTTGAGCGGGTCGAGCAACGCGGCGTCATCGACCACCACCACATAGTCGTCGGAGCGGTACACCGCCATGGCTGCGTTCAGGCCCAGCGCCTCCAGCAACCCGGCCGGCGCATCCACTGCTTGCGGTTGCTTGGCCGGGAAGTCCATGGCCAGCAGGCCGTCGGTACCCCGGCTGACCCGCAGTTCGCCACTGCGGGTGTTGAAGCGCAGCACTTCGGCTTGCTCACCGAGTTGTTCGAACAATACGTAGGCCGAAGCCAGGGTGGCGTGGCCGCACAGGTCGACCTCGACGGTCGGGGTGAACCAGCGCAGGTCGAAGCTTGCACCGTTGCGCACGAAGTAGGCCGTTTCGGAGAGGTTGTTCTCTTCGGCGATACGTTGCAGCACATTGTCCGGCAGCCAGCTTTGCAGCGGGATCACCGCCGCCGGGTTGCCACCAAAAGGCTCGTCGGAGAAGGCATCGACCTGGAAGATCTCGAGTTGCATCAAACGCTCCTTGTGCTCCGGGCAAGCCCGGGTTTGGAAAAGGTTACGCGTGGACTGGCGTGAGCACCGGCTCGCCAGCAAAGAAGGCCTGCAGGTTGCGCAGCACGAGGCTCACGGTGTCGCGTGCGGCCTCGGGCGACTGGCCGGCCACGTGGGGGGTGAGGACCGTGTTGCCGAGGGCCTTGAGGGCGTCTGGCACTGCGGGCTCATCATCGAACACATCGAGGGCGGCACCCGCGAGCTGGCCATGTTCCAGGGCACTTACCAGCGCCTGGGTGTCGACCACACTGGCCCGGGCGATATTCACCAGGTAACCCTCCGCGCCCAAGGCCTCGAGCACCTGGGCATCGACCAGATGGCGGGTACTGGTACCACCGGGGGTGGCAACGACCAGGATATCGACGGCATCGGCCAGGTGCAGCGGACTTTCGTACCAGGTGTAGGGCACGTCCTGGCGAGGGGTGCGGCTGTGATAGCTGATGTTCATGTCAAAGCCCTGGCTGGCGCGCTTGGCGATGGCCAGGCCAACCGCGCCGAGGCCCAGCAGACCCAGGCGCTTGCCGCTGACCGAAGGGCTGATGACTCGGTTCCACTCGCCACGGCGGGTGCTGGCGTCGGCACGGGGAATGTCGCGCAGCAGCGCCAGCAGCAGGGCCAAGGTGTGGTCGGCAACCGTCGCGGCGTTTGCGCCAGCGCCATTGGTGACAGTGATGCCACGGGCTGCCGCGGCAGCCAGGTCGACCTGCTCGTAGCCGGCACCAATCACACAGATGATCTGCAGCTTGGGCAAGGCGGCGATTTCCGCAGCGGTCAGGCCCAGCGGGCCGCGGGTGAGCACCGCGTCGATCTCACCTGCATGGCGGTGGATGGCGTCGGCACGCAGTTGCGGGGACGGCGCGCAGATCAGCCGGTAACCTGCCTGCTCGAGCAATGGCAGGTAATCGTCGACGGTTTCCACCAGTACCAGGACTGTTTTGCTCATACCACCCCTCCATGAAAATCAGCAGGGATTATGCGGGGTAACTGGCCGATACAGTCAACTCGAAAAACAGCAGGAAGCTGTACTGTATGGGTGGAATGGGCTTCAGGGCGCGTTAGGGCTTACAGGTGTACGCCGGGAAAGTTGCAGTGCCTGGGAGATCGAGCGCCGCCCGCGCGGCGCATCGCGGATGAATCCGCTCCTACATTTGTTGCAACGTGGCCACGCCTGTAAGGCCATGGTTGTCAGCCGGTTTGCACGGCTCAAGTCATGCGCCAAGGCAGGCAACCATGGCGTAACAGGTTCGGCACGTTGCAACAAATGTAGGAGCGGATTCATCCGCGATGCGCCGCGCGGGCGGCGCTCGACCTCACAGGCGCTAAAAACCTCAAGACAGGCGCTACACCGTCAGTTGGTTTCCAGCTCGTAGGCCTTGCTCACGAAAAGCGCCGCGAACAGGCTCTTGCCTTCCTTGAAGGTGTACGTTTCCTCGAACTTGCCATCCTCGACCAGCTTCTGCCCGATGGCACACTCCGAATCGCTGTGGTTCTTGCCCTTGGCACCAAAGTCACTGCTCCAGGTGGACAGCCCGACCTCGTCACAGAACGCCGCGAACTTCGCCTTCGGTGCGCCTTCCTGGAAGGCGCTGTACGCTTGCTTGAGCGGCTTGAAACCGCTGTAGCTCACGCTGTAGTTCTCGACCTTGGCCTTGCGCGCAAAGCCGCTCACTGCTTCGGCCAGCACCGCCTGGCCGGTGAACGAGCTGTAGGCGCCGACGATCAGGCCGCTCAGGGCATTCTTGAGCTGAAGCTCGACATCGTCGAGCGCTGGCAGCGACTGGAAGTCGGCCTTGCGCACGATCTGGCCGACCTTCGAGCCGTCATTGCGGTGCGTCACGACGAACTCCATCGAACCCTCACCATCGCCGGAGCGCTGAAGGGTGAAGTCCAGATCGACCGTGGTGCCGTATTCACCGGTGCTGCTGACCAAAAACGCGCCCGTCACCGGCTGGCGTACTGCCAGGTTGGCGCCCCAGGCGAAGTCCGACTGGGTGGCACGGCCATTGGCGGTCAGCTCGGCACGCGGCTGGATCTCGTCGTTGACGTCCGAAACCAGCACCAGCTCGGCACCTTTGCGCGACACATAGGGGTTGGCCATCTGCATGCCGAGCAGCTGGATGTGGATCTTGCCGTCCTTGCTGTCGCCCTCATGGGCCAGTTTCAGCGCATCGGCCTTCAGGTACACACCTGCGGTGTAGCGGCTGGCGGTGGCATTGAGCTGGTACTTGGCCCAGCCGGCCAGGCCCTCTTCCGGCGAACCGCCACGGGCCGATTCGAACAGGCCCTGCAGGCCACGCATGAATTGCTCGGCACCGTTGGTCTGCGCCGCCGCCATGCGGATCTCGGGGTCGGCCACGGTCAGGTTGCCGGAGAACGCCGAGTAGGAAATATCGCCTTCGGACAGCACGTCCTCCAGGAAGTAGCGTTCCTTGAAGTCCTCGTAATAGGCCATCGCGGCCTTCTTGCCCGAGCTTGAAAGCAGCGCGTAACCGCCGCCCAGCGCCAGCACTGCCGCCGCGACACCGCCAATCAGCAGCTGCTTCTTGTTCATCTGTTTAGTCATGGTGTTTGCCTCACTGGACCTGGGCGGAAGCATTCTTCCAGTCGTTCACGTACCGTTGGGAGACCTCTGGGGTCCAGCTGAAGTCGATGCCTGCGCCTGGGAACTCCCTGGCCAGCACGGCGCCGAAAGACACCTGATCGGCACACTTGTCCTGCTTGCAGGCCTGTGGCTCACCGATGCCGTAGGCACGGTAGGTCGGGATGGCCCGGCCATCTTCCAGCGGGTAGTACGGCGTGGCGTTGGCCACACGGGCGACATACCAGCCTTCGCCGTATTCTTCTTCGGCGACCAGGCGGCCCTTGCTCGGGAAGTCGATGCTGTAGAAGTCACCTTGCTTGCCGGTTACATGCACCATCATCGGCGCGACACTGGCCGACGACCCTGGGTCTTGCAGGGCCAGTGGCGAGCCGATGCGCACGGTGATACCGGCCATCTGTGCCAGGGCTTCGGTTTCGCGGCCCTTGAACTCGCCCATGCCAGCCTGCAGCTGCTCATAACGTGCCAGCACACGGGTGTGCACGCGTGCCAGTTCGGCTTGGCGCTGGCGCGCTTCGCGCAGGCGCTCCTGTTCACGCTGGGCCGTCCAGTTGGTGCCTTCGCGCACATCGAAGTACAGGCCGTTGCGGTTGAGGCCAATGCGGTTGCGGACGATCTTCTGCGCGTTGTCATTCCAGCCATTGGCCGCGATCGCCTGCAGGTTTTTCGCGATGAGCAAGGTGGCCACGTCGGTGGTGCTCGGCGAAGTCGTTTTGATCAGCTCGAACACTTCGACCGCCGCCTCTCGGTACTTGGCAGCATCCAGGGCGAACGACTCGTCGGGGGTTACCGCGACGTAGTAAGGGTCGTTGCTGAACGGCCGCAGTGCACCCCAGTTCGAACGCTGGAAGGTCAGATACACCTTCATCTGCCGAGCAGGGATCTCGCCGACCAGGAAGGCCGCCTGGTCCGCTTCCGGGGACAGGTAGGCCACCGCTTTGTTCTTCACCGCGGCTTCGAGGTTCTTGTTGAAAATCAGGGTGCTCGGGTGAACGTAGACCCGGTTCCAGTTATCGCCACGGTAGGTGGCGGGCACTTTCCAGGACAGTTTCTCGAAGCTGCCCTCACCGAAGCCCGATGCCGGGCACGGCATGGCCGGGGTGGCGCCGAATGCCAGGTTGTCACCGTCGTTGATGGTCGAGGTGCTGAGTACCCACTTGCAACCAGAGGCGTCGGTGATCTGCATCAACTTCGGGTTTTGCAGTACCAGAGAACGGCCGAAATCCGCGCTGGGGGCAGCAGCTATGGCCGAAGCGGGGGCAGGCGCTGGAGCAGCTGCTGGCGCATCGGCTACAGGTGCCGGAGCAGCCGGTGCGTCTGCTTTGGCAGGCTCGGCAACAGGGGCTGGCGCTGCGACCACGGGTGCTGGAGCCGCCGGTACTTCTGCCTTTGCAGGCTCGGCAGCAGGGGCTGGTGCTGCGGCCGCCGGCGCTGGAGCGGCCGCTGCTTCTGCCTTGGCAGGCTCGGCTGCAGGGGCTGGCGCTACGGCCACCGGCGCTGGAGCGGCCGCTGCTTCTGCCTTGGCAGGCTCAGCTGCAGGGGCCGCAGCAGTAACAGGTGTCGGTGCTGGCGCAGATGCTGCCGCGGCAGGTACTGCGGCAGGCGTGGCCGCGAGCGTTACCAGGCCCAGGTTGGATGCTGTGCCCGAGCCGCTGGCGAAAAGCTTGCCAGTGCCGTCAACAGCCTTCCAGGAGACCTTCGCCGTCGCGCAGTCCTTGGCGAACACGAACGGCAGCTTGGTCAGCAAACCCGAGAGCAGCGCCTGGTCGTCCCATGCCGGGCGGGTGATGGTCATTTCGACGTCAGGCTTGCACCAGTTGCTGGCGTCCCCTGGCACTTCGACCTTGATGTTGTCTTTCTTCGAGAAGGCCAGCTCGTGGGCGAACGCCTGCGGTACCAGACCACAAGCGCCGATCACAGCCAGCGTGAGCGCGTGCTTTTTCATGGAGTTCCTCAGATCAGTTCCCAGGTGCCGTTGGCTTGTTTGCAGAAGGTGTTCTGCTCCTGCTCGGTCTGCCCGCCTTGCGACTGCAGACTGACGGTGACCGGGCGGCAGGCGGCCTCGGCGGCCACGGTCTGGGTTGGCAGCGACTGGATCGAATCGAGGTCGAAGCCTTGGGTTTCCTTGCTGGCAGCAACGTCCAGGTCGTCCAGGTTGACGGCCGGGCTCACGCGCTTGGCCACGGCCTGGGCCTTCGGTTCGACGTAGTTCTTGTGCACATAGCCGACGGTCACGCCCTTGCGCCCGACCAGGACCCAGTCGCCGGTGGAGCCGACGGCGGTGAACTCGGTGTGGTTCTTCAGGCTGCCAACCTTCTCGCCGCTCGGGTTGGGCGCGGCACGCACGTTGAGGTTGTCGCTGATGGTGACGTAAGGCTCGTTGATCAGCTTCATCGATGGCACCGCCTGGATCTTCGGTGCACGCTTGACCTGGACCTGTTGGGTCTTGGTGTATTCCTTGCCCGGGGTGATCTGCGCGGTGGCGCCAGAGTGGTCGGACTTCCAGGTCACCGGCTGGGCGCTGGCGGTGGCCGGCTGGCTCAGTACTTCCTGAGTGCGCAGCGCCAGCGCTTGCTGGTCCTTCTCATCGAGGTGATGGCCGATGCGGTTGCCGACATAGGCGCCAATACCACCGGCAATCAGGGCGGCGGCGATCTTGCCGTTGCCACTGCCCAAGGTCGAGCCGATGGCCACACCGGCCAGGCCACCGATCACGGTGCCCGCTTGCTCTTTGCTGATCCCGAGCTGTGCGCAGGCCGTGGTAGAGGCGATGGCGACCGCCAAGAGGGAAGCGACGAATTTCTTACGCAAGTGGAGCACTCCATTTCCAGTGAGTGAACAGGCGCACGCGCGCGACGGCCAGAGGCAGGCCGGACGAGATGTGGCTGTGAGGAATCTGCAAGGGGATGGCGATACTGGCGCGCTTCAGCGGCTGGGGGCTGAACGACGATCGGCCCGACAAGCAGCGGGCATTGAGTAAAACCAGTACGGCGAGAAGCATCCAACCAATCCATGTCAGAACAAGGTGATCGACCAGGACGCGTAGTCATTACACGGGGGGAGCCTGGGCGCTAGTAGCGATTTGCCGGCGCATTCTAGCGCAATACGAGACAAAATGTTGCGGGGAAAAGGCTCTCATACGGGCCTGAAATACACCTCGACACGCTCATTGAGCAGGTATTGATGCAATTGCGGTTGCAGGCTCATTTACCGACCGAGCCACGACCGCTGTGCCGAGGCCAGAACAGGCAACGGAAATAGCAGAGAGGAAACAATGACTACAAACCAGGCGAAAACCAGACTCTAACCCACCCAATTCTGGCGCTGCATCCCCAACCCTGGGTTACCCATTTTTTTTCTTACTAGATCTGAATAAAATTTTTACAATTAGTAACAGTTTTTCCGGCAGCCATGCGCCAACTCAGGCATGGCACAACACGTGCTTTGACCGTTATGGCTCAAGGAACGACCTCTTGCGAACATGTCCGGAACCGGCCAGAACATTGCCGCTCGAGTGCGTCGGAAGTCCCGTACTCCGGTACTTCAGTCGAGCTGTTTATTCGATATCCGTATCGCTCCGTAGTTGTTGCACAAGCCGTGCAACACGAGCCCTAACGTCGGTAGATCGAATGCTTGCAAAGAGGCTGGCAGCATTTCGGAGACCATTATGCGCACATCTGCAGGCGTCATAACTTCAGCCGCAGCTCACACCCAAGCGCGGCTCAGCACGCTTTTCGCTCGCCCGGCCCTGCTTGCCGGTGCAGTCGTCGCCGCGCTGGCACTGAGTATTGCCGGGCCTGGCGATGCCTGGGCCAAGGGCGGGACCGACAAGCCGGTCAAGGGCACGCCGTCCCCCTTCACAACGCCAACGCTACCCGACCCGGTCTTTGTCGACCCCTTGGCCATTCACGGCTTCGACATCACCGGTTTCATTCAGGACATGACCGTCGACAGCAGCAATGGCAACTGCCCCAATACAAGTAACCCAAACCGTTTGGGCGGTACGGTGGTGGTCAACGGCACAACCATCAACGTGCCCTGTAACTCGATCATCCAGATGCCCGCCAATACCCTCACCTGGGCTGAGTTCGTCCACGGCGGCCCCTTGGGTCTCAAACAACTACCGGCAACTTACCCTTCTTTCGAAGTGCATGTTGTCGGCAACACGGTCGCGGGCAAACAGATTGCCGGCTTGATCTTCATCTCCCAGCAATCGGCCCACGTCGGCAGTGGCTACATCAGCAGGATCGACCAGACCACTGGCAATATCGAAGTGACCAGTACCAACTCGCCGCAACCGACGATCCTGCAGATCAACGACCCCAACGGGCGTTTCGGGCGGGCCCAGAGCCCTGACCCGCGCTTCTCGGTGGATGACGCCAACCCGACCATTCACTCGGCGACGGGTTACCCGATGTGCGTGCCGCGTACTGGTGATGACCCTCTTTGCCCGCAGAAAAACCGGCCTAAAGTAGTCACCCCGACCACCACCAACAACTGCCGCAACTTTGCCCAGGCCGGCGTGGCGCTGCCGGCTGCCGGTGAATTGACACCACCAAAGGCAGGCCAGCTCTATTGCAGCCAGTTCGTCATGAAGCGCTTCAGTGACCCGACCCGGACTGCAACCGACCCGGACCCGACGCAACAGGTACCGTTCGAAGTCGGCGACTTCATCACCTACTCCGGCACGCTGTTCAAATCCACCACTGCCGGCGTTCCGGACTTCATTTCAGCCCATACCATCGAGGCCAACCTCGGCATCTACACCCAGCCGGGCAGTCAGCCCAGCTATCTGGCCATTGGCGAGTTCGGCGTCGGCACTGCAGACCCGGCCTTGGTCGCGGTAAACGGCGCGGCCCAGGAAACCCAGGACCGCATCTTCCTTGAAGCCGAAACTACCGACGTGAAGACCCCAGTGGACATCTATCTGATCGATGTCGACCCTGCCACCGGCGTACAGCGCAACCGCTGGATCACACCGTTCGAAATGACCGGTGAGTGTGACCCCGCGGGCGTGTTGGCAGCTACCTGCGCCGGCGCTTCAGGCGGGATCACCACGCAAAACGTGGGTGCTCAGCCGCAACGTGCACGCTTGCGTGCGTCCAAGTCTCCGACCGGCCTGCTGAGCCAGCCAAGCCGTACCTTGCGGGTAATGGCTCGCTCACTCTGCGTGCCCGCCAACACCCTTGCGCAAACCGGGGTCGACAACTGCCTGCAGAACGCCAGCCGCCTGACCGTGGCCAACGGGCTGGTTGCCGGGCAGTACGTGGCACCGGTGTTCGAGTTCATATTCCCGGAGAACGTCAAGCCAGGGGACGAGATAGTGCCCAATGACTTCTGGCACCTGCCGTTCCTGCGCAATGGCGAAGGCAGCACCACCCTCAGCGGTGTCGGCGCGCTGGAACCAACGCCCTGGTGAGTTGAAGCAAGCTGTACAACCCAGGAACGAAAAGCCCCGCAGGCGTCGATCTGCGGGGCTTTTCGCTGGCTCGTAAAGGCGTAACCCGATCGTTATCATTGCCCGGCCCCGAACAACAAGGATGTGCGCACGCCATGACCGAACGCGAACAACTCCATCGAGATGGCTATGCCTTGCTCCGTCAGGCAATACCGCAGCAGTGGCTGGAGCATCTGCGCGCAGTGTTCGAAACCGGCGTGGTGCCCTCGCAGCAATGGCCGGTGCCGCGTGGCCCGGACTGGCGCCATTCGCAACTGGATGAAGACCCGCAAGTTCAGGCGGCATGCCGCCTGCCTCAGCTGCTGGCGACCGTCGGGGAGTTGCTCGGTGAGCGGTTCTTTCTTTCCCAGGTGGAAGGCCGCGACCCCGTCGCCAGCGGCGGCCACCAGGCGTTGCACCGTGACCGGTCGGGGCGGCGGCCAGGTGATACGGTGAGCGTGCTGGTCTATCTGGACGATTTCGGCCCCGGCAACGGTGCAACACGCATCGTGCCGGGCAGCCACAGGCCTCAACCAGGCGAGCAACCGTTCGACTTCAACGACGAATCGCTCTCGCAACAACTTGCCGGACATGCCGGCGACATCCTGGTGTTCGATGCCGAGCTGGTGCATGCGGCTAGCCGAAACCTCACCGGCAGGCACCGTCGCACACTGATGGTCAGTTACCGTGCCGAGTCGCTTTACACCTCCCACCTTGAAACACGGGCGCTGCGCAACGTCAGGATGGACACCCTTGACCGCTTCGAGCCCTCGGGCAAGGCGCTCGGCCAACCACCTGCGGGCTGAGCGCCAACCCGCCACGCTCACCTGAATCAGCGATTCCAGCTAGCTTCGCTGTTCTGCAGTGCCGTTGCGATGGTCTGCAGCCTGTCATCCGGCAGGTTGTCCGGCAACGGATCCGCCCCCGAGCTGACATACAACTGCGCATAGGCTTTGCGCAGTTCGGCGTAGGACAGGTCGCGCTTGAGCTGGGTCTGCAGGTTGTTCAGCTCGCCCTGGATCAGCTCGAGCTCACCGATGTTCTGCGTCTGGTAGCGATTGCGCAGCTGCTCGGCGATCTGCCCGTCCAGGCTCGCCAGCTCCTCGCTGGTATGGAACTGCCGCACGGCCTCGTTGAAGTTGGCGTTGGCCACGTACAGCTGCGCCAGCACCGCCATGGACATCGCCTGGCGACGGGCTGCTGCCACGTCCTCGCCGGCTTCGGCGACCTTGATGGCCGCAGGCGCCGAGAGCACGTTGAACAGGTTCCAGGTGACCTTCACACCGTAGTCGGCCCAACTCTGGTTGGTCAGGAACGAGTTGCTGTCGTAGTGCCCGCCAGCGGAGAACTCCAGGCCCGGTAACAGGCGCAGCATGGCCTTGCGGGTTTCCGCAGCGCTGATGCGCGCCTGGTAGTCCTGCTCGCGCAGCTCCGGGCGGCTGGCCAGGGCTTGCTGTTCGAGCTTGGCGAAGTCGGCCTTGAACTCGGGTACCTGGTAGCCTTCTTCCGGCGCCAGGGTGAAGTCGGTGTTCAGCGGCAGGTTGATCAGCGCGGCCAGCTCAGTCTTGGCCAGGGACAGCGCACGGCGCTGCTCTTCCAGCTGTCGGGTGGCTTCGATCAGGGCACGCTGGTAGCTCAGGCTCTGCACCGGATCGCCGACACGCTGCGCCGCCATGCGCTGGCTATTGTCGCGGGCCTGGTCGATGCGGCCCATCAGGCTGTCGATCTGGCTCAGCAAGCGCTGGGCGGCCACGGCTCGCCAGTAGGCAGAACGCACATCCTGAGTGATGGTGTGGATCACCTTGCGCCGCCGCTCATCGAGTATCAACCGCTGGTCGGCTTGTTGCTTGGCACTGACGTAGCTGACACCAAAGTCCAGCACGTTCCACACCATGGTCAGGTCGGCCACGTCGCGATCACGATCCTGGGAGGTCGAGGGTTCGAGGGACTGAGTGCCTGTCTGGACGCTCTGGCTGCTGGATGCACTGACATTGTTACGACCGGCGTAGCCGGCGGCCAGCGCCATGCGCGGCAGCATGTCGAAGCGGGCCAGGTCGACCTGGCGCTGAGACAGCGCCTCCTCCATCACCTTCAGGCGAGCTTCGAGGTTGTACTTGACTGCACGTGCCATGGCCTGGTGCAGGGTCAATGGGCCGCTGACCTGCTCCTGGTCCTTGAACATGGTCGCCAGGTCGGCACGGGCGCGCGCCTCGCTGACACTGCGGTCGATCGGCTCACTGGTGACGGCACAGCCGCTGATGGCCAGTACCAGCAGGCTGGCAGCAAAGAGTTTGTGGCTATTATTCATCCTTGGGCCGCCCCCTGGTACGGCCGGGTTATCAAGTTGCATGCTGTCTTTCATGCCCGCTGCCCGATTTCTGTCGGTTGAGCCAAGGCCTTGGCCAACTCGCGCACATGGCGCTGGTCGGTTTCATTGATCTGCTGCAGTTGCTGACCGAAGGTCGGTGCCCCAAACACGCCGCGCAACCCCTGGTTGAGATCGCTCTGCTTCCATTGGCTGCCGTTGAACACGTTCATCTCGCTGACGCCTGGTACTTCATGACTGAATACGCTGGCCAAGGCGCTGCTACCGAATACCCCGCCATCACCGCCGCCAAAACCCAAGAAGCCGCCCAAGCCACCACGGCCACTGTCACTGCTGCCGAACACCTGGGCGATGAAGCTCGGCGCACTGCTGCCGGCGCCGAGGAAGATGGTACCCAGTGGCTGCAAGTCGCCGCCGACGGTGCGCACATCGAACAAAGGCTGGGGCAGCAGCGGCGAGACACCGGCGTCTGCCACGAAAGCCGGTGCCTGCGGCGCCTGCAACGCGGCCTGAGGCGCACCCAGGGTCTGCGGTGGGTTGAGGCGGTACTCCAGATCACCGACGTCCTGGCTCTGGATGGCCTGCGCCTGGCCGAGCAGCGAGACGGCCAGGGCGTTGCCTGCGCTGTCCTGGATGCCGCTGTTCGGCGCGTTGAGGCTCAACGACAAGCTGCCCTGCCCGCGCAGGTCGCCAACCACGATGCGGTAGCTTCTGGCGTCAACCTGTTGCACCGACTGCACTACACCGCTGGCAGAGTTACTGCCAAGCACCGAGAAGTCGCCAGCATCAACGCCACTGACCGCTTCGTCGAACGTCAGGGTAAAGCTCAGGCTACGATCGTTCGGCGACACCGGGCCGTCGACCACGATGCTGCTCGGCTGCGGCGCCTTGGCATCGACCAGGATGCCGCGGGTATCGCCCGGGTTGTTCAAGGCGGTATTGGCGTCGTTGCCATGGGCGTCACGCAGGCTGCCACCATTGAGGTCGATGGACGAGGCCACGGCAAAGGTGCTGTTGCCGGCCATGCCACTGGTGACTTCGAGGCGGAACAGCAGCCTAGTACCGCCGGAGGTGGAGACATAGTCGGCGAAGACCACCCGGCCGTTGTCCAGGGTAATCGCCAGGCGCGGGTTGCCGTTGCCGCTGTCCACCAGCACCGCCTCGTCGGTGTTGACGATGAAGTCCAGGGTCTGGCCGGCAACGTAAGTGCCACTGGCCGGCACATCGACGCTGACGACGCTCGGGGCTATGCGGTCGATGCTGTAGCTGGCGCCCGTCAGGCCGCCAGCGATGGCGTTGCCGGCGGCGTCGAGGATGCCGGTGCCGCTGTTGGCCAGGTCCAGGCGCAGGCTGCCGAGGCCGCTCAGGCCGCCGACCAGGACGGTGTAGGTATGCCCATCGAGCGCAGTGACGCTGCTGATGCTACCGGCGGCGCTGCCTCCGAAGACCAGGTTGAAGTCACTGGCGTCCACACCGCTGACCTCTTCGCTGAAGGTCACGGTGAAACGGACCGAGTCGCCGCTGCTCGGGCTGGCATCGACGCGCACGATGCTGCTGGCACCT
>NZ_QLTL01000003.1:58256-206905 GCF_003269045.1 Pseudomonas sp. URMO17WK12:I7 | reverse complement strand
CGCCAAGGCAGGCAACCATGGCGTAACAGGTTCGGCACGTTGCAACAAATGTAGGAGCGGATTCATCCGCGATGCGCCGCGCGGGCGGCGCTCGATCCCACAGGCACCCAACTTCTAACGGCGAACACCCGCAAGCCTCAACAAATTTATTGCCCGTAAGCGCGCCCCAGCCCCCCGGGCACACCGCTGCTGTCAGTTTCCTGCCATGGCCCATCCGGGTTGAGCGACCAGCTCCAGCCATTGTCATAGCGGTAGTAGGTGCGCTGCCGGTAAAAGACATTGGTCTTTTTCTCCAGTACATACACCCCAAGCTTCGGATCCCAGTGGCTCGCTCCACCCGGTGGTGGTGCGAAACTGGCAGAGGTACGCGGCATCGGTTTGGGGATCGCCGCCGGTTTGCTCGGCTGTGTCGACGGCTGGCCACCCGGCAGCGGCTTTACCGCTGGCCCTTGATGCGGTGGCACGGTCTCGATCGGCGGCGACGGCTGCTCGTACGGTTGATGCGCCGTACACGCGGACAAACCCACGGCCAGGGTGATCAGGGTCAGGCGGACGGCGCTATGCATGGCGTGGCTCTCTTACGGGTCGGGGCTGTCGATGGTCAGGTGCTGGGTGGCCTGGGTGGTATTGGCCAGGGGCGCGCCCAGGCCGATCCACTCGCCGCGGGTCGGCTGGCCGGCGCGGGAAACACGTGCAACCAGTTGGACTTCGGCAAACTGGGACAGTTTCATCTGCGGCAGCATAGCGTCAGCGTCAGACAATTCCACCTCCAGTGGCAACTGCGCCACGGTCACCCGCTTGGCCGCCAGCGGCATTGGCGGGCCGTTGCTGGCACGGGCGAAGATGAACACGGTATCGTCAGGCTTGACCTTGTCCTTGAGCGCCGCTGCCAGCTCCACCCGCACCTTCAGGCGGGCTGGCGAAGAGGCCTGCGCTTTGGTGCCACCGGCACCACCCAGTCGCTCTGCCGCACGGTCGATGCCACCTTGCAGCGCCGCCCGCGAGGCATCACCTTCGGGCAGTTGCGCCAGCAGGCGGTTCCAGTAGTCGATGGCTTCCTGGTAACGCTCGCCCTCGAAGGCGGCGATGCCCCGCAAGCCAAGGCTGGTGACCTCGTTCGGGTCGGCCTTCAGTGCCTCGTCCGTCAGCGCCTGCACCTGGGGGCTCCACTGCTTGTCCGCCGCGAAGTACAGCGCCTGGGCCCACTGGCCAAGCAGCTCGGGCTGGCGGCCGGCAAGGGCCACGGCGCGCTCGTAGGCACGTGCCGCATCGGCCGGGCGTTGCTGGGCCATGTAGGCCCGGCCAAGGAAGTACAGGCCTTCGGCCGAGTCCGGCTGAGCCTCCACGGCGCGCTCGAGGCGCGTGGTCATTTCGTCCATGGTTTTCGGCGCCGCGGCAAATTCCTGGGTCAGTTCAACTTTGTCCGCCGCACCAAAGTGCAGGTACAGCCCCAGTGCCAGTGCGGGCACCAGCACGGCCGCGAGCAATGGCAAGGCCTTGCCCAGGTGCCCCTGACGCGCAGGTTCGGCGCCTTCGGTGTCGGCCAGCAGCTCGCGGGCAGCTTCGTCACGGCCCTTGGCCATCTGCGCCTCATCGAGTACACCGGCGGCCTGCTGGGCGGCCAGTTCGGCAACGCGTTCCTGGTACAGGGCGACGTTGAGGGCGGTGCGGTCTTCTTCCTGCTGCTGGCGACGGCCACGCAGGATCGGAATCAGCAGAAAGCCGAGGGCGGCGAGCAGCAACAGGCCCGCGCTAAGCCAGAATTCAGTCATGGGTCTGTTCTTTTTCCAGCAGTTTGGCGAGACGCTCGCGTTCTTCGACGGACAGTTGCTGTGCAACCTGGGCGGCCGGGCCACGGCGCCGGCGGACGATCACCGCCAGCACCACGAAACCACCCGCCAACAGAATGCCCGGGCCGAACCACAGCAACCAGGTGCGGCCACTGAGCGCCGGCTTGTAGCGCACGAAGTCGCCATAGCGGTCGACCATGAAGTCGACGATCTGCTGGTTGCTCTTGCCTTCGCCGAGCATGCGGAAGATCTCGCGACGCAGGTCCGCGGCAATCGGTGCGTTGGAGTCGGCGATGTCCTGGTTCTGGCACTTGGGGCAGCGCAGTTCCTTGGTCAACTGCTGGTAACGCTCGCGCTCGGCGTCGTCACGGAACTGGTAGGTATCGATGGCCGCCCTGGCCACACCGGCCAGGCTCAGGCCCAGCACGGCGGCTGCCAGCCAGCGCTTCATGGCTTGGCCTCGTCGACCAGGCCCTGGTACAGCGGTGCCAGCTGCTCGCGCCACACGCTGGCATCGACGATGCCGACGTGCTTGTAGCGAATGATGCCCTTGGCGTCGATCAGGAAGGTTTCCGGCGCGCCATACACGCCCAGGTCCAGCCCCAGGCTGCCCTGCTCGTCGCGGATATCCAGCTGGTACGGGTTGTGGAACTCGGCCAGCCACTTCTGCGCGGCGGCGTTGTCGTCCTTGTAGTTGATGCCGTGGATCACCACGCCCTGTTGGGCCAGCTGGTTCAGGTACGGGTGCTCGACCTTGCACGACGGGCACCAGGTGGCCCACACATTGACCAGTGCCGGCCGCCCCTGGAGGTCGGCCTGGGTCAGGTTGCGGTCACCCTGCGTCGAAGCCAGAGCGAACGCCGGGAACGGCTTGCCGATCATCGCCGACGGCAGCTCGTCGGGCTTGAGAAACAGCCCCTTGTAGAGGAAAACCGCCATCAGCAGAAACACCGCCAGTGGCACGACCATGATCCAACGCTTCATGCAGCAGCTCCAGACACGCCCAGGGCCTCACGCACCCGGGTCTTGACCTTGACGCGATAGCGCCGGTCGAAGGCCGCCAGCAACCCGCCCAGGCCAGTCAGCAGACCGCCCAGCCAGATCCAGCGGACATAAGGCTTGATATGCACGCGCACTGCCCAGGCTCCGTTTTCCAGCGGCTCGCCCAGGGCGACGTACAAGTCACGGGTGAAACCAGCATCGATGCCGGCTTCGGTCATCATCGATTGCTGCACGGTGTACAGGCGCTTTTCCGGGTGCAGGGTGGTCACTTCACGGCCGTCACGGGTGACCACGATGGTGCCCTTGTCGGAGATGAAGTTCGGCCCTTCGAAGTGCTTCGCCCCTTCGAACAGGAAGTGGTAACCGCCAAGCTCGACACTTTCGCCCGGCGCCAGGCGCAGGTCGCGCTCGGCGCTGTTGTTGCTCGACAGCACCACACCCAGGGCACACACCGCCAGGCCCAGGTGCGCCAGCTGCATGCCCCAGTAGCTGCGGGTCAGGCCGCGCACGCCCTTGGCCAGGCCTTTATGGCGGGTCTTGTCGAAGATGTCACGCAGGCCGCCCAGCACCACCCAGGCCGCCAGGGCGAAGGCGCTGAGCACCGGCCAGTCGAGGTCGTCGACCATGAAGCCGGCGATTGGCGCCAGCACCGCGCTGCCGATCAGTACCGGGGTCATCATGCTGACCAGCCATTTGACCGGGGTGTCTTTCCAACGCACCACCACGCCCAGGCTCAGCACCACCATCAGCAGCGCCATCAACGGCAGGAACAGGGCATCGAAGTAAGGTGGGCCGACCGACAGCTTGGCCCCGGTCAGGGCGTCGAGCACCAGCGGGTAGAGGGTGCCCAGCAGAATCATCGAGGCCGCCACCACCAGCACCAGGTTGTTGGCCAGCAGCAGCGTTTCACGGGACCACAGGGCAAAGCCGACCTGGCTCTTGACCACCGGGGCGCGCAGGGCGAACAGGGTCAGCGAGCCACCGACCACGAACAGCAGGAAGATCAGGATGAACACGCCGCGCGCCGGGTCGGCAGCGAAGGCGTGCACCGAGGTCAGCACGCCGGAGCGGACCAGGAAGGTTCCCAGCAGGCTCAGGGAGAACGCAGCGATCGCCAGCAGCACGGTCCAGCTCTTGAATACCCCGCGTTTTTCGGTCACCGCCAGCGAGTGGATCAGCGCGGTGCCCACCAGCCAAGGCATGAACGAGGCGTTCTCCACCGGGTCCCAGAACCACCAGCCGCCCCAGCCCAGTTCGTAGTACGCCCACCACGAACCAAGGGTGATGCCCACGCCGAGGAAGGCCCAGGCGACGATGGTCCAGGGCCGCGACCAGCGCGCCCAGGCCGCGTCCAGCCGCCCGCCCAGCAGTGCGGCGATGGCGAAGGCGAAGGCCACCGAGAAGCCCACATAGCCCATGTACAGCATCGGCGGGTGGACGATCAGGCCGAAGTCCTGCAACAGCGGATTGAGGTCACGGCCGTCGGTCGGCACCTGCGGCAGCAGGCGCTGGAACGGGTTGGAGGTGATGATCAGGAAGCTCAGGAAGCCGACGCTGATCATGCCCATCACCGCCAACACACGGGCCAGCATGACCTGCGGCAGTTGGCGGGAGAAGATCGACACGGCAAAGGTCCAGCCACCGAGGATCAGCGCCCACAGCAGCAGCGAGCCTTCGTGGGCGCCCCATACCGCACTGAACTTGTAGTACCAGGGCAAGGCGCTGTTGGAGTTGCTGGCCACGTAGGCGACCGAGAAATTGTCGGTCATGAACGCGTGGGTCAGGCAGGCAAAGGCGAACACCAGGAAGGTGAACTGGCCCCAGGCTGCCGGGCGCGCCAGGCTCATCCACAGGCTGTCACCGCGCCAGGCACCGAGCAGCGGCAGCGTGGCCTGCACGGCGGCAAAGCAGATCGCCAGGATCATCGCCAGCTGGCCGAGCTCGGGAATCACCAGTGCCGCATTCATGGCTTGGCCCCCGCGCCGCTGGCCGCCTGGCCGCTTTCTTTCAGGGCCTTGGTAACCTCCGGCGGCATGTACTTCTCGTCGTGCTTGGCCAGCACCTCGTCGGCGACCACCACACCGTCACCGTTGAGCTTGCCAAGGGCAACGATGCCCTGCCCTTCACGGAACAGGTCCGGCAGGATGCCGCGGTAGGTGATCGGCACGGACTTGTTGAAGTCGGTAACCACGAAACGCACGTCGAGCGAATCCGATGAACGCTGCACCGAGCCCTTCTCGACCATGCCACCGGCACGGATGCGCGTGTCCAGCGGCGCCTCGCCGTTGGCGATCTGGGTGGGTGTGTAGAACAGGTTGATATTCTGCTGCAGGGCGCTCAAGGCAAAGCCGACGGCAACCGCAACCCCGACCAGCAGGCCGAGGATCAGGAACAGGCGTTTCTTGCGCTGCGGATTCACTGGTTGTTCTCCCGGCGCAAACGGCGCGCCTCATCTTGCAGGTAGCGGCGACGGGCCAACAGGGGGGCGGCGACATTCAGCGCCAGCACCGCCAGGCAGATGCCATAGGCCGACCAGACATACAGGGCATGGTGGCCCATGGCGAGAAAATCGCCAAAGGAAGCGAAACTCATCGCGCGGCCCTCCGCCCCAGGCTGTTCAACACTTCATCTTTGACCCAACTGGCGCGCGCCTCGCGCTTGAGCACTTCCAGGCGCATGCGCAGCAGCAGCACGGCACCGAAGAAGCAATAGAAGCCCAGCGCCGTGCACAGCAGCGGCAGCCACATTTCGGCTGGCATCGCCGGTTTTTCGGTGAGGGTGAAGGTGGCGCCCTGGTGCAGGGTGTTCCACCACTCCACCGAGTACTTGATGATCGGAATGTTGATCACCCCGACGATGGCTAGCACCGCGCAGGCCTTGGCGGCGCTGTCACGGTTGCTGATGGCCTGGCCAAGGGCAATGATGCCGAAGTACAGGAACAGCAGGATCAGCATCGAGGTCAGCCGGGCGTCCCAGACCCACCAGCTACCCCAGGTCGGTTTGCCCCAGATGGCCCCGGTGACCAGCGCCACGGCGGTCATCCAGGCGCCAATGGGCGCTGCGCATTGCAGGGCGACATCGGCCAGTTTCATCTTCCACACCAGCCCCACCGCGCCAGCCACAGCCAGCAGTACATAGCAGGACTGTGCCAGCATGGCCGCAGGCACGTGGATATAGATGATGCGGAAGCTGTTGCCCTGCTGATAGTCCTCGGGGGCGAACGCCAGGCCCCAGACCACACCGGTGACCAGCAAAAGGGTGGCAGAGATGGCCAGCCATGGCAGCATGCGGCCGCTGATGGCATAGAACCATTTCGGCGAACCCAGTTTGTGGAACCACGTCCAGCTAATTTTCATCAGGTACATCCGGTATTAGCCGGGCTTGGGAGCCCGGGACTCGTTATTCGCCGACGCTGATCTTCAGGCCGGCCGCTATCGCAAAGGGTGCCAGGGTAACCGCCAGGGCTGTAAGGCTGGCGAGCCAGAGCAGATGGCCGGTGGCTGGCATATTCTGCAATGCCGCCTGCAACGCGCCACTGCCCAGGATCAATACAGGGATATACAACGGCAGAATCAGCAACGCCAGTAACAAACCACCACGTTTGAGACCGACCGTCAGCGCAGCGCCGACCGCCCCCAACAGGCTCAAAACCGGCGTGCCCAGCAGCAGTGAGCCGAGCAGCACCGGCAGGCAATGGCTGGGCAACCCCAGCATCAGTGCCAGCAATGGCGCCAACAATACCAGCGCCAGCCCGGAAAAGATCCAGTGCGCCAGCACCTTGGCCAGCACCAGCATGGCCAGCGGATGCGGTGACAGCACCCACTGCTCCAGCGATCCATCTTCAAAATCACTACGAAACAGGCCATCGAGCGACAGCAGCACGGCCAACAAGGCCGCGACCCAGACCAGCCCAGGCGACAAGGTTTGCAACAATTGGCTTTCCGGGCCAACTGCCAACGGGAACAGGGCCACGACGATGGCGAAGAATACCAATGGGTTGGCCAGTTCTGCCGGGCGGCGGAACAGCAAGCGCGCTTCGCGGCGCAGCAACAGGATGAATACGCTCATGCCGCCCACTGCCCCAGGTTGAGTTCGCGGTAGCCGCTCGGCTTGCGCTCCAGGCTATGGTGCGTCGTCAGCACGACCGTACCGCCCTGTTCGCAGTGGGCGGCCAGGTGCGCTTCGAGCTGGGCCACGCCCTGCTTGTCGAGGGCGGTGAAGGGTTCGTCGAGAATCCACAACGTCGGGCTGCTCAGGTGCAACCGGGCCAGTGCCACACGGCGCTGCTGCCCGGCGGACAAGGTATGGCAGGGGACGTCTTCGAAACCGCGCAGGCCGACCGCCGCAAGTGCCGCCCAGATGGCTTCACGGGTGGCCGGTTGGTGCAGGGCGCAGAGCCAGGTGAGGTTCTCCTCGGCGGTGAGCAGGTCCTTGATGCCGGCGGCGTGGCCGATCCACAGCAGGATGCTGGCCAGGGCATGGCGCTGTTCGCCAAGTGGCTTGCCACCCAGCAGGATCTGCCCGGCAGTTGGCTGCATCAGCCCGGCCAACAGTCGCAACAGGCTGGTCTTGCCGCTGCCGTTGGGGCCGCTGATCTGCAGCATGTCGCCGGGGCGCAACTCGAAATCGAGGTGCTCGAACAACAGGCGCCAGTCGCGCTCGCAGGCCAGGCCCACGGCTTGGAGGTGAAGGGTCACGGATTCGCCTTATCTATATGCTTCTCAAGTCGCCCACCCCGCGGCCGTTATACTGGCAGTGGCGGGCGGCAGGCATTATTACATGAGCTGCCGCGCTGCCAAGAGGGCGGGCTCCACAGGTTGTATACAATCATGACTGAAATCAATAGTCTCGGCGCACAAACCGCCATCAATCCGCAGGCGATCAAGGCCCAGCTGACCGGTGAACTGCTCAACCTGACCCAGGCCCAACCCGGCTTGCTCAAGCCAGGCGAAACCGCTCAGGCCGAAGTGCTGACCATGCGCCAGAGCGGCAGTACCTTCCAGTTGGTGCTGCAAGTGATTCAGGCCAACGGCAGCCAGACCCAGGTCCAGGCCAGTGCCAATCAGCCCATTCCACAGGGCAGCCAGCTCACCGTCAGCCAGCCCGAAGGCAGCCGCCTGGCCATCATGGTGCAGCAGGCCAGTGCCAGCAATGTCGCCACCCTCACCCAGCTCGACACCAGCAAGGTGCCGGTTGGTACCCTGCTGCAGGGCAAGGTGTTGACCAACCAGCCGTTGCCTCAGGCTGCGGGCGAGGCGGCCAGCTTCCGCTCGCTGGTCAGCCTGCTCAACACGGCTCAGGCTGGCGCCACACTCAGCATCGACAGCCCGCGCCCACTGCCGATCGGCAGCCTGCTCAGCGCCCTGGTGCAGGGCGATCAGTCGCTGCGTTTCGTGCCGCTCAGCGGTCGCCAGGAACAACTGAACATTGCCCAGCAGTTGCTGACCCAGCAAGGCCGCCAGGCGTCCCTGCCCGGCCTGCTCGCTGCGCTGCAGCAGATAGCCAGCAGCCCGAGCAGCGACGGCGAACTGCGCAGCACCGCCAGCAGCCTGCTGGCCAGCCTGCCGGATGCCCGTCAGCTCAGCGACGGCAAAGCACTGGCCCAGGCCCTGAACAACAGTGGCACCTTCCTCGAAGCAAAACTGCTGGGCGGCCTCGGTAGCGCCGTGCCCACTGACCTCAAGGCGCAGCTGATCCGGCTGGTGGCCCAGGCCACCGTGAGCGCGCCGACCAGTCCGGTGGTCGCCAGCACTGCCCTGGCCCAGGCCCTGCCGGCCATGGCCCGCAGCGCCCTGGGCATGCTCGACCGGGTCAGCCCGAGAACACTACCGGGCGCATTCCCGCTACCGTCACGCCTGCTGCAGGCCATGGAAAATGAAGGTGACCTGCAACAGCTGCTGCGCTTGGCCGCCGCCGCCATTTCGCGCCTGCAGAGCCACGCCCTGAGCAGCTTGCAGCAATCCGGCACGCTGGATAACGGCAACCTGCAGACCACCTGGCAGACCGAAGTGCCGGTGCGCCACGGCCAGGAGTTCATCCCCCTGCAAGTGAAGCTGCAGCGCGAAGAAACCCCGGAGCAGCAGGGCAAACGCCAGCAACGCGAACAGCCGGACCCGCTGCAGGCACTGTGGCGGATCGACCTGGCGTTCGACCTGGCCCCCCTGGGCCCATTGCAGGTGCAGGCACAACTGCTCGAGGGGCGCTTGTCCGGCCATCTGTGGGCCGAGCGCGAACAGACCGCACGGCTGATCGACAGCCAGCTCGGCGCCCTGCGCGAACGCCTGCTGGCCCGTGGCCTGGATGTCGGCGACCTGGAGTGCCACGCTGGCATTCCACCACAAGGCCCGCGCACACGGGTGGAACAACGCTGGGTGGACGAAAACGCATGATCGACAAGCAACCACGCCAGGCCATCGCCCTGAGCTACGACGGCCAGCAGGCCCCGACCTTGACCGCCAAGGGCGATGACGAGCTGGCCGAGGCTATTCTCGCCCTGGCCCGCGAGCACGAAGTACCAATCTACGAGAATGCCGAACTGGTGCGCCTGCTGGCACGCCTGGAGCTGGGCGAACAGATCCCCGAGGCGCTGTACCTGACCATTGCCGAAATCATCGCCTTTGCCTGGCAGCTGCGCGGCAAGGTGCCGTACGGCTTCGAGGATGCGCCCCAGGGGGAACGTGACGTGACCGAAGTGCAGCCACGTCTGGCCGGGCCACCCGCCTGAATCGCCGCGGCCAGCACTATTTACCGCTTTGCAGCTAACCGATCGTTCGACTCTGTGGCCTTTTGCTTGCCACGGAGACCGCAATGCCTACCCCCCCAATCAATGCTGCCGGTGTGCAGTTCGTTCGCAACCACCTGGCCGCTCTACCCCGCCCCGACCGGGAGGCCAGGCACGCGATAAGCAGCTGGCTGTCGGCACAAGGCGTGAACCTTGACCCCGACCAGATCGACGTCGTCACGCTGCATGTCCACCGAGCCGGGATCGCCAGCTACCAGGCAGTTGTGGTCCAGCGCCTCAGCCTGACCCAGGCCGTACTGACGAACTGGCAAGGCGAATCCAACAATGATTTTTTCGGCGGGCTGTTCAGGCAACCCTGGGCCGGGCAGCTTCCTGATGATGGCCCGATCGCTGTCGTCGACAAACTGCCTCAACAACCCATTGCCGATAACGGTGCATGGTACGAAGTGTTCAACGGCCTGTTCAGGCGCTCGGCGCCCGCCCGCTACGATCACTCGACGCTGCTCGATATTCGCGCCGAAGCCCTGTATGCGCATATCGAGGCGCTCGACTTCCACAGCGGCTACAAGGCCTCGCTCGACACGTTCTGGCACCAACACCTTCAGGACTACCGCCTATGCTGCAAACTCAATTTCATCGCGGCCTGCAACCAGCAGGTCGCCGAAGGTAGCCTGAGCGATGCCGCACGCAAGCTGGCCTGGCGTGCAGCCGAGCTGATTCCCCGAGGCAAGGGCTTGCGCCTGAGCACGTTGAGCATTTATGGCTATGCGGCCAGCGACCTGCTCTACATCAACGATGTCAGCAGCGACCTCACACTGCTGTACGCGCCCGGCAACAGTTCGCCCCTGCTGGAATTCGCCAGTGAAAACCTGCTCAAGGACTGGGTTGGCCAGCAGTGCAAGGAGGCGACCGGGCGTCAGGCGTTGAAACAGCATTTCCGCCTGGCCGACGGCCCGCAGGGTATCGACTTCAGCGGCCTGGACACCGCACTGGAAGGCTTGGGCGTATACCCGCGTAACCACAGGCTGCCCCCGGAACATGGCTTTTTCAATGACGACGGTACCTGGCCGCCGCGTACCTACGTCAACTACCGCCCCGGCAAGTACAACCCCAGAATCACCGGCGACCTGTTCCAGGCGATGGCCGAACGTCAGCGCCAGCGCAGCTACGACGATGCCGACTTCCTGATTACCAGCAACAGCGAAGTCATCACGTCCCGGTGGGCGGGCTACCTCAACACCACACTCACCTTGCTGGCCCCCCTGACCTTCGTGGTGCCGGGCCTCGCGCCTTTGCTGGCACTGGGCGGCATCGCCCAGGTCGGGTTCGGCCTGGACCAGGCAATCAACGGCAAGACCTTGCAAGATAAAAAGCAGGGCATAGGCAACATTACCTACGGCCTGTTGAATGCAACGCCTTTGGCCGCTGAAGCAGTACTCAAGGGCGACGCCCTGTTTAGCTGGCAGCAGGACGGTTTCGTTGCGCCGCGCCAGGTCAACGAGCAATGGGGCTACCCGCTGAGCCCAGTCAGCCCGCCCCACTTGCCCGAGCTGGATGTCGCCCCCTACTTCCGCCGCCCTGTACGAATCGCCCCATTGCCGGATGGCAACGCCGCAGTGGCCAACTCGGTGGAGCGCTTTGCACGCTACAACGGTGATGTCGATCATCTCCTGGGCTATCTGGAAGAGTCCCCTGGGTATTTGGAAACACTGGACCTGGTCTACGACGTGCAGGCCGACCTGTTCATCACCGAAGAAGGCACCAACGAAGTAAGCCCGACCTACTATGAAGCCGAGCCAGGGACCGGCAACATGCGCATCGTCAGCAACGCAGGGCGGCAGGTGACGGACGCGATGCGCATGTCGTCCCTTCGCGCGCTAGGCATCGACGTGCGGTTTCCGGTGCAACTCCCCGCTGCGGCAATCGAAGGCGCTCACCCCATACCCAAACTGATCTCCTCGCTTTGGGTCGGTGACAAGACGCTGGGCAACGCGCTGATCGATACCTTGTCAGCCAATGCGGCAAAGCTGCGAAACAGCCCCTATCAGTATCGGCTGTTCCTGTCGAAGGCAAACCCGGAGGCGTTCGCGCAAAACCTCGAAAAGCTGAGTGCAAACGTGCCTGGCTTGGAGGTTTTGGCACTGGAAGAACAACCGTTTTTCGAGGCCTTCGCACAGAGCGAGTACTTCGACCAATATCAAGCCGCGATCGCCGGCAATGGCGGAGTGGCCACCAACTACGCTTCCGCATCGGATGTATTGCGCTATCCCATGCTGCATGCCGAAGGCGGGCTGTACATGGACGTCGATGACCAACTGCTGAGCCAGGCGCTGACTGTAGGCGGCCCGCACGACAGTGCAGCCATCGACACGCTCGAACTGGCAACCAGCGATGATGGCCTGCTGCTGCATCCGCCCCTGCAAAACGAAAAGCTGGGCATGAACAGCCTGTACAACACCAGCATGATCGGCAGCCACCCGGGCAACCCGACACTGCGGGCCATTTCCGAAGAGATGCATGCGCGCTACAGGCTCAATACCGATTTCTATCACGCCCGCCCCACACTGGCCGACGATCCGGAAGGCTTCTACCGTTACGCCAGCCGCTTGAGCCAGCTGACCGGCCCGGCGATGTTAAGCGCCGTGATAGACAGGCTGTTGCCTGACCTTTACCAATTGCGCCAGTTGCACAACCTGTACATGATGCCGCGCATCAACAGCTACCTGTACATTGACCTGGACGCCTTCAAGGCCGTGCAACGTGAACGCCTGCCGCTCAACCGCCTGGCAAGGGTTGGCGGCCTGCACTCGTGGGCCAGCACCTGAAGCAGGCACAAAAAAGGCGACCTCAGGGTCGCCTTTTTTCTTTCATTCCGAGCGGTGCAACTTGCGCATCAGCTCCGCCTCGGCCTGGGTCAAGCCACAGGTCTCGGTCAATTCCGACACACTCGCCCCCATCCCCACCAGCTTGGCGGCCTGACTGAAGGTGACGTTGTTGGGGTCGCGCTGCTCCAGGCGTTCCAGGCGGTCAGGCAAGGTCGCCACTGCCGCGCGCAGCTCGTGGATGGCCTCACCCATGCGCACGGTACCGTTCTGGTAGTCGTCCAGGCGCTTGCCCAGGTCCTTGATGCGCTGGTCGCGCAAGGCATCGCCCGCGGCCTGCTGCGCCGCCAGTTCGCGCTGGCGCTTGCTGTAGTTGAGAAAGAACCACAGGCTCACAGCCCACAGCAGCGCCAGGAAAATTACCGCCACCTCGAAGATCAACTCAGATGTTCTCCAGCTCGGACCACTCTTCCTCGGTCATCATCTTGTCCAGCTCGACCAGGATCAGCAGCTCGCCATTCTTGTTGCATACGCCCTGGATGAACTTGGCCGACTCTTCGTTGCCGACGTTCGGCGCCGTCTCGATTTCCGACTGACGCAGGTACACCACCTCGGCAACGCTGTCGACCAGGATGCCAACCACTTGCTTGTCAGCCTCGATGATCACGATACGGGTGTTGTCGGTCACGTCCGATGGCATCAGGCCAAAGCGCTGGCGGGTGTCGATCACCGTCACCACATTGCCGCGCAGGTTGATGATGCCCAGCACGTAGCTAGGTGCGCCCGGCACCGGTGCGATCTCGGTGTAGCGCAGCACTTCCTGCACTTGCATGACGTTGATGCCGTAGGACTCGTTGTCCAGACGGAAGGTTACCCACTGCAGGATCGGATCTTCAGAACCTTGCGCAGACGACTTTTTCATTCCCCTAGCCCTCTAAATCCGCTGTTAACGGTTGTGTTCGGTGTCATTTCTGTTTGGCGTGCAACTGCTTGACCGCGCCGCTGGCGATCAGCTCGGCCAGTTTGGCGACGTCGAGCAGTGCACACATGTGTTCGATGACCGTGCCGGCCAACCAGGGGCGCTGACCACGCTGGCTGCGCCACTTGATCTCGGCCGGGTCCAGGCGCAGCGAACGGCTGACCTGATGCACCGCCAGGCCCCATTCGTAGCCCTGCACGGAAATCACGTAATTCAAGCCTTGGCGAAAGTCTTCGCGGTAGCGGTCGGGCATGACCCAGCGCGCGGTATCCAGCACCTTGAGGTTGCCAGCCTGGCAAGTGAGGATGCCAAGGAACCAGTCCGGCTGGCCGAACAGCGGTGTCAGCTCCTGGCCTTCCAGGCTGTAGATCGAGCCCAGGCATACCAGCGGTACGGCCAAGGTCAACCCGGCAACGTCAAACAGCAGGCATTCGAACGGCTCGGCAGCCCAGGCCGGGCGGCCATCGATGCTGGCCGGCGGGACCGGTGTGTCTGCCATGCCTGCCGCAGGCAGGTGTACTTCGACCAAGGGTGCGACCGGTTCCGGTGCTGGCGCCTCAATCAGCACCGGGATGCTGGCCTCGGCTACCACCTCAGCCTCGACCAGTGCCACCACGGGCTGCTCGACCGGCAACACGGCTGGCAGCACCTTCACCTGTGGCTCGGCGAAAGGCCTGGCTACCGGTGCTGGCTTACGTGCATCACGCGCCTGCTCTTCACGCACGGCAGCAGCGAATTCGTCGTTGGCCGTGGGCGCCTCGGCCGGCGCGGGCAGGTCGAGAATAGCTTCGGCCTCGGTGGCCTCCTGCAACAGCCCATCCAGGTACGACTGCAGCGCCAGTTGCGGCTTGGTGCCGACAGGACGGTTCATGAAGCCACCTGCGTGGCCGGCTTGTAGGTAAGCATGTGCTTGAGCAGTGCCCGGTAGGCGATCACCCCGCGGCTCTTGCCATCGAACTGCGACGGCGTGACCCCATTGCGGCTGGCATCGCGCAGGCGCGTATCGACCGGGATATAACCCTGCCACACCTGGTGTTCATAGGTGTCGCGCAGCACCTTGAGGGTGCCCAGCGAAGCCTGGGTACGTCGGTCGAACAGGGTCGGCACGATCTGGTACGGCAATGCCTGCTTGCGCGAGCGGTTGACCATGGCCAAGGTGCCGATCATGCGCTCCAGGCCCTTCACCGCAAGGAATTCGGTCTGCACCGGGATCACCAGCTGCTGGCTGGCAGCCAGGGCGTTGACCATCAGCACGCCCAGCAAGGGCGGGCTATCGATCAGGGCAAAATCGAAATCCTGCCACAACTGCGCCAGACTCTTGGCGATCACCAGGCCCAGGCCACTCTGCCCCGGCGACTGACGCTCCAGCACGGCCAGCGCGGTGCTCGACGGCAGCAACGAGATACGCTCATCGCTGGTGGGCAACAACAACTGACCTGGCAGGCCTTCAGGCACGCTGCCCTTGTGCAGGAACAGGTCGTAGCAGCTGTGCTCCAGGGCGTCCGGATTGTGCCCGAAATAGCTGGTCATAGAGCCATGCGGGTCGAGGTCGACGACGACCACGCGCTTGCCCGCCTCGGCCAGCAGGCCGGCCAGGGCGATGGTGGTCGTGGTCTTGCCAACGCCACCTTTTTGATTGGCTACTGCCCAGACTCTCATAGAACAACTCTTGTCTGATGTGGGAGCGGGTTTACCCGCGAAGCAGGCGACACAGTGGATAACACGGGCTTCGCCCGTGTTCGCGGCGGTTCGACGTCTCGATGAACCCGCGCCCACAATGATCTCGCAGGCTTCGAAAAATCGGACAAGACAACCGCCCCCATTAGGTTAGCTATGACAGAGTATTGACGGCTCACTGGGCCGTCGTCGCTGTTGGGGCTGGCGGTGCACTTTGTGTGCCAGCACGGCGCAGCGCTGCATCCGGGGTGGCATGGGCACTGCCCGAGCCGGTCAGGCTGCGGCGTACTTCAAGGTTACGGGAAATCACCAGCACCACCCGCCGGTTGCGCGCGCGCCCTTCGGCGGTGTCGTTGCTGGCGACCGGTTGGTATTCGCCATAGCCGACCGAGGCCATGCGCGCCGGGTTGACCCCTTCCATGGCCAGCAAACGCACGATGCTCGCCGCCCGCGCCGCCGACAGTTCCCAGTTGGTCGGGTACTGCGCCGTGCGAATCGGCAGGTTGTCGGTGAAGCCCTCGACGTGCACCGGGTTGGCGAACGGCTTGAGGATGTTGCCGACTTTTTCGATGATGTCGAACGCCTTGTCACTGGGCATGGCATCGCCACTGCCGAACAGCAAGGACGAGTTGAGCTCGATCTCCACCCACAGTTCGTTGCCGCGCACGGTCATCTGGTCAGACTTGATCAGGTCGCCAAAGGCATCGCGCACGTCGTCGCTGATGGTCTTGAGCGGGTCGACGTTGGTCTGCGCAAGGCCCGCATCGGTCTGCTCGCTGTCCTTGATCAAGGGTTCTGCCGGTTTCACGCTCAGCGGCTGCTCATCGCCGACCGGGATCGGCTTCATGCTGCGTTCAGGGTCGTTGAAAACCCCGAGCAGCGCTTGCGAGATGACCTTGTACTTGCCCTCGTTGATCGAGGAAATCGAATACATGACCACGAAGAAGGCAAACAGCAAGGTGATGAAGTCGGCGTACGACACCAGCCAGCGTTCGTGGTTCTCGTGTTCCTCGGTATGACGGCGACGGCGCATGGCTTACTCCATGAAGCCTTGCAGCTTCAGCTCGATCGAACGCGGGTTCTCGCCCTCGGCAATCGACAGCAGGCCTTCAAGCAGCATCTCGCGGTAGCGCGACTGGCGCATCACGATGGCCTTGAGCTTGTTGGCGATAGGCAGCAGGACCAGGTTGGCACTGGCCACGCCGTAGATGGTGGCGACGAACGCCACGGCGATGCCGTTGCCCAGCTGCGAAGGGTCGGCCAGGTTGCCCATCACGTGGATCAGGCCCATGACCGCACCGATGATACCGATGGTCGGGGCGTAGCCGCCCATGCTCTCGAACACCTTGGCGGCCTGGATATCACGGCTTTCCTGGGTCAGGAAGTCGACTTCGAGGATGCTGCGGATCGATTCCGGCTCGGCGCCATCGACCAGCAGCTGCAGGCCCTTGCGGGCGTACGGGTCAGGTTCGGCATCGGCCACGCCTTCCAGGCCGAGCAGGCCTTCCTTGCGCGCCACCAGGCTCCAGTTGACCACCCGGTCGATACCGCCGGCCAGGTCAACCCGTGGCGGAAAGAAGATCCAGCGCAGGATCTGCAGCGCGCGCTTGAAGGCCGACAGCGGCGACTGCAGCAATGCCGCCGCCAGGGTGCCGCCGAGCACGATCAGGCCGGCAGGGCCGTTGAGCAAGGCACCGACGTGGCCACCTTCAAGGAAGTTGCCGCCAACGATGGCGACGAACGCCAGAATCAGGCCAATCAGGCTGAGCACATCCATCAGACACAAGCCTCGACCAGGTGTTTGCCGATTTCATCCAGGCTGTACACCGCGTCGGCCAGGTTGGCTTTGACGATGGCCATGGGCATGCCGTAGATCACACAGCTGGCCTCATCCTGGGCCCACACGGTACTGCCGCCCTGCTTGAGCAGGCGCGCACCTTCACGGCCGTCGGCGCCCATGCCGGTGAGCACCACCGACAGCACCTTGTCGCCGTAGGACTTGGCCGCCGAGCCGAAGGTGATGTCCACGCACGGCTTGTAGTTCAGACGCTCGTCGCCTGGCAGGATCTTCACCGCACCACGGCCGTCGATCATCATCTGCTTGCCGCCAGGGGCCAACAGTGCCAGGCCCGGGCGCAGCATGTCGCCATCCTCGGCTTCCTTGACACTGATCTTGCACAGCTTGTCGAGGCGCTCGGCAAAGGCCTTGGTGAAGGCCGCGGGCATGTGCTGGATCAGCACGATCGGCGCCGGGAAGTTCGCCGGCAGCTGGGTCAGCACCCGCTGCAGGGCCACCGGCCCCCCCGTGGAAGTGCCGATCGCCACCAGCTTGTAAGGCTTGCGCTTGGGGGCCGGGGCATGCGCTACAGCAGGCGCCGGTGCCGCTGCACGGGCTGGCGCGGCGCTACGTGCCGGCGCTGCGCTGGCCAGGCTGCTGGCGGGGGCATGGCTGCTGGCCGGCGCTGGCGCGGTGGCCGGCGCGTGGCTGGCGTAGCCGCCGAAACGGCGGTTGCTGCGCGAAATGGTATGCACCTTCTCGCACAGCAGTTGCTTGACCTTCTCCGGGTTGCGCGAGATGTCTTCGAAGTTCTTCGGCAGGTAATCCACCGCACCGGCATCCAGCGCGTCAAGGGTGACGCGGGCGCCTTCGTGGGTCAGCGAGGAGAACATCAACACTGGCGTCGGGCAGCGCTGCATGATGTGCCGCACTGCGGTGATGCCATCCATCATGGGCATCTCGTAGTCCATGGTGATGACATCGGGTTTGAGCGCCAGTGCCTGGTCGATCGCTTCCCTGCCGTTGGTCGCAGTGCCGACCACCTGGATCGTCGGGTCCGCCGAGAGGATTTCCGAAACGCGGCGGCGGAAGAAACCGGAATCATCCACCACCAGGACCTTGACTGCCATAAACACTCCATTAGGCGGCGCAACCCGCCAGGGTGCGCCGCCGAAAATCAGATACGCCGTGCCGCGTAACGCTTGAGCATGCTCGGCACGTCGAGAATCAGCGCGATGCGACCGTCACCGGTGATGGTGGCGCCGGACATGCCCGGGGTGCCCTGCAGCATCTTGCCCAGCGGCTTGATCACCACCTCTTCCTGGCCCACCAGTTGGTCGACCACGAAGCCGATACGCTGGGTACCGACCGACAGGATCACCACATGGCCCTCGTGCTGCTCCTCGTGCACCTGGCCCTGAACCAACCAGCGCTTGAGGTAGAACAGCGGCAGTGCCTTGTCGCGCACGATCACCACTTCCTGGCCGTCCACCACGTTGGTGCGCGACAGGTCGAGGTGGAAGATCTCGTTGACGTTGACCAACGGGAAGGCGAATGCCTGGTTGCCCAGCATCACCATCAGGGTCGGCATGATCGCCAGGGTCAGCGGCACCTTGATGACGATCTTCGAGCCCTGGCCCTTGGCCGAGAAGATGTTGATCGAGCCGTTGAGCTGGGAAATCTTGGTCTTAACCACGTCCATGCCGACACCGCGGCCGGAGACGTCGGAAATCTCGGTCTTGGTCGAGAAGCCCGGGGCGAAGATCAGGTTGTAGCAGTCCGATTCGCTCAGGCGATCGGCGGCGTCCTTGTCCATCAGGCCCTTTTCCACGGCCTTGGCGCGCAGGATGTTCGGGTCCATGCCTTTGCCGTCGTCGGAGATCGACAGCAAGATGTGGTCACCTTCCTGCTCAGCCGACAGCACCACGCGGCCGGTTCGTGCCTTGCCGGCGGCTTCACGCTCGTCCGGCATCTCGACGCCATGGTCGACGGCGTTGCGCACCAGGTGCACCAGCGGGTCGGCCAGGGCCTCGACGAGGTTCTTGTCGAGGTCGGTCTCTTCACCGACCAGCTCCAGGTTGATCTCTTTCTTCAGCTGCCGGGCCAGGTCGCGGACCAGGCGCGGGAAGCGCCCGAAGACCTTCTTGATCGGCTGCATGCGGGTCTTCATCACCGCGGTCTGCAAGTCGGCAGTGACCACGTCGAGGTTGGACACGGCCTTGGACATGGCCTCGTCGCCGCTGTTCAGGCCCAGGCGCACCAGGCGGTTACGCACCAGCACCAGTTCGCCGACCATGTTCATGATCTCGTCCAGGCGCGCGGTGTCGACGCGCACGGTGGTTTCCGCTTCGCTGGCATGCTTTTCCGCAGCCGGTGCCGGGGTGCGGGCTGGCGCGGCAGGCTTGGCAACAGCCGGTGCAGCGGCCGCGGGGGCTGCTGCAGGCCTGGCGGCTGGCTTGCTTTCAGCCTTGGCAGCAACCGGCGCAGCTACCGCGACAGGCGCTTCGCCAGCAACGGTCTCAGCGGCAAACTTGCCCTTGCCGTGCAACTGGTCGAGCAACGCTTCGAACTCGTGCTCGGTGATCTCGTCACTGCTGGCAGGCGCGACAGTGCTTTGCACGGCAACCGTGGCGGCTGGCAAGGCATCGGCCTGGAAGGTGCCCTTGCCGTGCAGCTGGTCCAGCAACGACTCGAATTCTTCGTCGGTGATCTCGTCGCTCACCGGCGCGCTGGCAACGACCACCGCTTCGGCGGCAGCCACTTCGGGCGAGAACTGGCCCTTGCCATGCAACTGGTCGAGCAGCGATTCGAACTCGGCGTCGGTGATGTCATCACCCGAGCCACTGAGGGTCTCGCCCTGCATCTGCTCTTCGGCAGCGGCCGCTTCAGCCTTGACCGCATCGAGCGAGTCGAGCAGCTGTTCGAACTCGGTGTCGGTGATGTCGGCCTCACTGGCCACAGGCTCCGGCGCCGCTTCGACCACCGCCGCAGGGGTGTCGCCGCTGGCAGGTTCCGCCAGGCGCGACAGGGCCGCCAGCAGCTCCGGCGTGGCCGGGGTCACTTCACTGCGCTCACGCACCTGGCCGAACATGCTGTTGACCGTATCCAGTGCCTCAAGCACCACATCCATCAGTTCCGCGTCGACCCGGCGCTCACCTTTGCGCAGGATGTCGAACACGTTCTCGGCGATGTGGCAGCACTCCACCAGCTCGTTCAGCTGAAGGAAGCCGGCGCCCCCTTTTACAGTGTGGAAACCGCGAAAGATCGCATTGAGCAGGTCGGCATCGTCGGGCCGGCTTTCCAGCTCGACCAGTTGCTCGGACAGTTGCTCAAGAATTTCGCCGGCTTCTACCAGGAAATCCTGAAGGATTTCTTCATCGGCGCCGAAGCTCATTAAACGTGCTCCTTAAAAACCCAGGCTGGACAGCAGATCGTCGACGTCGTCCTGACCGGACACAACGTCTTCACGCTTATCGGCATGAATCTGCGGACCTTCACCCCGAGTCGGATGTTTTTCTTGATCTTTTTCAGCGCGCAGCTGCTGGTGGTCATGTTCGATACCGGCAAAGCGGTCGACCTGACTGGCCATCAGCACGAGCTTGAGCAGATTGCTTTCCACTTCGGTCACCAGCGCAGTCACGCGCTTGATCACCTGGCCAGTCAGGTCCTGATAGTCCTGAGCCAGCAGAATGTCGTTGAGGTGGCCGGCGACCTTGCGGTTGCCCTCGGCGCTGTGCGTCAGGAAACTGTCGACACGCTTGACCAGCTCGCGGAACTCCGGTGCGGCGACTTCGCGGCGCATGAAACGCTGCCAGTCGACGCTCAGGCCTTGTGCCTCGCTCGCCAGGTCGTTGAGCACCGGGGTGCTCTCCTCCACCAGGTCCATGGTGCGGTTGGCGGCACCCTCGGTGAGCTTGACCACGTACGAGAGGCGCTCGGTAGCGTCGGTGATCTGCGAAACTTCCTCGGCCTGCGGCATGCGCGGGTCGATCTGGAAACTGACGATCGCGCTGTGCAGCTCACGGGTGAGCTTGCCGACTTCCTGGTACAGGCCACGGTCGCGGGTCTGGTTGAGCTGATGGATCAGCTGCACCGCCTCGCCGAAACGCCCCCGCTCCAGGCTCTCGACCAGCTCCTGGGCATGTTTCTTCAGGGTCGTTTCGAACTCCCCCAAAGACGTTTGTGTTGATTCCATGGCGCCCCCTGACGTGACTCAGCCGTTGACGCGTTCGAAGATCTTCTCGATCTTTTCTTTGAGCACCTGGGCGGTGAACGGCTTGACCACGTAACCATTGACCCCGGCCTGGGCCGCTTCGATGATCTGGTCGCGCTTGGCTTCGGCGGTCACCATCAGCACCGGCATGCCTTTCAGGCGATCGTGGGCACGGACCTTGCGCAGCAGGTCGATACCGGACATGCCGGGCATGTTCCAGTCGGTCACCAGGAAGTCGTAATGGCCACTTTCGAGCATCGGCAGCGCAGTGGTGCCGTCATCGGCTTCATCGGTGTTGGTGAAGCCCAGGTCACGCAACAGGTTCTTGATGATCCGCCGCATCGTCGAAAAGTCGTCAACGATGAGGATTTTCATGTCTTTGTTCAAGTAGACCTCCAAGCAGTCTCAAACGCGCTCGGCCCCGAGCGCGCGCATTCATTCAATTCGGTACAACATGGAAAACGAACGTGGATAACGACCGCAACGACCCCGGGCTCAACGCGCCCGCCATTCCCCCAGGCGGCTGCGCAGGCGCGCGGCACACTGGCTGTGCAACTGGCTGACACGCGATTCGCTGACCCCCAGCACCTCACCGATTTCCTTGAGGTTCAGCTCTTCGTCGTAGTACAGCGCCAACACCAGCCGCTCACGCTCTGGCAGGTTGGCGATCGCATCGGTCAGGGCAGCCTGGAAGCGCTCGTCCTCCAGATCGCGCGACGGCTCGATCTGGCCACTGGCGCCGTCCTCGTGCAGCCCTTCGTGCTCGCCGTCCTGCAACAGGTCGTCGAAGCTGAACAGGCGGCTCCCCAAGGTATCGTTCAAAATCCCGTAGTAATCATCGAGACTCAACTGGAGTTCGGCAGCAACTTCATGATCTTTAGCGTCGCGGCCAGTTCTTGCTTCAACGGCGCGCATCGCGTCACTGACCATGCGCGTATTGCGGTGCACCGAACGCGGCGCCCAATCGCCCTTGCGGACCTCGTCGAGCATTGCCCCGCGGATGCGGATGCCGGCGTAGGTTTCGAAGCTGGCGCCCTTGCTGGCGTCGTACTTGTTGGCCACTTCCAGCAGGCCGATCATGCCCGCCTGGATCAGGTCTTCAACCTGGACGTTGGCTGGCAGGCGTGCCAGCAAGTGGTAGGCAATGCGCTTGACCAACGGCGCATAGCGTTCCACCAGCTCGAACTGGGCGTCTTTGGACGCCTTGCTGTACATCTTGAAGCCGCTCGCGTTCATAGCACGGGCCCTGCGCTGGTGGGTTGCACCAGGCGTTCGACGAAGAACTCAAGATGCCCGCGCGGGTTGGCGGGCAGCGGCCAGCTGTCGACCTTCTGCGCAATGGCCTTGAAGGCCAGGGCGCACTTGGAGCGAGGGAAAGCCTCGTACACCGCGCGCTGCTTCTGCACTGCCTTGCGCACGCACTCGTCGTACGGCACGGCGCCGACGTATTGCAGGGCGACGTCGAGGAAGCGGTCGGTGACCTTGGTCAGCTTGGCGAACAGGTTGCGCCCTTCCTGCGGGCTCTGCGCCATGTTGGCCAGCACGCGGAAACGGTTCATGCCGTAGTCGCGGTTGAGCAGCTTGATCAGCGCGTAGGCGTCGGTGATCGAGGTCGGCTCGTCGCACACCACCAGCAGCACTTCCTGGGCCGCGCGAACGAAGCTGACTACCGAGTCACCAATGCCCGCAGCGGTGTCGATCACCAGCACGTCGAGGTTGTCGCCAATCTCGCTGAAGGCCTGGATCAGCCCGGCATGCTGCGCCGGCGCCAGGTGCACCATGCTCTGGGTACCGGAGGCGGCCGGCACGATGCGCACACCGCCAGGCCCCTGCAACAGCACATCGCGCAGCTCGCAGCGGCCTTCGATCACATCGGCCAGGGTGCGTTTCGGGGTGAGGCCCAGCAATACGTCGACATTGGCCAGGCCAAGGTCGGCGTCCAGCAGCATCACCCGGCGGCCGAGTTCGGCCAGCGCCAGGGACAGGTTCACTGAAACGTTAGTCTTGCCGACGCCACCTTTGCCACCGGTGACGGCGATCACCTGTACGGGATGCATGCTACCCATGTTCGTTGTTTACCTTGTCTTGCCTGGACCCAAGCCACACGCGGGGCGACACTGCCAGCCCCGGAATGTAGGTACTTTGCATACGCTTCATCCTCAACCCGCGCGCCGCGGGTTGTGGTAGAGATCAGCGAACATGTCGGCCATCGCCTCTTCGCTGGGCTCGTCCTGCAACTGCACGTTGACTGCGCGGGTCACCAGCTGGTGCGGGCGCGGCAGGTGCAGGTCGTCAGGAATGCGGGGGCCATCGGTGAGGTAGGCCACGGGCAATTCATGACTGATGGCCAGGCTCAGCACATCGCCGAGGCTCGCCGTTTCATCGAGTTTGGTCAGGATGCAGCCGGCCAGGCCGCAGCGCTTGTAGCTGTGGTAAGCGGCGGTCAGCACCTGCTTCTGGCTGGTGGTGGCCAGCACCAGGTAGTTCTTCGCGGCAATGCCACGCCCGGCCAGGGTTTCCAGTTGCATGCGCAGGGCCGGGTCACTGGCCTGCAGGCCGGCGGTATCGATCAGCACCACGCGCTTGCGCAGCAGTGGCTCCAGCGCAGCGGCCAGCGACTGGCCCGGGTCGACATAGGTCACCGGCACATTGAGGATGCGCCCCAGGGTCTTGAGCTGCTCCTGGGCACCGATGCGGAAGCTGTCCATGCTCACCAGCGCCAGGTTCTGCGGGCCGTACTTGAGCACATAGCGCGCCGCCAGCTTGGCCAGGGTGGTGGTCTTGCCCATGCCGGCCGGGCCGACCATGGCGATCACACCGCCCTCTTCGATCGGTTCGGCCTCTGGCACTTCAATCATCCGCGCCAGGTGCGCCAACAGCATGCGCCAGGCCTGGCGGGGCTCTTCGATCTCGCTGGTGAGGTCAAGCAGTTCACGGGAGATCGGCCCGGACAGGCCGATGCGCTGCAGGCGGCGCCAGAGGTTGGCCTGTGCCGGCTTGCTGCCTTGCAGCTGGTTCCAGGCCAGCGAGCCGAGCTGCACTTCGAGCAGCTCACGCAGGCCCGACAGCTCCGAACGCATGGCGTCGAACAGGCGCGGGTCGACGGCCGGCTGCGCCGGCGCAGGCGCCGGGGCCGGTGCATCGACGTGCGGCTCGATCAATGGCTCGGACGCGGTCAGCGACTGGCCGGCAAACAATTGGCGGTTGCCTTCGCTGGCCTCGGCGCGGTTGTCCAGCTCGGCCTGGGCAGTGGCGATGCGCGACTGGGTCTTGCGCAGCTCTTCTTCCAGCTCGGCATTGGGCACGCGCGGGGCCAGCGCGGACAGCTTGTAGTCCAGCGCGGCGGTCAGTTCGACACCACCGGCGATGCGGCGGTTGCCGATGATGGCGGCATCGGAGCCCAGCTCATCACGAACCAGCTTCATGGCCTGACGCATATCGGCGGCGAAAAAACGCTTGACTTGCATAACCCACTACCTCAGCCGTTGGGGCCCACTGTGGCAACGATGGTGACTTGCTTGTTATCCGGTATTTCCTGATACGCCAGAACATGCAAATTCGGTACAGCCAGACGACCGAAGCGCGACAACATGGCACGGATCGGGCCAGCTACCAGGAGAATGGCCGGTTGGCCTTGCATTTCCTGGCGCTGGCAGGCGTCGATCAGCGAACGCTGCAGCTTTTCGGCCATGCTTGGTTCAAGAAGAACACCGTCTTCCTGACCTTGCCCGGCCCTTTGCAAACTATTGAGCAAGATCTGTTCCAACCTTGGCTCAAGGGTGATCACAGGCAGCTCGGGCTCAACACCGACAATGCTTTGGACGATGGCACGACACAATCCGACGCGCACCGCAGCCACCAGCGCGGCGGTATCTTGACTCTTGCCAGCGTTGTTGGCGATGGCCTCGGCAATACTGCGGATGTCACGCACCGGCACTTGCTCGGACAACAATGCCTGCAGGACCTTGAGCAGCCCCGACAAGGAAATGACACCGGGCACCAGCTCTTCTGCAAGTTTAGGCGAAGCCTTCGACAATACCTGCAACAGCTGCTGAACCTCTTCGTGGCCGATCAGCTCATGGCAGTGCTTCTGCAGGATCTGGTTGAGGTGGGTGGCAACCACGGTACTGGCGTCAACCACCGTGTACCCCAGCGACTGCGCCTGGGCGCGCTGGCCGACGTCGATCCACACCGCCTCCAGGCCAAATGCCGGGTCGCGCGCGGCGATGCCGTTGAGGGTGCCGAACACCTGGCCAGGGTTGATCGCCAGCTCGCGGTCCGGATAGATATCAGCTTCGGCGAGGATCACGCCCATCAGCGTCAGGCGATAGGCGCTGGGCTGCAGGTCGAGGTTGTCGCGGATATGCACGGTCGGCATGAGGAAGCCCAGGTCCTGGGACAGCTTCTTGCGCACCCCCTTGATCCGCGCCAGCAGCTGGCCACCCTGGTTGCGGTCGACCAGCGGAATCAGCCGGTAGCCGACTTCCAGGCCGATCATGTCGATCGGCGTGACGTCGTCCCAGCCCAGCTCCTTGGTCTCCAGTGCGCGCTGCGGCGAGGGCAGCAGGTCCTGCTGGCGCTGCGCCTCCTTCTGCGCATCAATCTTGACCTTCTGCTGCTTCTTCCACACCAGGTAGGCACCCCCCCCGGCCAGCAGGCCGAGGCTGAGGAAGGCGATGTGTGGCATGCCGGGTACCAGGCCCATGATGATCATCAGCGCAGCAGACACACCCAGCGCCTTGGGCGAGTCGAACATCTGGCGGTTGATCAGCTTGCCCATGTCCTCGGAGCCCGAGGCACGGGTGACCATGATCGCGGCGGCAGTGGACAGCAGCAGTGATGGCAATTGCGCCACCAAACCGTCACCGATGGTCAGCAAGGCGTAAACCTTGCCCGCATCGCTGAACGACATGTTGTGTTGCAGCATACCAATCAGCATGCCGCCGATCAGGTTGATGAACAGGATCAGCAGGCCGGCGATGGCGTCACCGCGGACGAACTTGCTGGCACCGTCCATCGAACCGTAGAACTCAGCCTCCTGGGCCACTTCGGCGCGGCGCGCCTTGGCCTGGGCCTGGTCGATCAGGCCAGCGTTGAGGTCGGCGTCGATGGCCATCTGCTTGCCAGGCATGGCGTCGAGGGTGAAGCGCGCGCTGACTTCGGAAATGCGCCCGGCGCCCTTGGTCACCACCACGAAGTTGATGATCATGAGGATGGCGAACACCACCGCACCCACCACGTAGTTACCGCCGATCACCACCTCGCCGAAGGCCTGGATCACCTTGCCCGCGGCGCCATGGCCTTCTTGGCCATGGAGCATGACCACGCGGGTGGACGCCACGTTCAGCGCCAGGCGCAGCAAAGTCGCCACCAGCAGGATGGTCGGGAACGCGGCGAAGTCCAGCGGACGCAGGGCGTACACGCAGACCAGCAAAACCACGATCGACAGGGCGATGTTGAAGGTAAAGAACACGTCGAGCAGGAACGGCGGTATCGGCAACATCATCATTGCCAACATCACCAGCAGCAGCAACGGCACGCCCAGGTTGCCCCGACCGAGCCCGGCCAGGTTGTTGCGGGCGTTGCTGATTAACTGAGTGCGATCCACCGCGATTCCTCTTCATGCAAAACTTTGACGCCCAAGGGGCGCTTGGGCGTGGCTTTGCAAGAAGCCTTCCAACTTTGCCCGCCTCCAGGTATTTGGCGCCTGCGAGACCGAGCGCCGCCCGCGCGGCGCATCGCGGATAAATCCGCTCCTACATTCGTTGCAACGTACCAAACCTGAAACGCCATGGTTGCCAGCCTTGACGCATGACTTGAGCCGTGCGAACCGGCTGACAACCATGGCCTCACAGACATGGCCACGTTGCAACAAATGTAGGAGCGGATTTATCCGCGATGCGCCGCGCGGGCGGCGCTCGATCTCACAGGCGCCAAAAGCACCAAGGCGAACACCTGTCAGCTATCACGCCGCAGGTCTGGCGGAATCGGCAGGTCTTCCTTGAGCGGCTCAGGCCGCTTGCCCTTGCCGGAGCGGTACTGTCGAATCTGGAACACATAGGCCAGCACCTGCGCCACCGCCAGGTACAGCCCCGCCGGAATTTCCCCTTCGACCTCGGTGGAGTAGTAGATCGCCCGCGCAAGGGCCGGCGATTCGAGGATCTGCACCTTGTGCTCGACGCCGATCTCGCGAATCTTCAAGGCAATGAAGTCGGTGCCCTTGGCCACCAGCAACGGCGCCACCCCACCCTTCTCCGGGTCGTACTGCAGGGCCACGGCATAGTGCGTCGGGTTGGTGATGATCACATCAGCCTCGGGCACGGCAGCCATCATGCGCCGCTGCGACACCTCGCGCTGCAGCTGACGGATGCGCTGCTTGACCTCGGGCTTGCCTTCGCTGTCCTTGTACTCGTCCTTGATCTCCTGCTTGGTCATCTTCAGCTTCTTGTGGGTCTGCCACAGCTGGAACGGCACGTCCGCCGCCGCGATCAGCAGCAGGCCGGCAGCCATCCACAGGGCACTCCAGCCAACCACTTGAACACTGTGGATGATCGCTTGCTCCAGCGGCTCGTTGGCAATGGCCAGTAGCGCCTGGCGGTCATTGCTCAACACCACCAGCGCGACGATCAGGATGACCATGAACTTGGCCATGGCCTTGAGCAACTCGGTAAGCGAGTTCAGCGAAAACATCCGCTTGATACCCGACAATGGATTCATCCTGCTGAACTTGGGCTGCAACAGGCTACCCGAGAAAATGAACCCGCCGAGGGCGATGGGTGAAACGAAGGCGATGACGAACAGCAGCATGAGAATGGGCTGCACTGCCCAGATCGCCATCTTGCCCGAGGCCAGCAGGAACATGCCCATCGAGCGCTCGTCGGTCAGCACCTCGCGGGTCAGGGAAAAGTTCATCCGCATCAGCGTCATCAACGTTTCCGCCAGATTGCCGCCGAATGCCAGCAGCGCACCGGCGCCGGCAAGGGTCGAGGCAACGGTATTGAGCTCCTTGGATCGGGCGATCTCACCTTTTTCGCGCGCGTCGCGCTTGCGCTTGTCGGTGGGGTCTTCTGTCTTGTCCTGGCCGCTCTCGCTCTCTGCCATGTTCAGGGCGCCCTCGCCAGTTCACGCAGCCACTGCAGCGCTTCGCTGGCCAACGTCTGGTAGTGCGAAAGCACATCGGCCAGGCCGATCCAGAAGATCCCCATGCCCAGCACCAAGGTCAGCGGGAAACCGATGGAAAAGATGTTCAGCTGTGGCGCGGCACGGGTCATCACGCCGAAGGCGATGTTCACTACCAACAGCGCGGTGATCGCCGGCAGGATCAGCAGCAGGCCGGCACCGAACACCCACCCCAGGCGGCCGGCCATTTCCCAGTAATGGCTGACTACCAGGGCATGGCCCACCGGCAAGGTGGTGAAGCTCTCGGTCATGACCTCGAACACCACCAGGTGGCCGTTCATCAGCAAGAACAACACGCTCACCAGCATGGTCATGAACTGGCTGACCACGGCCACGTTGACCCCGTTGGCCGGGTCGACCATCGAGGCGAAGGCCATGCCCATCTGCACGGCGATGATCTGCCCGGCGATGACGAAGGCCTGGAACAGCAACTGCAGGGAGAACCCGAACAACGCGCCGACGATGACCTGCTCGCCACACAGCAGCAGGCCGCGCAGGCTCAGCGGGTCGAACTCCGGCAGCGGCGGCAGCGCCGGTACGATGACCACGGTGATGGCCACCGCCACGTACAGGCGGATGCGCGCCGGCAGCATGCGCGTACCGAAGATCGGCATGGTCATCAGCACCGCAGTCACCCGGAACAGCGGCAGGATGAAGGTGGCGACCCAGGTGCCGATCTGCGCGTCGGTCAACTCCAGCATGGCAGGCTCAACCGATCAGCTGCGGGATGCTGGTGTACAGGCCGGTGATGTACTCCATGAACTTCTGCACCAGCCAGGGCCCGGCGACGATCAGCGTGACCAGCATCACCAGCAGACGCGGGAGAAAGCTCAAGGTCTGTTCGTTGATCTGCGTGGCGGCCTGGAACATGGCCACGATCAGGCCGACCAGCAGGCTCGGCACCACCAGCACGGCAACCATCAGGGTGGTCAGCCACAGCGCGTCACGGAACAGGTCGACAGCTACTTCAGGTGTCATGCGGGGCTCTCCTAGGCGGCGTCAGACGCCGCCGAAACTGCCGGCCAAGGTACCCATGATCAGCGCCCAGCCATCGACCAGAACGAACAGCATGATCTTGAACGGCAGCGAGATGATCAGCGGCGACAACATCATCATACCCATGGCCATCAGCACACTGGCCACCACCATGTCGATGATCAGGAACGGGATGAAGATCATGAAGCCGATCTGAAATGCGGTCTTCAGCTCCGAGGTGACGAACGCCGGCACCAGGATAGTCAGCGGCACTTGATCAGGGCCGGCGATGTCGGTGCGCTTGGACAGGCGCATGAACAGGTCGAGGTCACTCTGCCGGGTCTGTGCCAGCATGAAGTCCTTGAGCGGCCCCTGGGCCTTTTCGATGGCCTGCTGGGCTGTCATCTGCTCGCTCAGGTACGGCTGCAGGGCATCCTGGTTCACCCGGTCGAACACCGGCGCCATGATGAACAGGGTGAGGAACAGCGCCATGCCGGTCAGCACCTGGTTCGACGGCGTCTGCTGCAGGCCCAGGGCCTGACGCAGGATCGAGAACACGATGATGATGCGGGTGAAGCTGGTCATCAGGATGACGAACGCCGGGATGAAGCTGAGCGCCGTCATGATCAGCAGGATCTGCAGGCTGACCGAATACTCCTGCTGCCCGTCCGCGGTGTTGGACAGGGTAATGGCCGGAATCGACAACGGGTCTGCCGCCAGGGCCAGCGGCGCAACCAGCAGCAGCGCAAGTGGCAACAATGTGCTCAAGGTTCTTTTCAACAGCAGGCGCAAGGCGCGGGTCATCACTTCTTGTCCTTCTGATCCTTGCCCATCAGCTCCATCAGCCGCTGGGCAAACTCCGGCGTCGCCTGGCGCGCGCTGGCAGGTACTTCGACGGGTTCGGCCAGCACATGCAACGCCTCGATGCTGCCCGGGGTGTGGCCGATAAGGATCTGCTCCTTGCCAACCTGCACCAGCAACAGCCGGTCACGCGGGCCGATGGCACGGCTGCCGACGATCTCGATCACCTGCCCACCCTTGGGCGCGGCGCCCTGCATGCGGCGCAACGCCCAGGCCAGGAAGAAGATCAGCCCCACCACCAGCAGCAGGCCGAACACCATCTGCGCCAGCTGCCCACCCAGGCTGCCGGGCGCACCGGCCGGCGCTGCAACCGGGCTGGCAGCAGGCGTGGCGGTGGCGATGGCCATTTCACTGGCCAATAGCGCGGCCAGGGCCATCATGGCCCGTATCGTGCCTTTCACTCAGCGCAGCTTCTTGATGCGTTCGCTTGGGCTGATCACGTCGGTCAGGCGGATGCCGAACTTCTCGTTGACCACAACCACTTCGCCATGGGCGATCAGCGTGCCGTTGACCAGCACATCGAGCGGCTCACCGGCCAGGCGGTCGAGCTCGATCACCGAGCCCTGGTTGAGCTGCAGCAGGTTGCGGATGTTGATTTCGGTGCTGCCCACTTCCATGGAGATGTTCACCGGAATGTCCAGGATCACATCCAGGTTCGGGCCTTCGAGGCTGACGTTTTCGTTCGGCCGCGGGGAGCTGGCGAACTCTTCCATCGGCAGGCGGCCGGCACCGGGTTTGCCGCCGTCACCGGCGAGCAGTGCGTCGATGTCGGACTGGCCGGCATCACCGGTTTCTTCCAGGGCCGCGGCCCACTCATCGGCCAGGGCCTGGTCTTCCGCGGAAGTGATCTCGTTTTCGTTAGCCATGATGTCCTCGACAGGCATTCAATTCGTAAAGAGCGACCGGCACGCAGTCAGCGGCGTTCGATCGGGTCAATGATCTGCAGGGCCAGGTTGCCCTTGTGCGAGCCCAGGCGCGCCTTGAACGACGGCACGCCATTGGCGCGCAGTACCAGGTGCTCGGGCAGCTCCACCGGGATCACGTCGCCAGCCTGCATGTGCAGGATGTCGCGCAGTTTCAGCTGGCGGCGAGCAACCGTGGCGGTCAGCGGCACCGAAACGTCCAGCACGTCCTCGCGCAGGGCCTTGACCCAGCGCTCGTCCTGGTCATCGAGGTCGGACTGGAAGCCGGCATCGAGCATTTCGCGTACCGGCTCGATCATCGAATAGGGCATGGTCACATGCAGGTCGCCGCCACCGCCGTCCAGTTCGATATGGAAGGTCGACACCACCACTGCCTCGCTCGGGCCGACGATGTTGGCCATGGCCGGGTTGACCTCGGAGTTCATGTACTCGAAGTTGACCGGCATGATCGCTTGCCAGGCTTCCTTGAGGTCGACGAAGCACTGGTCCAGCACCATGCGCACCACGCGCAGCTCGGTGGGGGTGAATTCACGGCCCTCGATCTTGGCGTGACGGCCGTCACCCCCGAAGAAGTTGTCCACCAGCTTGAACACCAGCTTGGCGTCGAGAATGAACAGCGCGGTGCCGCGCAGCGGCTTGATCTTGACCAGGTTGAGGCTGGTCGGCACGTACAGCGAATGCACGTACTCGCCGAACTTCATCACCTGCACGCCGCCCACCGCCACGTCGGCCGAACGCCGCAGGAGGTTGAACATGCTGATGCGGGTGTAGCGGGCGAAACGCTCGTTGATCATTTCCAGGGTCGGCATGCGACCACGCACGATCCGATCCTGGCTGGTCAGGTCGTAGCTTTTGATGCTGCCAGGCTCGGCAACGCTCTCGGTCTGTACCAGCCCATCGTCGACGCCATGCAAGAGGGCATCGATCTCATCCTGGGACAGCAGGTCCTGTACGGCCATTGCGGACTCCTACTGCAATACGAAATTGGTGAACAGCAACTGGTCGACCACCGGCCTGCCGACTTCTTTCTGCGCCACTTCCTGAACCACTGCGGTGGCTTTCTGACGCAGCATCTCCTGGCCCACCGAACTGGCCGCGAGGGTATCGAAGCCCTGCCCGGAGAACATCATCACCAGGTTGTTGCGGATGACCGGCATGTGCACCGAGAGTGCGTCCAGGTCGGCCTGATTACGGCCCTGCATGGTGATGCTCAGCTGCATGTAGCGCTGGCGGCCGTTCTGGTTGAAGTTGACCACGAAGGCGGGCGCCAGCGGCACGTAGATCGCGGCGGCCTTGACGTTGGTAGCGGCCGCTTCAGGGGCGGGTGCCGATTCACTCTTGTGCATGATGAACCAGGTGGCGCCCACCGACAGGCCGACCGCCAGCAGCAGCGCCAGCACCAGCAGCAGGATCAGCTTGAGTTTGCCTTTTGCGGCGGGGTCTTTCACTGCGTCGCTCTTCGCCATGCCAATAATCCGTCGTCCATCGGGGTTTCAAAGGAGGATGACGTGGCTTGAGCAAGTGTTATGCCAGATTTGGTTTGTGAGGGGTTTGGCTTGAGAGGTGTGGCGCCTGTGAGATCGAGCGCCGCCCGCGCGGCGCATCGCGGATGAATCCGCTCCTACATTTGTTGCAACGTGGCCATGCCTGAAAGGCCATGGTTGTCAGCCTTGTTTGCAAGGCTCAAGACATGCGCCAAGGCAGGCAACCATGGCGTGACAGGTTCGGCACGTTGCAACAAATGTAGGAGCGGATTCATCCGCGATGCGCCGCGCGGGCGGCGCTCGATCTCACAGCCGCTGCATATCCAAAGCCAAACCCATCAAGCGTAATAATCGACCGCACTGTCGCCAATCACCACCTGCTGCTCCACTGGCCGGGAAACTTCAGCCGGCTCACCCTGCTCGCCCCCGCCACCCTGCGCCCGCCGGGCGGCGACCCCGGACAACTGCGAGCCATCCTGTTGCGCCTGCTGCTGTTGCTGGCGGGACTGGTCGGCGACATTGACGTCCGGCTGCGCCAGCCCCTGCTGAGCAAACAGCTCGCGCAGGCGATACACCTGGCTGTCCAATGCATCTCGTACGCCAGCATGGCCGCTGACGAAGGTGATCTGGGTGGACTGGTCAGTCGCGACATTGACGCGGATATCGAGGCGACCCAGCTCGGCCGGTTCCAGCTGGATATCCGCCGACTTGAGGTTCTGACTGGACAGGTACATGACCCGGTTGACCAGGCCTTCGGCCCACGCTCCCTGGTTCATCTGCAAGGGCTGATGCAAAGGGTTGGCGCTTACCGGCAGGGCATTGGCGGTCTTCGCGGTAACTGCCTGGGTCAGGCTGGCCAGGCGGTTGGCAAAGTCATCGACCCGGGTATCGCTGCTGGCGCTCTTGGTGTCCTTGAGCCCGTCATCGAGCAAGGCGCCGAAGGCCTTGTCGCCGGTCTCGGATTGGCCTGCCTGGCCCTCGACCTTGTCGATCAGGGTCGCCAACGGATTGACGGCCGCCTGACCATCTTCGGGCTGCGCCTTGGAGGCGTCGGCAGCATGCGCCGAGGTCGTACCTTTGGCCTGAGCAGTCTGCTCCAAGGCCAGGCGCAAGGTCGGCAGGTTGGCCAAAGGATCGGCATCCGGGTCGAAGGCATCAGCATCGGCCTCGGGCGCTGCCGGCAACGGCGCGGCAACCGCGGCCACCGGCTGCTGCATCGCGGCCTGCAACACCGGCGCGACTGCTTCGGCCTGAGCCTGCAGCAACTGCGCGCCGGGCTGTGCATCAGTCACCTGGCCAGCAACCAGGTTGGCATCAAGCGACCCCGAATCGCTGGGCGCTGCAGCATCGGCAGTGTCCGGCGCTGCATCGTCTGCTGGCAATTTGTTGCCGTCATCGGCAACCGCCGGTTTATCGGCGTCCTGCTTCTTGCCGCCTTGGGCAATGTCGGGTTTGTCTTTCGGGCCGGGCTGAGCAACCTTGTCGTTGCCCGCAGGCACCTTGTCACGCCCCTGCCCGGCCATGACCTTATCGAAGCCGCCGCCCAGCCCGCCCGCCGCCTGCAGCGGCTTGTCCGCCCGCGAGGAACCTGCGTTCGACACCTTGCTCACGGTGTTGGCTTGCATCAAAGGGTTGGGTGCGACAGGCATTGAGCGTTCTCCGCGCCAGAAACAGGAATATCATCTGGCCACAGAGAGGCAAAAGTCGCGCCAACTTGCCATCAGCTCGCTGAGACGCGCTCACGCTCGCCGCGATAGAAGCACTGCACTTCCAGATATTCCTCGTCGATCCGGTTGATCAGGTCTTCGATGCCATACATCGGTCGCACCTTTACCCGTTCTTCCAGTTGCTGGCACAACCGGGCGAGGCCAACAGCCCCCATGTTGCTGCTGCTGCCCTTGAAGCTGTGCGCGGCCATGCCGAGTTCATCGGCGCTTTTGGCCTCATGGAGCTGGCTCAAACGCCGCTCGGAGTCTTCCAGAAAGGTTTCCAGCAGCTGCAGGTAGCCATCTTCCATGACCTCCTGCAAATCGCTGAGTACCTTGTGGTCAATATGCATGTCAGTCACTTGCTCACTCCTTGATCAAGCCGGATTATGCCTGAGCCGCCCTGCGGCCCTCCAGGCGCATCACCAATCGAACTGAACGTGGGCGCAACGGCCACCTTCGCGCCATTCGGCGCGGCTGCCCAGCCGCTGCACCAGCTTCAGCCCGCGACCGCTCAAGTCCTGCTCAAGGGACGGGCGCGACAACACGCCGCACACATCGAACCCCGCGCCACTGTCGCGAACCTCGATGGTAAGACGCCCGCCCGCCCCTGACGGTTCCACCTTCAGGTCGATGCGCACGAAACCTTCGGCCAACGCCAGCAGGCGCCGGGCCCGCTCCTGATAGTAGTCGGCAAACCCCTGCACATCACGCTTGAGCTGCGAATCCAGGCCCAGCACACCATGCTCCAGGGCATTGGAATACAACTCGCTGAGCACACTGTGCAAGGCGCCGGTGCGCGGCCGCAAGCCATGGATCTCCTGCAACAGCTGCACCAGGTAGGGCACCGGGTTGAAACGCTTGAGGCTTTCGCCACGCAATTCAAACCCCAGTGACCAGTCCAGCGGGCTGGAGCGCCCGCTATCGGAATACAGGGTCGGAGCAGGTACCCGGTCATCGCCACTGAACATGCGAATGTCACACAGGCTGATGTCATCCCGCGGGCGCCCGCCGAAACGCTCCAGGGCCTGCATGACCTCATCGAACAGCCGAGCCGGGTCGCGATTGGCAGCCAGCACCTCGCGCAAGCGCTCGACACCGAACAGGCGCTCCTGCTCGTCTGCGGTATCGACCACGCCATCGGACAGCAACAACAGCCGCTCCCCCGCCGCCAGCGGCAGCACTTCGGTGCTGTCGTCGAAGCGCTCTGGCGCCAGAATGCCAAGCGGCAGGTGCCGCGACCCCAGGCAACCCAGCACTTGCCCGCCAGCCGACAGTCGGTAGCCATCCGGCATGCCGCCATTCCACACTTCCACGGCACCGCGCTGCACGCTCATGTTTAGCAGCAGTGCGCAGCAGAACATGTCCACCGGCAGGATGCGCTTGAGCTTGGCATTCATCTCGCGCAGCATCTGTGGCATGCCGTAGCCTTTGGCAGTCATGCCGTAGAACACTTCCGCCAGCGGCATCGCACCGACTGCAGCAGGTAGACCATGGCCGGTGAAATCGCCGAGCAGCACGCGCATGTCACCGGCCGGGGTGAACGCAGCCAGCAGCAGGTCACCATTGAACAGGGCATAGGGCGACTGCAGGTAGCGGATGTTCGGCGCAGTGATGCAACCGGAGTGGGCGACCTTGTCGAACACCGCCTTGGCCACCCGCTGCTCGTTGAGCAGGTGGTGATGGTGGCGGGTGATCTGGTCACGCTGCTCGAGCACGGTCGCCTGCAAGCGACGCAGGCGGTCCATGGCGCGGATCTTGGCACCGAGGATCACCGCACTGTAGGGCTTGGCCATGAAGTCGTCACCCCCAGCCTCCAGGCAACGCACCAGGGCATCCTCCTCGCTCAGCGAGGTCAGGAAGATGATCGGCACCAGCGCCTCGCCGGCCAATGCCTTGATCTGGCGCGCGGCCTCGAAACCATCCATCACCGGCATCAAGGCGTCGAGCAAGACCAGCTGCGGGCGCTTCTCGGCAAACAACGCGACGGCCTGTTCGCCATTTTCCGCCGTGAATACCTGGTGACCCTGGCGACGGACGATCTGCGCCAGCAGCAGGCGGTCGACCGCCCCGTCCTCAGCCACCAGTACGGTCAACGCCTGCTCGGCCGGCATCTGGGCACTCAACTGATATCGAACAGTTTTTCGAAATTGGAAATGGCCAGGATCTTGCGCACGTCAGAACTGGCATGTACCACGCGCACGTCCGAGTCGTCACCGCCGGCATGGTCACGCAGCAACAGCAGCATGCCCAGCGCGGAGCTGTCCAGGTAGGTGGCATCCTTCAGGTCGACCACCACCGAGTCGGGCTTTTTAGGGTGGCGCTCATAGGCATCACGAAATTCCTGATGCTTGCCGAAATCGAAGCGCCCCTTGACCTTGATCGTGAGTTTTTTCCCGTCCTGCGAAAAATCAGTCTCGACTGCCATGCTAGCGATTCCTTCGATGATGGCGAATGCAACTCTTCAAGGTTTAGCAGCCCGCGGCTGGACTATCAAGGCAAGCCGGCACAGGCCCCTTCGCGGCGGTTCGGCACCCCCGACAATCCCACTCCCACAGCGACCGCACTGCTCCCGGGCCTTGCGCTGTTCCCGTGGGAGCGGGTTTACCCGCGAAGAGGCCGGCACAGGTTACAGATGACCTTGCCTGGGCAAGCGCTGCGACAGTTCGTCCAGCAAACGCTGCTCGCGCTTGTCTTCCGCCCGTCGCGCCTCCTCCAGATAGCGCTGCACCAGCTTGCGCAGCCCCTCCACCCGGGCATAGGCCTGCTGCCAGGTGCCGCGGGCGTTCTTCAGGTTGTTCTCATGCCAGGCCAGGCTCTGACGTTGCTGGGTCATGGCCGTTTCCAACTGAGCCAGGAAGCGCTGGTAATTGAGCAGCCAACTGCCATTCACGCCCTGCCCGCCACGGCTGATCCACTGGGCCTGATAACCTTCGCGGAACGACTCCAGCTCAGCCAGCTTGGCCTGGGCCTGAACCATCTGCTGCTGGAAGTGCCCCACGCGCTGGGCGGCCTTGCGTTCAGCCTCTTCGGCCATGTTGACCACAGGGGCCAGGCGGGCAGCGCGACCGGGCAGGCTCATGGCCTATCAACCCTTCGCCGGCGGCGTGAAGATCGCCCCCAGCTCGTCGCGGCTCTGGCCCATGCCGACATTTTCGTCCAGCCCCTGGCGCAGGAAGTCCACCAGCCGCGGCTGCAAGGCGATCGCCAGGTCGGTTTCCGGGTCACCACCGGCCACGTAGGCGCCGACGCTGATCAGGTCACGGCTCTGCGACAGCCGCGACCACAGTTGCTTGAATTTCTGTGCCTGGCGCAAGTGGTCGGGATCCACCACCTGCGGCATGACCCGGCTGATAGAGGCTTCGATGTCGATGGCCGGATAATGGCCCTCTTCGGCCAATCGCCGGGACAGCACGAAATGGCCGTCGAGCACACCCCGCGCCGAGTCGGCGATCGGGTCCTGCTGGTCGTCACCCTCGGACAACACCGTGTAGAAGGCGGTAATCGAGCCGCCACCGGGCTCGCCGTTACCGGCGCGCTCCACCAGCTTGGGCAACTTGGCGAACACCGACGGCGGGTAGCCGCGGGTGGCAGGTGGCTCGCCGATGGCCAGGGCGATTTCGCGCTGTGCCTGGGCGAACCGGGTCAGTGAGTCCATCAGCAGCAGGACGTTCTTACCCTTGTCGCGGAAGTACTCGGCAATGCGCGTGCAATACATGGCCGCGCGCAAACGCATCAGCGGTGCGTCGTCAGCAGGCGATGCCACGACCACCGAGCGCTTGAGCCCCTCTTCACCGAGGATGTGCTCGATGAACTCCTTGACCTCGCGGCCCCGCTCACCGATCAGGCCGACCACGATGATGTCCGCTTCGGTGAAGCGGGTCATCATGCCCAGCAGCACCGATTTACCGACGCCGGTACCGGCGAACAGGCCCAGGCGCTGGCCACGGCCGACGGTGAGCAGGCCGTTGATGCTGCGGATGCCCACGTCCAGCGGCTTGCTGATCGGGTCACGGTTGAGCGGGTTGATGACCGGCCCATCCATCGGCACCCAATCCTCGGCACGCATGCCGCCCTTGCCGTCGAGGGCGCGCCCGGCGCCGTCGAGCACTCGGCCCAGCATGCTCATGCCCATGGGCAGCCGACCACTGTCGTCCAGCGGCACCACGCGCGCGCCCGGCGCGATGCCGGCAATGCTGCCCACGGGCATCAGGAACACCTTGTTGCCGGCAAAGCCCATCACCTCGGCCTCGACCTGCACCGGGTGGTAGCTGTCGTCGTTGATGACCAGGCAACGTCCGCCTACCGCGGCGCGCAGGCCTTCGGCTTCAAGGGTGAGGCCGACCATGCGCAGCAGGCGGCCTTCGACCACCGGTTGCACCGGCAGCCCGATCGCGTCGGCGTAGCCGCCCAGGCGCTTGCCGAAGCTGGTGCGGTCAAGGCGCATCGCTGGCGTCCAGTTCGACCGACATGTCCGCCGCCGCCGGGTGCAAGGCCTGATCGTGCAGCTGGTCGAACAACTGCGCCACGGCTTTCTCGATGCGGGTTTCCATGGTCGCGTCGATGCGACTGTGCAGGGTCTCGATCCGGCAGCCACCTGGCAGCAGGGCCTCATCTTCGAGCAGCTTCCAGCTTTCTTCATGGCGCTCGCGCAGGGCCTTGGCCAGCTCGAAATCCTGCGGGTTGAGGTGGATGCGGATGTTATCGGCCCCCATCGGCAACAGCTTCAACGCTTCGCGCAACACTTGGGTGATCTGGCTGGAGTCGCTGCGCAGTTCGCGGCCGATGACCTGGCGCGCCATGTGCGCGACCAGGTGCACCACGCTGCGTTCGATCTGCGTGTCCTGCTCGGCGATCGGGTCGAGCAGATGCCCCATCAGCTGCTCCAGGCTGGCCAGCTTGGCGGCGAGCGCTTCCTCGGCCTCCTGGCGCACCTTCAGCTGCGTGCTGTGGAATCCCTCACGCTCACCGGTGGCAAAGCCTTCGTTGTAGGCCTCCTGGCGGATCGCTTCGAGCTCTTCGAGGGTCAGTGGCTGGACTTCTTCCAGCGGCACTTCCTCGACTTCTTCCTCGACCACTTCCGGCGCAGGCTCAGGTTCCGGCTCAGGCTCCGGGTCGAAGCTGGGCAGCGCCCAGACGTCGACGCCCTCGAGGTCGCGGGCACGGATCAGGTCGCTGGGGTGGGATTCTTTGGTGGGCATGTTCTCGGCTACTCATCTGCGAGCGACACGATCCTTGTAGGAGCGGCCTTGTGTCGCGAAAGGGCTGCGAGGCAGCCCCAGGATTTCAGCGTTGTCGCATAAATTGCTGGGGCTGCTTCGCAGCCCTTTCCGACCGGTCCGGCGTCCCGGCAAGGCCGCCCCCACAGGAGGGTCGTGTCACCTGATGGATCAGATCATTTCCTCGGCACCCTTGCCGCCGAGCACGATCTCGCCGGCCTCGGCCATGCGACGGGCGATGGTGAGGATTTCCTTCTGCGCCGTTTCCACGTCGCTGACGCGCACTGGGCCCTTGGCCTCGAGGTCGTCGCGCAGCAGTTCCGAGGCACGCTTGGACATATTCTTGAAAATCTTGTCCTTGACCCGCTCGTCGGCGCCCTTGAGCGACACCACCAGCACGTCGGACGACACTTCGCGCAGCAGCGCCTGGATACCGCGGTCGTCGACATCGGCCAGGTTGTTGAAGACGAACATCAGGTCTTCGATCTGCTCCGACAGGTCGTTGTCGATCTCGCGGATCGAGTCCATCAGCGCACCTTCCACGGAGCTGTCGAGGAAGTTCATGATGTCGGCGGCACGCTTGATGCCACCCAGGGTGGTGCGCGCGGCATTGGAGTTGCCCGAGAACTGTTTCTCGAGGATCTGGTTCAGCTCCTTCAACGCTGCCGGTTGCACGGTGTTCAGCGAGGAAACGCGCAGGATGATGTCCAGGCGCACCTTGTGGTCGAAGTTGCTCAGCACTTCACCGGCCTGGTCAGGGTCGAGGTAAGCGACCACGATGGCCTGGATCTGCGGGTGCTCGTAGCGGATCACATCGGCCACGGCGCGCGGCTCCATCCACTTGAGGCTGTCCAGGCCGCTGGTGTTGCCACCGAGCAGGATACGGTCGATCAGGCCATTGGCCTTGTCCTCGCCCAGGGCCTGGTTGAGCATCTTGCGGATGTAGCCATCGGAGCCCACGCCCAGGCTGGTCTGGTCGCCGACGATCTCGACGAACTCGCTCATCACCTGCTCGACCTGCTCACGGTGCACGTTGCCCATCTGCGCCATGGCCACACCGACCCGCTGCACTTCTTTCGGGCCCATGTGTCGCAGGACTTGCGCAGCATCGGTCTCACCGAGCGACAGCAGCAGGATCGCAGCCTTGTCGACGCGGCTCAGCTTGGCGGTAATGGCTCGATTGTCACTCATCGGCGTTGATCCACTCTTTCACGACCTGGGCCACGCGGCCCGGGTCTTCGGCCACCAGGCCTTTGATTGCGTTGAGCTGTGCTTCGTAACCCTCGCTCGGGCTCGGCAACAGAATGCTTGACGGGCCACCGAGGCTGACACGGTCGTTGGCCAGTTCGCCATCCAGACCGATCATCCCGCCCAGTTCCATGTCGCTGTCCGCAGCAGCCTGCTTGCCGCCACCGGTGATGTTGTTCAGGACCGGACGCAGCACGCCGAACACCAGCACCAGGATGAACAGTACGCCCAGCACCTGCTTGACGATGTCCCAGAACCACGGCTGCTGGTAGAACGCGATATCAGCGATCTCCTCGCCACGGTCGGCGGCGAACGGCACGTTGATCACCGTCACGCTGTCACCGCGACTGGCATCGAAGCCCACCGCGTCCTGCACCAGGCGGGTGAAGCGCGCCAGGTCTTCAGCGCCCCATGGGGCACGGGTGCTCTCGCCATTGGCGCCAACCTTGACCTGGTCGTCGACCACCACCGCCACCGACAGGCGGGTCAGGCGACCCTGCTGCTGGCGGGTGTGGCTGATCGAGCGGTCCAACTCGAAGTTCTTGGTAGTCTGCTCACGCTTGTCCGACGGGTACGGGGCGAGCATCGGCTGGCCGGTGGCCGGGTCCATGATCTGCTGGCCGTTGGCATCCACCAGCGGCTGGCCAGGCTGGATGGCAGCGGCCGGCGCGGCAGCGCCACCAGTGGTTTGCGGTGCCGACGCCGGGCCTGGCGGCTGGTTGCTCAGCGCGCCGGGTACGCCCTGCGGGCCCTGGCTGCTCGCGCGCTGCTCGTTGACCGCCTGCTCGCTGCGCAGCGCCGGCTGGTCCGGGTTGAACTGTTCGGACGTCGATTCGACCGCACTGAAGTCCAGGTCGGCGGAAACCTCGGCCTTGTAGCGGTCATTGCCCAGCACTGGCTGCAGGATGTTGTGCACACGCTGGGTGAGCATGCCTTCCATGCGGCGGCTGTAGTCGAACTGCTTGCCGGCCATGGTCAGCGCGGTGTCCTGCAACTGCTCGGAGAGCAGGTTGCCGCGCTGGTCGACCACGGTGACCTGCGACTTGTCCAGCTCCGGCACACTGGTGGCCACCAGGTTGACGATCGCCATCACCTGGCCCGCTTCCAGCGAACGGCCCGGGTACAGTTCGACCAGCACCGAAGCGCTTGGCTTGCGCTCGTCACGCACGAAAACCGAGCTTTTCGGAATGGCCAGGTGCACGCGGGCGGCCTTGACGTTGTTCAGGCTGGAAACGGTACGCGCCAACTCACCTTCCAGGCTGCGGCGATAGCGGGTGGCTTCCATGAACTGGCTGGTACCCAGCCCTTGCTCTTTGTCGAGCAGCTCGAAGCCGACATTGCCATCGCTCGGCGCCACGCCGGCCGCCGCCAGTTTCAGGCGCGCACGGGAGAGGTCGTCGGCCTTGACCAGCAGAGCACCGGAGTTGGGCTCGACATGATAGGGAATGTCTGCGGAGGCCAGGGTATCCATGACCTGCTTGGTGTCCATGCCGGCCAGGCTGCCGTACAGCGGACGGTAATCCGGCTGCTGCGACCACAGCACCACGGCGAAGCCGATCGCCACGCTGGCCGCCAACCCGACCAGCAGGCCGACCTGACGCAGCATGGGCATCTGCGAGATGTTTTCCAGAAACGCCATGTTCAACAGCGGCGGCTTGGAACCTGGCGCGCTGCTCTTGGCAGGGGCGTTATCGACAACTGCATCAGCCATGACTTACTTCCGTCCTCAAACCGGCATCTGCATGATGTCTTGGTACGCCTGGACCAGCTTGTTGCGTACCTGGGTCAACGCCTGCATGGACACGCTGGCTTTCTGCGAGGCGATCATCACGTCGGTCAGGTCAACGCCGCTCTTGCCGATCTCGAAGGCATTGGACAGCTGGGTCGACGCCTGCTGGGTCTCGTTGACCTTGCCGATGGCCTGGCCGAGCATGTCGGCAAAGGTGCTTTGGCCAGGCGCCAGCTCGGGGGCGGCGGTGGCTTTGGGCAACGACATGGCATCGGCCTGCATGGCACGCATGTCCAGCATCAGACGATTGAATTCAACACCTTGGCTCATGACCTTCTCTCTCCGGCGGCCGCATTTTTTTGACACTCATGCGGCGGATAGCCCTGAACTAGCAACACGTGTGCCAGCCCTGCGCAAACATACAAATGAATGCTTCAGCCGAACAGGCTGGCTTCCACGTCGAGCCCGGCATCACGCATCTGCGCCAGCTTATAGCGCAGGGTACGTGGGCTGATGCCCAGCTTTTCGGCAGCTTCCTTGCGCCGCCCGCGCTCGGTGCGCAGGGTATCGATGATCATCTGGAATTCATGACGACGCATATCGTCGCCCAGGCCTCCGGAGTCGCCCACCGCTTCCGCGGATAGTGGCGATACAGTGGCCACCGCCCCGACTGACAATGGAATGGCGCCCGCCAGACAAAAATCCGCCGCCTCGATCACCCCGCCCTGCTGCAGGATCAGCGCCCGTTGCAAGGCGTTGTCCAGCTCACGCACGTTGCCCGGCCAGGCATGCGCCTGCAGGCAGGCGCAGGCCTGGGCAGACAGCCGCACTGGCGCGTGCTTCATCTTCGCCACGTGGCGCGCCAGCAGGCGCTCAGCCAGCGGCAGGATATCGCCAGCGCGCTCGCGCAGTGGCTGCCAGGCCAGCGGGAAAACCGAAAGCCGGTAGTACAGGTCTTCGCGGAAGCGCCCCGCCGCCACTTCGCCCGCCATGTCGCGGTTGCTGGTGGCCAGCACACGAATATCCAGAGCGATCGGCTTGCGCCCACCGACCCGCTCCACCTCGCGCTCCTGCAGCACGCGCAGCAGCTTGGCCTGCAGCCCCAGGGGCATCTCGGAAATCTCGTCGAGCAGCAAGGTGCCACCCTCGGCCTGCTCGAACTTGCCGGCCTGGGCGGCGATGGCGCCGGTGAAGGCCCCCTTCTCGTGGCCGAACAGCGTAGCCTCGAGCATGTTGTCCGGGATCGCCGCGCAGTTGATCGCAACGAACGGCTGCGCCGCCCGCGGCGATTGCTGGTGGATATAGCGCGCCAGCACTTCCTTGCCGGTGCCCGACTCACCGGAAATGAGCACGGTCGAATCGCTGCGAGCCACGCGTGCAGCCAGCTCCAACAGCTGTCGACTGGCGGCCTCACAGGCTACCGGCCCTTCATTGTCAGTGGCCGTCAGGCGCCCGGCGGCGTGGCGCTCGACCAGGCTCAACAAGGCTTTGGGCTCGAACGGCTTGACCAGGTAATCCGCAGCCCCTTGGCGCATGGCCTCCACCGCACGCTCGACGGCCGCGTGGGCGGTCATCAGCAACACCGGCAACTGGGGATGATGACGGCGTAGCTGCGCAAGCAACTCATGACCATCCATCCCCGGCATGTTCACGTCACTGACCACCAGGCTGTAAGCCTCGCCTGCCACTGCCTGCAGCGCCTCTTCGGCACTGCCGACGGCATCGAAGGCGAAGCCACCGATCTCCAGGGTATCGCCCAGCGCCTGGCGCAATACGCGGTCATCCTCGACCAGCAGCACCTTGATTGCCATCACACGACCTCCGTTGCCTGCCCGTCGATCAACGGCAGCTCAACTTTTACACAGGTGCCACGCCCGACCTTCGAGCGCAACTGCAACTTGCCCTGGTGCGCACGCACCACGGCCTTGACCACCGCCAGCCCGAGCCCGGTGCCGGTGGCCTTGGTAGTCAGGAACGGTTCACCCAGGCGCCCCAGCAACTCGGCATCGATGCCACTGCCGGCATCGCTGATGTTCAGGTGCAAGGTGCGATCACGGCGGAACAGGTGCACCTTGAGCCGCGCCGGGCTGTCGCTGGCCTGCAAGGCGTTCTCGATCAGGTTGAGCAAGGCACCGACCAGGGTGTCGCGATTGCACAGCAACTCGCCCAGGTGGCTGTCGCACTGCCAGCGCACGGCGTGCCCTTGCACATGGGGCTGAGCCGCTTGCTGCAGGGCCTGGAACAGGGCTTTGGGTGTCAGCCGATCCCCCAGCGGCAGCTCGCCACGGGCGAACACCAGCATGTCGCGCACCTGGTGCTCCAGCTCGTGCAGGCGCTCTTTCAGGCTGCCGGCGAAGCGCTGGCGGGTTTCTGGCGCGAGCTCGCGCTCACCGTCGGCCAGGTGGCTGGCATAGAGCATGGCGGCCGACAGCGGCGTACGGATCTGGTGCGCCAGCGAGGCGACCATGCGCCCCAGCGAAGACAAGCGCTCATGCCGGGCCAACTGGTCTTGCAAACGGCGGGTTTCAGTCAGGTCGTTGAGCAACACCAGCTGGCCTGGTTCGGCATCCAGCGAACGCGTGGCGATCGACAACCGCCGACCATCGCGCAGCGAGACCTCATGGCCGTCGTCCTTGCGCGGGGCGAAGCTGCGCGCGATCACTTGGCGCCACAGCTGGCCGACCACAGGCTCGCCGAGCATTTCGCAGGCTGCCGGATTGGCCTCGCGCACCAGGCCTTGGTCGTCGATCACGATCACCCCGCCCGGCAGCAGGTCGAGCAGGTTCTGCAGGCGGTTGGCCAGGCGCTCCTTTTCGTTCAACTCGGCCATGCGCTGCGCACCGACCACTGCCAGCTCGCCCTTGAGCTCGCTGACGCGGGCTTCGAGCATGCTGTAGGACTGGTTGAGCTGGCTGGAAACCTGATTGAACAGGGCGAACGCCTGCTCCAGCCCCTGTCGACTCTCCTGTTCGACCGGGGTACGCCCCTGCGGATCAGGGACTCGGGAAAAGTGGGCGGCCTGGGGCATCGTGCTCTCTCGCGTGGCTGACCGTCATAAAAACGGTGTGGTGCCAGCGGAGTAGCAATAGCCGTGCCGGGGTTGGGGGGGGCCGGAGAGGGAACAGTTTGAGGCTTGTGGTGTGGCACAGATCGAGCGCCGCCCGCGCGGCGCATCGCGGATGAATCCGCGCCTACATCTGTTGCAACGTGGCCATGCCTGTCAGGCCATGGTTGTCAGCCTTGTCTGCAAGGCTCAAGGCATGCGCCAAGGCTGGCAACTATGCCGTTACAGGTTCGGCACGCTGCAACAGATGTAGGCGCGGATTCATCCGCGATGCGCCGCGCGGGCGGCGCTCGATCTACGCCCCAACATCCACCTCAAGACATGCGCCCAAAAAAGCAATCAGTCTTCTGCCTGATCCTCGCCGCCCTGGCGGCTCATGCCGTACTTGCGCATCTTCTCGACCAGCGTGGTGCGGCGAATACGCAAACGTTCAGCCGCACGCGCAACGATACCGTTGGCATCGTCCAGCGCTTGCTGGATCAGGCCCTGCTCCAGGCTACCGAGGTAGTCTTTCAGGTCCAGGCCCTCTGGCGGCAACATCGCATGGTTGCTGAAGTTCGGCGTATGGCCGTTGATCGCCACGCGCTCTTCGAGGTCGCTGCGCAGGCTGTCGACCAGCTGCTCGTCCTCGTCATCGATGTAGCGGAACTTCTTCGGCAGCTCCGACACCCCGATCACCCCGTACGGGTGCATGATCGCCATGCGCTCGACCAGGTTGGCCAGTTCGCGGACGTTGCCCGGCCAGCCGTGGCGGCAGAGCGACATGATCGCGGCCGAGTTGAAACGGATCGAACCGCGCTTCTCGTGCTCCATGCGCGAGATCAGCTCGTTCATCAGCAGCGGGATGTCTTCCACGCGCTCGCGCAACGGCGCCATCTCGATCGGGAACACATTGAGGCGGTAGTACAGGTCTTCGCGGAACGTCCCATCCTCGATCATGGTTTCGAGGTTCTTGTGGGTCGCGGCGATGATGCGGACGTCGATGCTCTGGGTCTTGTTGCTACCCACGCGCTCGAAGGTACGCTCTTGCAGCACACGCAGCAGCTTGACCTGCATCGGCAACGGCATGTCGCCGATTTCGTCGAGGAACAGGGTGCCGCCGTTGGCCAGTTCAAAACGCCCGGCACGGCTGGTGATGGCACCGGTAAAGGCGCCCTTCTCGTGGCCGAACAGCTCGCTCTCGAGCAACTCGGCCGGGATCGCCCCGCAATTGACCGGCACGAACGGCGCTTCGCGGCGTTTGGAATGGTAGTGCAGGTTGCGCGCCACCACTTCCTTGCCGGTACCGGACTCACCAAGGATCAGCACGCTGGCGTCGGTGTCGGCCACCTGCTGCATCATCTGCCGAACATGCTGGATGGCACGGCTGGTGCCGACCAGGCTGCGGAACAGGTTGGGCTCGCGTTGACGACCGCGCTCACGGGCCTGATCGTACATCTCGCGATAGACCTGGGCACGGTGCAGCGAATCGAGCAGCTGGCTGTAGCTCGGCGGCATCTCGAGATTGGACAGCACCCGACGGCGTAGCTCTTCTGGAAACTCCGCAGAAGAAATTTCACCAATCAGCAGAACCGGAAGGAACTCATCCCACCCAGCCACTGTCTTAAGAAGCCCAAGCACACTGCCCGGGGCGTTGACGGTACCGATCAGGACGCAGAGCACTTCACGACTCGAAGACAGGCTCCCTGCTACCTGCTGCCAGTCCTGGCTGGAGCACGGGAGGTTTTCTTCGCCGAGAAAGTTCAGGACCACCGCCAGATCGCGGCGGCGGGCGCTGTCGTCATCGATCAGGAGAATCTTGGTTTCACGCCACATGCAATAGCAACTTCCCTAGTCATATCGGCGCCCTTGTCAGGGCATGCTCGACATCTCCGACTGAATGGTCAGTGTTCGGACGTCTGAAATTCGAAAACAGCCACTAGTAAAGTCAAAAAACCCCGTACAGTCAAATTAATGGCGCACGGCTTTTTGTACATCTGTGGTCAAGTGAACAGATGGTATACCTTGGCGGCGTTTTTCGCCTGACGGATTTGCGTCATCTCGTCGACTATTGATTGACGCTCGCCACTTGCAACGTCAATCAACTGCCCGTAGACCACAAGCAATTCCTCAAGACTTGTACGCACCGCGGCCTCATTGCTCAGCGCTTCAGCCAGCACATCCTCGACACAGACGCGACACGCAAGGTCAAGCTCACCGACCGCCTGCCAGTCACGGCTGGCCAGTGCAGCCAGCAACTCGTCACGGGTCTGTTCGATACGCTCGATCACCTTGCTCATATACCCTCCTACTGCGCGCCGATCGCGTCCCAGCCTTCCTTGACAGTGATCAGCAGGTCCCTGACCTCGTCAAGGATCGCCGGATCGTTCTGCATGTTGGCCTCGCTCAAGCGGCGGGTCATGTACAGGTACAGGCTGTCGAGACGGTTGAGCTCTTCGGTCATGTTGTCGCGGTCCAGGCCTTCACGCAGCCCGCCGATGATGCCGATGGCCTTGCCGATGGCGATACCCTTGGCAGCGATGTCCTTGCGCTGCATCGCGCCACTGGCCTGGGCAATGCGGTCCAGGCCGCCTTCCATCAGCATCTGCACCAGACGATACGGGCTCGCCTCGGAGGTCTGCGCCTGGGCGCCAATCTTCTGGTACTGCCGAAGGGCTAACATTGGATTCATGGGGTACCTCGTCACCACGGGGTTGCTGTATGACCGGGCTATCGGCGCGGCGTCAAAAAACTTTAGAGAGAATACAAAAAGCCCGACAGAGCGTCACGCGCTGCCGGGCTTTTGGCACTGGCGCGCAGCGCGATGACTGCGCTGGCGCTACGTATCACGCCTCGTCAGGATTTCTTCTGCTGGGCGGTCATGGCATCGAAGATCGACAGCACGCTGTCTCGCTGCGAGTTCAACTGGCCCACCAAGGTGTCCATGTTGTTGTACTTCTTGGTCAGCGAGGCCTCCAGGTCCTTGATGCGGGCATCCAGGGAGCTTTGCTCGATCTCCAGGCTCTTTTTGGTCGATTCGAGCGACTTGTTGCGCTCATCCAGCACACCACCGGTCGCAGAGAACGGCTCCATGGCCTTGTTCATGCGATCGAGCAGGCCGCCATCACCATTGAACAGGTTCTGGACTTCGCCACCGAGCTTCTGATCGTTGATCGCCTTGGTGAACTTGGTGCTGTCGAATTCCAGCAGGCCAGTCCCCTGGGCAGTGTTGATACCCAACTGCGAGAGCACGCTGAGCTGCCCCGAGCCATTGTCGCCCGGCACCACCAGCTCGTTGCGCAGCGCCGTCAGCATGCTGCGCACTGCCGGGTCACCCGACAGCGCCGGGGTCTTCCAGGTGCCATCTGTGGCCTTGGTCGAAACACTGACCGTGTTGATCGCGCCCACCAGGGCGTTGTAGGCATCGACGAAAGACTGCACCGACTTCTTCAGGCCGTCGGTGTTGGCGGTCACGCTGATGGACACCGGCGACAGCGTTTCGGTCTTGGACAGCAACTCGAAGGTCATGCCGCTGATGGCATTGTCGACCTTGTTCGACTTGCTGGTCAGCTTCATGCCGTCGATTTCGAACTCGGCATCCTTGGCCAGGTCACCGATGCGACCGGCACCACCGGCATCGGTCATCTGCGCCGACGGGTCGATGGTCATGACGCCGGATACGGAAATATCCGAAAGCTCACCCATGGTCTCGGAGCTCAGCACCAGGCGCGAGCCGGTACCGTCGTTGACGATGTTGGCCGTGTAGCCCTTGGACGTGGCCTGGGCGTTGATCGCGTCGCGGGTCTGCTGCAGCGTGGCATTGGCCGGGATGGTAACGTCGAAGCTGACGTTATTCTGAGTGAGCGTCAGGGTGCCGCCACTGGCGGACACCACCGAACTGCTGTCGGTGTAGCGCTGACTGGCCACGCGCGACGCGGTGGCCAGCTGCGAAACCTGCACCGAATAGTTGCCGTTGACTGCCGAACTGCCGGCAGTGGCCTTCACGTACTTGTCGTTGGACGTGGCCGCCACCGAGCCAATGAACGCCGGGTTGGCGCTGTCATTGAGCTTGTCCATCGCCGTCTTGTAGGCGGCCAGTGCGCTCTTGAGGCTACCCACCGCCGAAATCGAAGCGGTGTTTGCCGACGTGCGGCGATCGAGCTGCCCCTGCTTGGGAGTTTTCTCGGCATCAACCAGGGCCTTCACAATGGCCGTAGTATCGAGACCGGAACCCAGCCCCAAACTCGGTAGAATTGGACTTGCCATTACATCCTCCTTTTCTGGTTGACGCCGAAAAGCTGGGGTGCCTCTTTGGCACCCGTACAACCGTTCAAATGACCTGCGGGCCGTCAGGCTTTCTCATCGAAAAGCAGACTGTTGACGTCATGCAGGCTGCGGGCCAGTTCGAGGGCGGTCTCCGACGGAATCTGACGGATTACCTCGCCGCTGTCACGGGCAACGACCTTGACGACCCACGTACCGGTGGAATCATCCACCGAAAACTCCAGGTTGCGCTGCAACGACTGGACGAAATCCTGTATTTCCTTCACGGCCGAATGCAACTCGACCTCGCTCTTGGGAGCGTCCTCCTGCGAAGCCTTGCGCACTTGCCCGGAGGCTTTGTCGGCCGCGTCATCCTTCTGGATGCTGGCGACTAGCGAAGACATCTGATACGACGGGCTTGACTTGACGCTAATGTCCATCGCACTTCACCTCTGAAAGTAAAAAGCGAGAGAGTGCGCATGCACTCCCTCGCCAAACTTCATCGCGCTATTACTGAAGCAGTTTCAGTACGGCGGATGGCAGCTGGTTGGCCTGGGCCAGAACTGCGGTCGAAGCTTGCTGCAGGGTCTGCTGCTTGGTCAGCTGAGCGGTTTCTGCGGCGAAGTCGGTGTCCTGAACACGGCCCATGGCGGCAGCCGAGTTCTCGTTCATGCTCTGCAGGTTGTTGATGGTCGACTGGAAGCGGTTCTGGATAGCACCCAGGTCCGACTTCTTGTTGTCAACGGTTTGCAGGGCGGCGTCGATGGCGGTCAGAGCGCCGTCAACAGCAGCGTGAACTGCGGAGTCCGAAGTACCCGAGATTGCCAGGGTGCCGGTGCCGACAGCCAGGGTCGAAGCGGCGAACGACGAAGTCATGCTAACGCTCAGGATCTGGCTGGTGCCAGTCATCGCGCCAACCTGGAACTCCATGGTGCCAGCGGTGCCGTTCAGCAGCTGCTTGCTGGTGCCGTAGGTGGTCGACGAAGCGATACGGGTGATCTCGTCGGACTTGGCCGCGAACTCTTTGTTCAGAGCAGCGCGTTCAGTGGTGCCGTTGGAGTCGTTACGTGCTTGCAGAGCCAGCTCACGCATACGCTGCAGGATGTTGGTGATTTCCGACAGCGCGCCTTCAGCGGTCTGGGTGATCGAGTTACCGTCGTTGGCGTTCTTGATCGCAACGGTGGTACCGGTGACCATGGTCTGCAGCTTGTTGGCGATCTGCTGGCCAGCGGCGTCGTCCTTGGCGCTGTTGATGCGCAGGCCGGAAGACAGGCGGGTCATCGAGGTGCTCAGCGAGTCGGAAGCTTTGTTCAGGTTCTTCTGCACGCCCAGCGAAGTGGTGTTGGTGTTTACGGTTAATGCCATGACGAATTCCTCGTTGGATGGATACTGCGGCTTCCGGCCCTGGCATCCGCCGGGTGTGGCCTAGAGAACCTTCGTAATGGTTATCGTCGGGTTTGCACGTTGCTTTAGGGGTTTTCCAAAAAAAAATGCCATCACGGCGCCACCCCTTGTAAATCGGGCCTTGCAGCCCTGCCCTGCGGCGCGACGGCCGCAGGCAATATGTGATATGGATCACATTTCAGCGCAAAGGGCCTCGCTCGATCAGGTGCAGCAACTCGTACTCGAGGTAGTCGGCCAGCGCCAGCCAGTCCTGGCGCTGTTGCGCATCGAGCATGGCCTGCAGGACCACCGCCCCCGCCTGGGGCTCGACCCGCGGCAACACCCCGTCGAACAGCTCGACCATGCGCAGCGCCCCTTCCACATCCCGCCCCAGACGGAACAGCGCGGCGCATTCGCGGGCCGCGGTACAGTGCCTGGCAGCATTCATGGGCAGAACTCCGGGTCGTAGGTGGTGCCGGCGATCAGCGCGCCAGCCCGGCTGGTGTTATGGAAGCGCACCTCGGGATGCTGCGCGATGAAGCGCTCCAGCTCGATCAGGTAGCCACGGAAGTTCAACTGGGTACGCACACGCTGGCCATTGCCATCCAGCACCCAGTGGCGCGCAGCCGAAACGGCCGGACCAAGCACGCCATCGTCCCAGCCGGTGTGGGTACGGTCGCCCGGGAAGGCGAAATCGGCACCGAACAGCGTGATGCTGCTCGCCCCCATTTTCACCGCCAGGTCCGTCGCCGGGTGAATCACGCTGCCACCCACGAACAGTTCCGCACGCGGTATCGCTTCACGCACCGCGGCATACAGGGGGCTGGCGGAATAGGCGCTGTAGCGCGGCCCGCGCCAGTTGCCGAGCAGCTCGACATCCAGCATCGGCATGTACACCAGGGCAGTTGCCGCCGAAGCGTCTGGTGGCAAGTGGTGGATGCGGATCTTGTGGTCGACGCTGACCACGATGTCCGGCTGGATTCCGGCGCGCAGCAGTGGCAGGTAGGCGGTATCGACGCAGATGAACAACGGCCTCACGGCCTGCGCACGAACCCTTGCCAGGGCCGGCAGATGCCCGGCCAGGCTCGGGCCCGTGGCGATCACGTAGCAGTCACGCCCCGCCTGGGTAGCGAACAGCGCGGCCACATCAGGATCCTGACGCAGCAGCGGCAAGCTGTCATCAAGCAGTTGCTGCAGGCGCGGGTCGGCCACATCGAAGGCGCGGTTGTTGTCGGCCAGGTGCGCTTCACTGATCAGCCGGTCGCGGATCTTGGCATTGAAGTCATCGGCCAGCACCAGCTCCGAGGGCAAGGCGAAGAACGGCAGGGCAATTTCCCCGCTGTCGCCGGCACAGGCCAGCTCGACCCGGGGGTCGGCCAGCCAGTCGGACTGATCGAGCAGTTGCAGCACCAACTGGAACAAGGCGCCGTTGAGCAGGTACACCCGCAACCGCGCAAGCCCTGGCCGCTCCAGCAGCACGCGCTGCAGATCGCCCAGGCCAGCGCCATAGAGGTGAAGGGTGGGACTGTCGGCTGGCAGGCTTTGCGCCTGCAAGCGCGCTTCGGCGAGCCGGTCGTGGCGGCTGGTGAGCTGGATGCCGGATACGCTCAGGGTCGACCCCAGGCCCTCCACCAGCTCGGCCTCCAGAGCCTCGCCCGCTTCGCCCTGCAGGCGCGCCAGCAGCGCCGGCCAGCGGCGCTGCAGCACTTCAGTGTTACGCTGGAAAACCTCGCTCATGGGTTGAGCTTCCCTTGCCTGCGAAACACCGAAGGTTAACCTAATGGCAGCGGTTATTCAGCCTTGTAGAGAATTGCCGAGCCCCACGACAGGCCAACCCCGAAGCCGCTGATGGCCACGCGCTTCCAGCTGCCGTCGAACATATGCTTCTGCAGCAGCAGCGGCACACTGGAAGATACCGTGTTGCCGGTCTCCAGCATGTCTTTGACGAACTTGTCGGCCTGGGACTTTTCTGGGTCTTCCTCGAAGCGCCGCGCCACGGCATCGACGATCGCCGCGCTGCCCTGGTGGATGCAGAAGGCGTCGATGTCCTTGTTCTCCAGGCCCGACTCGGCCAGCAGCTCATGCAGGTGCGCCGGCACCTTGATCAGGGCAAAGTTGAACACCTGACGACCGTTCATGTAGAACTCGCCATCGGTCACCTTCAAGTGCGGCGCGCCAGAGCCGTCGGTGCCAAACTTCGACTTGCCCAGCTGCCAGGTGGCATCCTCACCCATCCAGGTGGCGGTGGCGGCGTCGCCGAACAGCATGGTGGTGTTGCGGTCTTCCGGGTTGACGATCTTGGAGTACGGGTCAGCCGTCACCAGCAGGCCATTCTTCAGGCCTGCGGCCTCCATGAAGCCCTTGAGCGCATAAATGCCATAGACGTAGCCAGAGCAACCCAGGGAGATGTCGAAGGCCGCAACGTGGGTCGGCAGGCCGAGCTTGTGCTGGACGATGGCAGCGGTGTGCGGCAAGCCTTCCTCGTCGCCATTCTGGGTAACGACGATCAGCGCATCGATCGACTCGCGCTTGAGTTGCGGGTTGGCAGCGAACAGGTTGTTGACCGCCTCCACGCACAGATCGGACGTTTCCTGCTCATCGTCCTTGCGTGGCAGGAAGCTCGCGCCGATCTTGCCGAACATGAACTCTTCGTCCTTGCCGAATTTCGCGCCTTGCACATAGTTGTCCAGGCCGGAAGCGGGCACATAGCTCGCGATGCTTTTAATGCCGATCATCATGGCTTCCCAAAAAATAACAGCTCAATACCGCCGCCCGGATGACTCGAGCAGCGCCAGAATAACGGGCTCTGCTGCCGGGTGGACCGGGCAGCAGGCGGGGCAGGCTAACGACGGTTGGTGCGCCTGCCCCATTAACGGTTACAGAGGGAGATGCCCGCTCTGACCGATAGGTCACGAATATTTCCAGACAATCGCATATTTTGCCTGGGTGCGTCACCTCGACTTTGCGCTGGCGCGCCCGCGCATGCTGGCAAACAAGCCCCGACCGGGGCGTGCTTCAGTCGAGCAGCGACCAGTTCAGCGCCGTGCCACGCTTGAGCGGCTGCCGGGCCTTGCGCCCAAGCACTGCGTCGAGATGCCCCGGCGCCAGCCCCAGGCCCGGGCGGATGGCGCGCACATTGCTGCCATCGAAGACCTCGCCTGCGGCCATGTCGCGCACCACATACAGCGAGCGCCGGAAGCGCCGCGAAGCCTGCTCGGCCTCGGTTGCCCCATAGTACACCCGCCCCAGTGCCTGCCAGCCGCGCTCGGTTTCCTGCACCAGTGCGGCCATTTCCCCGGGCTCCAGGGAGAACGCCGCATCCACGCCCCCCTCGCTGCGATCCAGTGTGAAATGTTTTTCCACCACCGTGGCCCCCAAGGCCACCGCCGCCACAGCTACGCCGACACCCAGCGAGTGATCCGACAACCCGACCTGGCAACCGAACAGTTCACGCATGTGCGGGATGGTCAACACGTTGCTGTTGTGCGGGCTCGCCGGGTAGGTGCTGGTGCACTTGAGCAGCACCAGGTCGCGACACCCCGCCTCCCGCGCCACCTGAACGGTACGCTCGAGCTCCGCCAGGCTGGCCATGCCGGTCGAGATGATCAGCGGCTTGCCAGTGGCCGCTACCTTGCGGATCAGCGGCAGGTCGGTGTTTTCGAAACTGGCGATCTTGTAAGCAGGCACATCCAGGCTTTCGAGGAAGTCCACCGAGGTTTCGTCGAACGGCGTGGAAAACGCCAGCATGCCCAGCTCGCGGGCACGCTCGAAGAGCGGCTGGTGCCATTCCCACGGGGTATGGGCTTGCTGGTAAAGCGCGTAGAGCGACGAGCCCTGCCAGAGGCTATCCGGGTCGGCAATGAAGAACTCGCCATGGGCCAGGTCCAGGGTCATGGTGTCGGCGGTGTAGGTCTGCAGTTTCAGTGCATGGGCACCTGCAGCAGCGGCCGCTTCGACGATCTGCAGGGCGCGCGCCAGCGATTGGTTGTGATTGCCGCTCATCTCCGCGATCACCAGGGGTGGCTGGTCCGCGCCGACGCGGCGGTGGCCGATAGTGAAACTGTGCATGGACTACTCCTGGAAAACCCGCTCGAACGAGCACGGCGACTGCACGTAGCCGGCACCCGCGAACAATTGTAATGATGCCTGATTGTCAGGCAGCACCTGGGCCTCGATCGCCTGCAGGTCTGGCCATCGTTGACGCGCGCAGGCCTCGCCACGGGCGAGCAGTGCCCTGCCCCAGCCGAGGCCGAAACGCCCGGCAAAGAGGTACAGCGACACCCGCGCACGCTGGCCTGGCAAGCGGTCGTAGCGCACGCTGCCGACCGGACCGTCGCCGCTTTCGGCGATCAGCAGCAGGCGCTGCCGGTCGGCCAGGGTCGCGGCCAGCCAGGCTTGATGCTCGGGCCACTGCAACGCTTGCCCCTGTTGCGAGCGGCGGCGCACTTCGGGCGCATCGCGCCCGTCGAACAACAGCCGCGCGTCTTCATTGCGGGCCGGGCGCAGCACCAGGTGCGCGCCCAGCATGGCTACCGCCACCCGTTGTGCACCGCGCCCATCGACCAGCGCACGGCTACGTTCGGCAAAGCTCTGGCGCAGCGCCTGGTTGCCCAGCAGCAAGGCGATCGCCTGGCGCAGCGCCGGCACATCGACCTGCCCGGCATCGCCCAGATAGAGGTGCATGCCCGCCCGGGCCATGGCCTGGGCAGCGGCCTGCTGGTTGTCCGCCACACTCACGCACAGGCTCGGCAAACCCAGCGCGGCGCGCTCCCAGGTGGTGCCGCCAGCGGCGCCGATGAACAAATCCGCCGCCGCCATCCGCGCCGGCAGGTCATCAACATAGTCATGCAGCTCCCAGCCCGCCCGCCCGGCGCATAACTGGCTCAACACCTCGCGCTGCGTGTTGCCGAGCCCGGCGACACAGGTCACCTGCAGCCCCTCCAACCCGGCCAGTGCCTGCAAGGTTCGCGGCAGCATGCCTGCCACGTCGAAACCGCCAAAGCTGACCAACACCCGCCGCGCCTGCTGTGGCGGCGTCATGGCCGGCCGCTGGAACGCCGGCCGGACCAGCGCGTAACGTGGCCCCAGCAAGCGCCGACAGGCTGCCGTCAGCCGCGGCGCGTAGCGCGCCTCGCTGGCGCCGAAGTTCTGATCCAGCAGCAGGTCAGCTGCGTGATCGCGGTCGGCCAGGTCATCGATGACTGCGATACGCCCGGCGAATGCCCGGGCAGCCTGCTCCCAGCGCGCATCCAGGGCGTAATGATCGACAACCAGCCAGTCGAACCCTGCGCCAGCCGGCAACGCGTTGCGCAGCGCGGCGATGTCCGCCGCCCAGTCCTCGATGCCCGGCGCTTGCTCAGGCTGCGGCCAGGCAAAGACCTCGAAGCCTTCCTGTTCAATGGCCGCCCGGCGGTGACCGTCAAGCAGGCAACAGGCAAAGCTGACCTGCGCCCCCTGCGCGCGCAGCGCCTGGGCCAAGGTCAGGCAACGGGCCGTGTGGCCGATACCGATGGTCGAAGACGCGTCAGCCCGCAACAGCACCTTCATGACTCCAGCTCCCCTCCTGCCTTGAGCGCTGCGTACAGATATTGCGCGCGCAGCCAGTCGTCTTCGGTGTCGATGTCCTGCACCAGGTGCCGGGGGATGATCACTGGCAAGCTGCGTTCGGAGTAGAGCACCTCGTTCTGCAACCAGGCCTCTACCCGCCCCCAGTAGAACTGGCCGGCATCCTGATAGGCCGGTGCCAGGTCTTGCGAGCGGGTCTCGCGATACTGCGGATTGAGCGGCACCAACGCGCCCTCGGCGTCCAGTGTCAGCGCCCGCTGGACAGGGAAGCCGAAACCACTCACCGAAAAGGCGAAAGCGCGCTCCGGGTGTTGGCGCAACAGTGCCAACCCCTCATGCAGGAACCGCTGCTGCAGGAAAGGCGCAGTGGCATAGATGCAACAGGCATGGGTCAGCACCTGGCCCTGGCTGGTCAGTACCTCCAGGGCATGGCTGACCACAGCATGGGTGGTCGCATGGTCGTCGGCCAGGTGCGCGGGCCGACGAAACGGCACCTGGGCACCATGCTGCCGCGCCACCGCCTCGATTTCCGGATCATCGGTGCTGACGACCACGTGATCGAACAAGCCACTGGCGAGCGCCACGCGAATCGAATGGGCAATGATCGGTACGCCGGCGAATGCCTTGAGGTTCTTGCGCGGGATCCGCTTGCTGCCACCGCGAGCCGGAATGATTGCGACCCTGCTTTCCGGGCACTCATTCATGCGGACGGCTCCAACAGCTCGCGCAGGCAGCTGCACACATGATCCTGCTGCGCCTCGCTCAGGTCCGGATACAGGGGCAGGCTCAGGGCCTCAGCGTAGTAAGCCTCAGCCTGCGGAAAGTCCCCGGGCTTGAAGCCCAGGTCGCGGTAGTAGGGCTGCAGGTGAATAGGGATGTAATGAAGATTGACCCCAACCCCGGCAGCGCGCATCCCATCGAAAATTTCCCGGTGAGAACGCTGTATGCGATCTGTTTGCAGGCGCACCACAAACAGGTGCCAAGCTGATTCCGCTTGCGCCTGGTGCTGCTGGAGCGTCACCGGCAATTGCGCCAGCAAGCGCCGGTAACGGGCCGCCAACTCACGACGGCGGGCGAGAAACGCATCCAGCCGGGTCAGCTGGGAAAGGCCCAGGGCTGCCTGCAAATCAGTGATGCGGTAGTTGAACCCCAGTTCGAGCTGCTGGTAATACCACGCACCATGGCTCTCTTCACGCATCTGGTCGGCATCACGGGTGATGCCGTGACTGCGTAGCAAACGCAAGCGACTATCGAGATCGGCACGATTACAGAGGACCATGCCACCTTCGCCTGTGGTAATGATCTTCACCGGGTGAAAACTGAACACTGTCATATCGGCGAACTCGCCGCAGCCAACCGCTTTGCCGGCATAGCGCGCGCCGACCGCGTGGGCCGCATCCTCGATCAGGGTGAAGCCGTACTGCCGGGCCAGTGCCGCGATCGCTCGCAGGTCAGCACTCTGACCGGCGAATGCCACGGCGACCACGACCTTGGGCAAGCACCCTTGCCGAGCCGCCTCTTCGAGCTTCAGTGCCAAAGCGGCTACGTCGATGGTCCAGGTCTGCGGGTCGATGTCGACGAAATCGACGCCCGCCCCGCAGTAGCGCCCGCAATTGGCAGACGCGACGAAACTGATCGGGGTGGTCCACAGCCAGTCGCCACTGCCCAGGCCAGCGGCAAGGCAGGCCAGGTGCAGGCCGGCGGTGGCGTTGCACACCGCCACCGCGTAACCGGCGCCGCAACGCTGGGCGATGGCCTGCTCGAAGCGCTCGATCAATGGCCCCTGGGTCAACCATTCGGACTGCAGCACCTCGACCACTGCGGCGATGTCAGACGCATCGATGTTCTGCCGACCATAGGGAATCACGCCGGCAGCCCTGCGTGCAGGTCGGCCAGTTGGGCCTTGCTCAGGAAGGCGGGATTGGTATCGGAACGGTATTCGAAATCCTCGGCAACCCAGCGCCCGGTTTCACCGACGCGATCGACCGCAAAATCGACATCCGTGTGGTTGAAGCGGATCGATGGAACGATGGTGAAATGATCGCCGAACTCCAAGGTCATCCGCGCATCATCCAGTGGGATCATCAATTCGTGCAGTTTTTCGCCCGGGCGTATGCCAACCACTTTTTGCGGCAAGTGCCCAGCCATGCCGCTGGCAAGGTCGACAATGCGGATGGACGGGATCTTGGGCACGAATACTTCGCCACCGTGCATGCGGGCAAAGCTGTCCAGCACGAACTGCACGCCATGCTCGAGGGTGATCCAGAACCGCGTCATGCGCGGGTCGGTAATCGGCAGCTCGCAGGCCCCCTCTTCGATGAGGCGCTTGAAGAACGGCACTACCGAACCCCGCGAGCCGGCTACGTTGCCGTAACGCACGACGGCAAAGCGGGTATCCTGCTGCCCGGCGAAGTTGTTGGCAGCCACGAACAGCTTGTCGGACAGCAGCTTGGTCGCACCATACAGGTTGATCGGGCTGGCCGCCTTGTCAGTGGACAGCGCGACGACTTTCTGCACGCCATTCTCGATCGCTGCGGCAATGATGTTCTCGGCACCGTTGACGTTGGTGCGGATGCATTCTGTGGGGTTGTACTCAGCAGCCGGCACATGCTTGAGCGCCGCGGCATGGACGACATAGTCGATACCGCGCATGGCCTGGCGCACACGCTCGGCATCACGCACATCGCCGAGGAAGTAGCGCATGCACGGCGCATTGAAGCGCTGCTGCATTTCGTACTGTTTCAGCTCGTCGCGGGAGAACACCACGACCCGGCGTGGTCGATAGACCTCGAGCAGCCGTTCGATGAAGCGGCGCCCGAACGAGCCGGTTCCTCCGGAGATGAAAATGGACTTGTCGTCGAACATGCGTCGATCCTAGGGGCGGCGCCATCGACTGACGACGGCGCCCGGTTGCAGGGTCAGGCCAGCACGCAGCCTACAAATTTCTGACTCGCGCGCGTTGTACCCCAGCTCGAAGCAAGATACAGGCCAGCCCCGCAACCCGCCGTTTTCAGCCGATCAGCCCGACCCAGTCCAGCGCCGCCTTGGCAGGGGCCAGCACCTGGTGCTGGGCCGCCCCTTGCCACTGCGCCGACCATTTGGCGCTCAGCGCCGCCAGCAGCGCCGGGTCTGAGGCCACCTCGCCGGGGTGAATCACCTGTACCTGCGGTGTCCAGACCGTCAGCAAGCCAGCTGCAGCGGCTTTCAGGCACAGGTCAACATCGCCGAACGCCTGGGCAAAGGTGGTTTCGTCCAGGCCACCAAGGGCCTGGAACACCTCGTTGCGAACCATCAGGCAGCTGGCCGAGACCGCCGCACGGTTCTGCTCCACAGCCAACCGGTTCAGGTAACCCGGCGCATTGGCCGCCTCGCCGGCGCAGGCTGGCGTGACGGCGCCTTCGGCATCCAGCAGCAAGCCGGCCTGGGTGAGCTTGCCATCAGCATCCAGCAGCTTGCCGCCGACCACGCCCACCTCCGGGCGCTGTGCCTGGTTCAGCAGCGCCTCGATCCAGTTGGCGTTGACCACTTCGGCATCCGCCGCCAGCAACACCAGGTAGTCGCCCTTGGCCTCGGCACTGGCAGCGTTGCACAGCGCAGCCGGGCTGAGGCGCTCGGCGCTTTGCAGCACGCGCACCTTGCCACCCGCCTGCTGCTGTTGCGCCAGCCATTCCAGCAACTGTGGCGACTGGCTGGCGTTATCGGCGATCAGCACCTCGTAGCGTGCATAGCGGGTGCGCTGCAGGATGCTCTTCAGGCAGCGCTGCAGTGCATCCAGGTTGTCCTGGCTGCGCAGCAGGATGCTCACCAACGGCCGCTCGACGTGCCGGTAGTCGATACGCAAGGTACCGGCCACCGGGGTACTGACCTGGGCCTTGTAGCCACGGCTCGCCAGGTGCCGGATCAGGGCCTGGCGGGCATGCTCGCTGGCCGAGGCTTGCGGTGCCGGCGTGATCAGCACTGGCTCGTCGAGGTGGGCCAGGCCATTGAGGCCGCCAGCCTCGATCAGGCGCAGCAGCAGGTCGAACTCCAGCGCCTGGTCGTACTGTTTGTCGAAACCGCCCGCCTCCACCAGCACTTCCCTACGCAGCAACCAATGCCGCGCCATGAGCGCGGGGTTGGTCTGCAGCAGGTCGAGGTTGACCCCCGGACGCAACAGCTCACGCCAGGCGCCATCGGCCTGCTGCTGGATCTCGTCGACCGCGACCGCACGGCAATCCGGTGCGTTGAGCAGTTCGAGGCTGGCGCGCAACAGGCCGGTTGCAGTGAAACGGTCACCGGCCTCGGCCAGCAGCAGCCATTGGCAAGAGGACTGCCGGGCGAGCTGGTTGATGCGCTCGACATAGTCCTCGCGGCTGACCTTGATGAAATGCAGGGTGTTGTGCAGCGAGGTGGCCATCGGCGGCTCACCGGTGGTGAAGACCATGATCCGGAAGGCCTTGCTCAGCCCGGCCAGCAGGCTGTCGAACGTGTCCTGCAAGGCGGCCTGGTTGTTGTTCAGGTCCAGCAGCAGGATACCGAACTGCGGGCCGCCCTGGTGCAGCGCCAGGTGTTCGTCGATCGCGGCCAGTGCCGTGGCATCTGGCTTGCGCGCCTCCAGCCAGTCGAGCAGGCGGCCTGAAGGCATGCTGCCGAGCAGCTCGCGGCCGCTTTGCTTCAGCACAGCTTCCAGGCGCGCCAGCCAGGCGAACAGTGCCTCGCTCTCATCGGCTTCGCCGTTGTCGCGCAGGTGCCCGGCCAGGCGACGCACCACCTCGCGGTTGAAGGCGTTGTGCCCCAGGGCAGCCCAAAGGCGGCTGCCGACGGTGCCCGGGGTGTCGCTGGCATGGGCTTGCAACAGTTGCTCCTGGCGCAGCAGCAGAGGCTCCAGTTGCTGCAACTGCAGGCGACCGGCCGGCATGGCATGAATCAGGAATTCGAACGCGGTGAGCTGATCGAAGAACGCCTGGTTGTAGAAAGGCAGCTCGACATACTGGGCCGGCTCGAAGGTGCGCACTGGCGGCTTCAGCGGGTCGGTCCAGCTTGACCCCCAGACCAGGTCCAGCGTCACCGCCCGCCCCTGGAACAGGCCTTCGGCCATGGCGGCAAAGCTGTCCAGGGCCAGCTGGCGCCGCGCCGCATGGTCCAGCCCCTCGATAGCGGTAGGCAGGCCAGCGAGGAAATCGGCGAACTGTTCACGCTCGGCCACCGACTTGGCGTCGGTGAAGGCCAGCACATGAATGACCTCGGTCCGATGTTCGGAAACACCGTAGTTGGTTTCACGCACGGCATAGGCGATCGGCAGGACCCGCGCCTTGGCGTTGGTCAGCAGGAAGTAGGCATGGCCGATTTCTTGCCACTCGAAGCTGGTGTTCTCTGGCAGCAACTCGAACCACTGGCGCAGCAGCGCGGTACGGGTGACGGCAAAAAACGGCGGGAGGAATTCGCCCATGTAATCCAGCAGGCGCTGTTCAGCGCGCGGGGCGTCATAGTCTTCGCGAACCTTCTTGTTGCGCCGGTAGTAGTTGACCTTGGTGGCTTCGGCCAGGTAGTTCAGGCAGTAGCCATGGCAGATGCCGTAATCCGGGTTGGCGTCGAGGAAGTCCAGCGACTGGTTCAGCCCGTCGAACAGCAGGAAGTCGTCATCGGCGGCAAAGGCCATGTACGGCGTGCTTACCCGGTTCACGCCATAGGTCAGCTTGGCCTGGAAGCCCATGTAGGAAAACTGCGGCAGGTGCAGGTACTCGACGCCCGGGTACTGCGCTGCCATCGCTTCGGCCGACTCGGTCGAGGAGTCCAGCACGAGGATCGAGCACGGGTAATCGCTGTAGTACTGCAGCGTGCGCCGCAGGAACGCCGGCCGGTTGTGCGTCATCAATACCAGCGTGAACCGCTCACGCAGTGTGGCTGCCTGGTCTGCCGCGAAATTGCCTTGCATAGTCTTCACCACCATTGGCGTTGCCGCCGAAGAAATCGAACCGTTGTTGAGTGTCTCAGCGAACCCGGCGCAGGTAGCCGTCCGGTGCCACAGTGACCAGTAGCTTGTTCTGCAACGGGTAGTCGATCTCGAAGCTGTCGTTGCCCTTGAGGTACTCCCAGACCGCGGTCTTGGGGTTGTCGCCATGGCCCCACGGGCGATCGGGGAAGAAGTCGGCCGGCATGTCCTCGACCACGGTGTCCATCACCACGCAGTAGCTGCCCACCGCCACCAGCGGCGCATACAGTTCCAGTTCCTTGAGCACGTGCGCGTGGGTGTGGTTGGAATCGAGCACCAGGATGACCTTCTTGCCTTCGGCAATTGCGCGGACCTGCGCAGCGATGCCGGCGTCGATGCTGGAACCTTCGATCATGCGCACGCGCTTGCTCATCGGGTGCGCCTCGATGGCCTCACGGTTGTGCGGGCGGATGTCGATGTCGATGCCCAGCACCTCGCCGTGGCCCTGCAGCTCCAGCAAGGATGCGTAGTAGAGGATCGAACCGCCGTGGGCGATGCCGCACTCGATGATCAGGTCTGGCTTGACCTGCCAGACGATCTCCTGCATCGCCATCATGTCCTGGGGGAGCTGAATGATCGGCCGGCCCATCCAGGAGAAGTGGTAGGTGTACTTGTGCGCGGCGGACTGGTTGAAGAAGTCGCGGGCCACTTGCTGCAGTGCCTGGTCTTCACCCTGGGCGGCGATTTGCGCGGTGCATTCGGCTTCGAAGGCCTTGATCGGCGAGTCGGTCATTGTGCGGTCTCGGTTGGCAGGTGTGTGAAATCAGCGCTGTCGACGGCGTGGTAAGTGAAGCGGCCTGCGGTCATGCGGCGGATTTCATCGAGGTAGTTGGAATTCATCACGAACAGGTGCGCACCGTCCGGCAAGGCGTCCAGCGCCTCCTGCGGCGAGCTTACCCGGGCGCCGCTGAGCGGCAGATAACGGCCCTGCTTGGCCGGGTTGATGTCGATCACCCAGTCCACCGGCGCACCGGCGCGTTGCAGGAACAGCGAATAGATCACGCCTTTGGACGAGGCCCCCCAGATCGCCGAACCGCGCCCGGCGTCACGCTGCACGATGCCCACGGCGTGGTCCAGGCTGGCGCTGAAGTCGGCTGGCAGGGTCAGTGGCGGCACCGGCTGCAGCGTGGTGCGCAGGCTGGCGAGGTCGGCGACGATGTACAGGTACTGGCCATCGAACAGGTGCCCGGCCTCGGCGACCGTGCCAAACAGCCGGCGCAGGTCGTCCAGGCGGAAGTAGTTGACGTGCTCGTAGAACAGGTCGAACCAGGCCTTGTGCTCGATGATCCAGTCCAGGCACGGCACCTCGATGTAGATCTGCCCAGCCCCGCCGTTGGCGTCGGCGATGGCGGCCAGGAACGCCTGCGGGTCCTGGATGTGCTCAAGCACATGGCGCAGCACGATGCCCTCGGCCCGGCGATTGAGCGCGCGGGTAAACGGCGCCTTGACCACGTCCGGGCTGTCGCCCTCATAGGCCGGGTCGATCCCAGTGACGGCATAGCCACGCTGGCGCAGCAGTTCGAAGAACCAGCCCTTGCCGCAACCGACCTCAATCAGGCTGCGCCCCTTGAAGTGCCGGGCGATCACGCCTTCGACGTCGTCCAGGTGGCGCTGGAAGCGCGCCGAGTGGCCCTGCTCGTTCTGGTAGTCGCTGTCGTAGCTGAGCTTGTCGGCATCGAAGGCGTCGTTGTAGACCAGGCCCGTGCGGCCATCCTGTACCAGGCGCATGTCGGCACTGGCCGAAGCGCGCGCCGACGCCGCATCGGCGAAGGTGCGGTTCTGCAGCACCGGCAAGCCGGTGGCGCGGTATAACTCATGCTTCATTGCAAGCCACTCCCAACAGTGCCCGCAGCCGGCGGGCATCACCCCAGAACGCCATGGGTTCGTGGGCCGGATAGGGGTAATGCCCCAGGTTCAGCGCGATCTGCACGCCGCGCTTGGCGACATGCGCCTCGACCAGCGTACGTACTGATATCGGCTGACCGCTGCAGCAATTGACCACCCCGCTGAAATCAGTCCGTTCAAGCAGGCCGGCCAGGTAACCAGCGGCCGTTTCGATGGGCAGGAAATCGCGCAATTGCTCCCCGCCAGACATATCGAACCGTGGCTGCCCTGCATCAATGGCCCGGTCCAGCGCCGCCAGCAGGCTGTTGGGGTTCTGGCCTTCACCGAACAGGTAGAACAGCCGCACCCATTGCAAGGCGAATGGCTGCTGCCGGGCCAGGCTTTCGAGGAACAGGCGCAGGCTGTGCTTGGCCAGGCCGTAGGGGTTGCCCGGCTGGCAGACCAGCGACTCGCCCAGTTCGCCGTCCTGCAGGCCGTATTCCAGGCAGGTACCGGTAACCTGCACACGGGCAACCCCGGCTTGCACCACACGCTGGATGAACCTGTAGTCGGCCATCAGGTTGTGCTCCAAGTGGAACAACCCCTGATAGTTGGGCAAGCCGGGCCAGGCCAGGTGCACCAGCGCATCGACGCCTTCGCACAGCGCGCCGACGTCCAGCTGCGGGTCATGCACATCGGCGCCGACGAACTCGACCTGGTCGAACCACGGCATCGCCCGGGCAGCATCCACGTGGCGCGCAACGGCACGCACCCGGTGGCCGCGCGCCAGCAGCGCGCCGACCAGGTGCCGGCCGACAAAACCACTGGCTCCGGTAACCAGCACTGTCAGGCAGCTCACAGGATGGTCAGCTCCGGCACGGCGATCACGAATCGCCCGCCCCACTCACGCACCTGTGCCTGCTGCTGGCTGACCTCCTGAAGCAGGTTCCACGGCAACACCAGCACGTAATCGGGCTGTTCGATGGCCAAGCGCTCCGGGGCCACCACCGGAATACGGCTGCCCGGCAGGAACTTGCCCTGCTTGTGCGGGTTGGCGTCGGCCACCCAGGCCAGCAGGTCAGGCTTGACCCCGGCATAGTTGAACAAGGTGTTGCCCTTGGCCGCCGCGCCGTAGCCGACCACCCGTTTGCCTTCGGCCTTGGCCTGCAGCAGGAAGCGCAGCAGCTGGTGCTTGATGCGTTCGGCGGCCGGCGCCAGGGTGTTGTAGAACGCCGCCGTGGTCACCCCTACCCCCAGCTCGATACCGAGCAGGTCATCGACGCTGGCGCGGCGCACCTGCGGGCCGCCAGCGCGCTGCACGAACACCCGCAGCGAGCCGCCATGGGTCGGCAGCTCACTGACATCGAAGATCTCCAGGCCGTTGCGCTGGCACAGGGTGTTCACCGCAGTCAGCGACAGGTAGGAGTAGTGCTCGTGGTACAGGGTATCGAACTGATGCGCGGCCATCAGGCAGAGCAGGTGCGGGAATTCGAACGTGGCGACGCCATCGGCCTTGAGCAGGGTCGCGAAGCCGCGCAGGAAGTCATTGATGTCCGGCACGTGGGCCAGCACGTTGTTGGCCGCCATCAGGTCGGCCGACCAGCCCTCGCCCGCCAGCGCCTCGGCCGCCTGCTGGCCAAAAAACACTTCGCGGATTTCGAGCCCCTTTTCCCGCGCCGCCTGGGCGGTGCTGCGGGTGGGTTCCACGCCCAGGCATGGGATGCCGCGCTCGGCCACGTACTGCAGCAAGTAGCCATCGTTGGCGGCGATCTCCACCACCCGGCTCTGCGTGGTCAGGCCGAAGCGCTCGACCATCTGCGCCACGTAGTCGCGGGCATGGGCCAGCCAGGAGCTTGAGTAGGAACTGAAGTAGGCGTAGTCGGCATCGAACAGCGCATCGGCGCGGGTGTAGTCCTCGGTCTGTACCAACCAGCACTGCTCGCAAACCGCGACCTTCAACGGCACCCAGGCCTCGGCCGCGCCCAGTTGCTCGGCACGCAGGTAGGCATTGGACGGCGGGGCCGTGCCGAGGTCGATCAGGGGCAGGCTCAGGCAAGTACCACAGCCACGGCAATTCATGGACACACTCCGGTGAACGATGGGGCCAGCCAGGGATGCTCGGCATCCCTGGCTGACAGATTCTTGACAGCCAGCGGCCAGCTGATGGCCAGCCTTGGGTCGTGCACCGACAGCCCGCCCTCGCGGCCCGGGGCATAGTCGGCGCTGTGCAGGTAAAGCAGTTCGGCTTCGTCGCTCAACACCTGAAAACCATGGGCGAAGCCGGCCGGGATCAACAAGCTGCGCCCATCCCCGGCCTGCAGGTGCTCGGCATGCCAGTGCAGGAAGGTCGGCGAGCCCTGGCGCAGGTCTACCGCCACATCCCAGACTTCACCGCGCAGGCAGGTGATCAGCTTGGCCTCCGGCATGTCGCCAAGCTGGTAGTGCAGGCCGCGCACGCTGCCCTGCCCGACGGTATGCGAATGGTTGATCTGGCGCACATGGAACGGCGCCCCCAGTGCGCCCAGGCTGGTTTCGCAGAACAGCCGGGCGAACTGGCCGCGGGCATCGCCGTGGCGCTTGTGCCGGACACTGAACAGACCGTCGAGGGGCAAGGCGTGCAGCAGCAGATCAGTCACGACAACTCCGCGTACAGGTTCAACTGGTCAAGGGTGACGGCACGCATGTTGTCGCCGCGCTGCCAGGCCAGGTGCCAGTCCAGGGTGTGCTTGAGGCAATCGTGCAGCGACCAGCGCGTGCGCCAGCCCAGCAGCTGTCGCGCACGCGAGCTGTCCAGGCGCAGCAGGCCAGCCTCGTGCAGCTCGCTCGGTTCCACGTGCATGCCCGGTGCCTGCGGCCACTGGCGGGCGAGATGCGCCACCACCTCGCCAACGCTGCACATGTCCTGCTCAGCGGGCCCGAAGTTCCAGGCACCCGCGTAAGCCGGGCCTTGGCGATACAGGCGCTCGGCCAGTTGCAGGTAACCGGCCAGCGGCTCCAGGGCGTGCTGCCAGGGGCGCACGGCCTGGGGGTAGCGCAGGGTCACAGGCGTACCCGCCGACCAGGCCTTGAGTACGTCCGGGATCAGCCGATCGACCGCGAAGTCGCCACCGCCCAGCACATTGCCGGCGCGTGCGGTCGCCAGCGCCAGGCCATGTTCGGCATGTTTGTCCGCCGGGAAGAACGACGCGCCGTAGGATTGCGCCAGCAGCTCGCAACAAGCCTTGCTGCTGCTGTACGGGTCATGCCCGCCAAGGGCTTCGTTCTCGCGGTAAGGCCAAGGCCACTCCTGGTTGGCATAGACCTTGTCGGTGGTCACCAGCACGCAGGCCCGCACGCCACCGACCTGGCGCATGGCCTCCAGCAGGTGAAGGGTGCCCATGACATTGCTGGAGTAGGTACCCAGCGGGTCGCGATAGGCTTCGCGCACCAGCGGCTGCGCCGCCAGGTGCAGGACGATTTCAGGCTGTGCCTCGGCCACGGCGTCGAGCAGCGCACCAAGGTCTCGCAGGTCGCCGCGCACATCGGTGATCTCGCGGCCGACCTGTGCCAGCTCGAACAGGCTGGGCTCGGTTGCCGGGTCCAGGGCAAAGCCTGTGACCTGCGCGCCCAGTTCACGCAGCCAGAGGGCCAGCCAGCTGCCCTTGAAGCCCGTGTGCCCGGTCAGCAGAACACGCTTGCCCTGCCAGAACGCCGGGCTCAGTCCCATTGTTTCCATGGGGCCTCCCCGGTTTGCCACAGGTGCTCCAGGTGGTTCTTGTCGCGCAGCGTGTCCATCGGGTGCCAGAAGCCGTCATGCTGGAAGGCATTGAGCTGCGCCGCTGCGGCCAGCCGGGCGAGCGGCTCGGACTCCCAGGAAGTCTGGTCGTCGTCGATGTAGTCGATCACCTTGGGCGACAGCACGAAGAAGCCGCCGTTGATCCAGCCGCCATCGCCACGGGGTTTTTCGACGAAACCGCGCACCTGCTCACCGTCGCGCTCCAGTGCGCCGTAGCGCCCCGGGGGCTGTACGGCGGTTACCGTGGCGAGCTTGCCATGGGCCTGGTGGAAGTCCACCAAGGCGCCGATGTTCAGGTCCGAGACGCCGTCACCGTAGGTGAAGCAGAAGGCTTTTTCGCCCGCCAGATAGCGCGCGGCACGGCGCAGGCGGCCGCCGGTCATGGTCTCTTCACCGGTGTCGACCAGCGTGACACGCCATGGCTCGCTGTAGTTCTGGTGCACGTCCATGCGGTTGGCGCGCATGTCGAAGGTGACGTCGGAGGTGTGCAGGAAGTAGTTGGCGAAGAAATCCTTGATCGCGTAGCCCTTGTAGCCCAGGCAGATCACGAAGTCATGGATGCCGTGGGCCGAGTACTGCTTCATGATGTGCCAGAGAATTGGCTTTCCGCCGATCTCGATCATGGGCTTGGGCTTGAGATGGGACTCCTCGCTGATACGCGTGCCCAGTCCACCGGCCAAAATTACCGCCTTCATGTTGTCCCCTCTTGTTCGTCACCGGCCACGGATCGTGTGACTGCACGATTTATGGCGATATGACAGGGGGCTTGCAGGAAACGCGCCAGCTGGTGGTTTTTGTTTGATGTGAGTTGTTTGGCGTGAATTATGTGGCGCCTGGGAGATCGAGCGCCGCCCGCGCGGCGCATCGCGGATAAATCCGCTCCTACATTTGTTGCAACGTGGCCATGCCTGTGAGGCCATGGTTGTCAGCCTTGTTGGCATGACGGGATTTCGAGGTGGACATTGATGCCGCCTCACATGCCTCGAGGCATGCACCAAGGCTGGCAACCATGGCCTGTCAGGTTCGGCACGTTGCAACAAATGTAGGAGCGGATTTATCCGCGATGCGCCGCGCGGGCGGCGCTCGATCTCACAGGCACCACACGACGAACGTCAGGCCCCAATCAGTTCGGCATCCACCCGCCGTACCAATGCTGCACATGCTCTTCGCGCAGCACATAATCCCGCAGCACTTCCTGCTTCAAGCGGTCACCAAGGCGGTAGCTTTCGTCCGGGTCGGCCAGGTGCATGCGAATTGCCTCCAGCCACTCCGCCGTGCTGTTGGTCTTGATCCGCGTGCACGGCAGGTAGCCTTCATAGGCACGGGTGTCGGTGACGATCACCGGGTAGCCGCAGGCCCCGTACTCCAGCAAGCGCAGGTTGCTCTTGCAGTCGTTGAAGATGTGATATTCCAGCGGCGCCAGGGCCAGGTCCAGGTTCAGGCTGGCCAGCTTGGCCGGGTACAGCTCCAGCGGTACCGGCGGATGGAACTCGCTGATGTAGGGCCGCAACGCCGGCGGGCACATGCCGAAGAACACCCATTCGACCTCGTTGGCCAGGGTCTTGACCACCTCGGCAATCACTTCCAGGTCACCGGTGTGGCTGGTGCCTCCACCCCAGCCGACCCGCGGTTTGCGAGAGGCCCGGCGCTGGCTGCGCAAGCTGGTCCAGAGCTCCTCGGCCAGCATGTTCGGCATCACCCGGATATCGCTGTGGGCATCATGCAGGGCATCGGCCAGTGCCTGGGTCGAGACCACCAGCCGGTCGCAGCGCTCGATCCCCCGGCGCAGCGACCGCTCCAGATCCTTTGGCGTGTGCTTGAGGTGGCCGTTCTTCTTCGGCACGTCGATCACGTAGTCGTCCAGCTCGTAGATGCAGAAGCCCTTGGAGAAGGTCTTGAGCCGCTCGATCTCCTTGACGAAGCCCTCGGTATAACGCCCCTGCAGAATCGCCACGTCCGGCGAGCAGCGCTCCAGTTCGATGCTGGAGGGAATCTCGAAGTACTGTTGCTGGGTGACCCAGCCTGCCTTCTCCAGCTCAACCACCGGCTGGATCACCCGGTAATGGCCGACGGCGGTCTTGTTCATCGGCAAGGCCAGCACGTGGGGTAACGGCCGGCTGACGAATGGCGTCCAGGCGGCCTTGAGGCCAGGATCCAGGCAGAAGCTGGAACCGTTCAGCGACAGGTTGATGTTGTAGGCCGGGTCACGCGCCACCACCGGCATCCAGGTACGGAAGAACGCATCATGCTGTTCCACCAGCCGCGCCTGGCGCTCGGCCTCGCGCTGTGGATCAGGCGCTGGCGCCGCTGGCGGGTCGAGGATCAGCCGGGCATCGGGCGCCCACACCACCAGGTAACCTGCCTCACCCAGGCGCAGGCCCAGGTCGACATCGCTGAAGGCAAGGCTGAAGGCGCTGTCGTCGAGCCCGCCCAGCTCCAGGAACAACTGCTTGCGCACCAGCAGGCAGTCGGCACCGACCACCGAATAATTCTGCGCCACCTGCAGACGCTGCATGTAACCGCCCGCCTCCATGGGCTCACCGACAAACGGCGAGCCCACGGCGCCCCGCAGGCCCAGTACGCCGCCAGCATGGACGATCAGGCCGTGGCCATTGCACAGCTTGGCGCCAACTGCGCCGACTTCATGGCGCTGGCCATGGCTGAGCAGGGCGTCGAGCCAGTCGGGCTCGGTGGCCAGGGCGAACGGGCTGAGCATCAGCAGGTACTCGCCCCGCGCCTGCTGCGCGGCCAGGTTCTGCACGGCGGCGAAGCTGCTTTCCTGGTCCAGCCTCAACACCCGCAACTTGTCGCCACCCAACTGTTCCAGAGCGGCCAGCCAGGCGTGGGTATCCGCACCCTGGCTGGCATTGTCGACAATCAGCACTTCGTAATGGGCGTAGGCCGTGTTCTGCAGCACGCTTTCCAGGCAGCGCTCCAGCGCCGGCAGCTGGTCCTGGGCACTGAGCACCAGGCTTACCAGTGGCTGCGAGGCGTGCAGGTAACGAACCTGATTGATCGCCCCGCCGCTGTTCTGCAGCCGATAAGCCACACCCAGACGTGCCAGGTGGGCCGCCAGTACCTGCGGGTTTTCCTCGATCACCGCCGGCGAGGACAGCCAGGCGGCGTAGCTGAATGCACTTTCGCCCAGCACTTCCGGGATGTGCTCGATGGTCTGCGGGCCACGGCTTTCAACCAGGCGCCAAAGCAGGTCGTGGGGCGCCAGCTCGCGGTAGCCGGCAGCGAAACCGCCCAACGCATGCAAGGCCTCGCAGGAAAACGCCAGCATGCGGCCGGTGTAGGGGTAGCCGCGCATCAGGTCGAGGTTGAAGTCGGGCTTGAACACCGGCTCCACCGACGCTTCGTTACGCAGGCCACCTTCGTCACCGTAGCAACAGGCGATCTGCGGGCGCGACACGATCCGCTCGGCCAGCAACATCAGGCTGAAGGCATTGAGCCGGTCACCGGCACGCAGCAGGTAGACCCAGTCGGCGCCATCGCGCTGCGCGACCAAGGTGTTCAGTTGCACGGCCCAGTCGGCCTGCAAGGGCTGGCTGTCGACGCGGCCTTCCAGGTTGGCGGCCAGGCGCGCGCTGGACAGCACCAGGGTCGCCTCGGCGGCATAGGCCTGGCCGGCAATGCTGTCCAAGGTCACGTGCAGGGCCTGGGCATCGCCGTCGCTGTCGATCACCACCGGCACGATGCGCGGGCGCTGCGGCCAGTGCTCGCTCAGCCGCATCAGCCGCGCCAGCACCAAAGGGTCCTGGCGACAGGCCAGCCACTTGGCGTACAGCTCGGCGAAACTGTCGCTGTCGCTGCCGACATGGGACTCCTGGATCGCCTGCAGGCAGCGCAGGGTATGGACCAGGAACAGGTTCTCCCACGTGCGCCCGGCGTCTCGCTCATCGCCCTGCAGGATCTGCACACGCACCCAGCCGGAGAACGGCTCGCGCTCGGCGACGCGGGCCGCGAACATGTCACGCAGGTGTTGCGCCTCGCCGACCGCTGCCGCCTTGACCTCGCTTTGGCGACGCAACTGGTCGGGATGAATCCGCTCCATGCAGTGCACCCCGGCAGTCACCCCCAGGTGGCCACGACGCAGCAGGCACACGAACAGCACGAAATCGAGCATGGCCACAAAGCCAGGGGCCAGTGCCGGCAGCAGTTCGCGAAGGTCGCTGGCGCGCAGCAGCACGCTGCTGAGCCCGCCGATGAAATTGAGCTGGCGGGTCTCGAAGAAATCCAGCAAGTCGTCGCCGTTGAACAGGGTATCGCCAAAGGTGACCGGGCTGGTCTCAAGGCGTTGCGGCAGGATGTGGTCCTCGGCATCCACCAACTGGCGCCTGGCCGCGACCAGGCTGACATCGCCATGGGCCTCGAACAGCCGCACCTGGCTGGAAACGCAATCGGCCATCAGCCGGTCATCGTCGCAGAGGAACTTGATGTAGTGCCCCTGGCTTTGTTCAAGCCCCTGCTGCAGGTTGCCGGCAAAGCCCAGCGGCTGTGGGTTGCGCACATACATCAACGGGTGACGGGCCAGGCTGCGCAGCTCCTCGACCACCGCCTCGATCTGCGGGCCCCGGCTGTCGTCGCAGACGATGACTTCGAGGTTGTCGTAGTCCTGCGCCAGGGCACCGGCCAGGGCGGCACGGAAGAACTCAGGGTTGCTGGCGGGGATGACAAGGCTGACTAGGGGGGCTTGGCTCACGAGGAAATCTCTCGACAGGTGACTGCCCGCGGAGAATTCAGAACAGTCGCTAGCAGGTTGGAACATCGCACCATCCCCCTCCTCCGGTCAGGAGAAAGGGGACGGCAACAGGCGCACTCAGAGTGCGTTGAACAGGCTCAGCTGGCTGATTCGCGCAAACGCCTGCTGGGAGGCTTCGAGCGTGGTCTTCTGCTGGGTAAGGCGGATCAGCACCTCGGCCGGGTCGGAGTCGCGGATCGACGACTGCGTGGTGCTGTTGGCGATGCTCAGGCTTTCGTTGGTGTTCTGCTGGATCTCCAGCGCCTTGCCCCGCGCACCGATATCGGTAACGGCGCGGCTGAGCGTGTCCTGGCCACTCTGAATGTTGGCGATGGCCGAATCCAGGTCGGCACGCAGCTGCTGGTAGGCCGCATTGTCGCCGTCGATCGGCTGGCTCAGGGCGGTGCGCAGCTTGGCCACGCTGTCCAGGACGTTCTGGGTCTGGTGGTTGTCGACATTGACCATGTACTGGTCACCAGACTGTTGCGGTGGGGTGCTGCTGAACGTGAAGTCCACACCCGCGGCCGAGGCGACGTTGCCCGCCATGGTGCCACTGGCCACCGGCCGGCTGTCGGCGGTCAGCGGCTGGGCATACAGCTCGAAGTCGGTGGCGCTGGTGAACTTGATCACCGCACCGCCGCTCGGGAACATCGCCTTGTACTTGCTCTGGTCGGTGACGTTGATCGAAGACACCTGGGCGCTCGACGGGTTGCCTGGGCTGCGGGTGGCGGTGATGGTGTCCGGCTTGCTCTGCAGGGTGAAGGTATGGCCTGCCACGGCGGTGTCCGGGACATCGCCATCCTGCAGGTTGATGTTCAGGCGCAGGTCCACGCCACGGAAGCTGACCATAGAGCCGCCCGTGGTGTTCGGGTCGAAGCTGCCACCCTGGGTGGCTTCGGCGGTGACGTCGTTGCCCTGGCTGTCGGTGATGCTGAACTTGGTGCTGCTGAGCAGGGTGATGGTGTACGGCTGGCCACTTCTGAAGCGGTCGTTGTAGGTCACGCTACCCGAGACCTGGCCATTGGACAGTTTCACCCTGCCGTCATCCACTGCCGGCGCGGTCATGCTGGTGGACGTGCGGCTGGTGTTCAGGGCCTGCTCGAACACGCTGTAACCGGAGCTGTTGCCGGCCATCTTGAGCATGTCGCCGACCTGCAGCTCTTGCTGGGTCTGGTCGCCCTGGTAGGTGTAGGTGCCATCGGCATTGCGCACGAACGGCGCGGTGTCGGTCTTGGACCCGGCGAACAGGTACTGGCCGTTCTCGTCGCGGCTGTTCATCAGGCTCAGCAGCTGGTCTTCCAGTTGGCCCAGTTCGGCCGCCTTGGCCTTGCGTTCGGTGTCGGTATAGCCGGCGTTGCCCGACTCCAGCGCCAGCTCGTTCACCCGGGTCAGGATGGTGTTGATCGAGTTGAGCGTGGTCTCGGTCTGGTTCAGCGAGTTGGTGATGTTGGTGGCGTTGGTCTTGTACTGCGCCAGCATGTCGGCTTGGTTGCCCAGCTGCAGCAGGCGCGCTGCCCCCACCGGGTCATCGGCTGCGGTGTTGACGCGCACGAAGGAGCTGGCCTCCTCGTTGGTCTTGATCACGTTGGAATAGTTGCGCTGGTAGTTTGCCGCGCTGGACGCATAGAACTGGGCCGTGGAAATACGCATGGGTCAAGACTCCTTAAAGCGCGGCGATCAGGGTGTTGAAGATTTCCTGCGCCGCCTTGATGATCTGCGACGAGGCCGTGTAGTACTGCTGGTACTTGACCAGGTTGCCGGCTTCTTCATCCAGCTGCACACCCGACACCGAATCACGGGCGCCGGTTGCCTGGGTCAGGATGACGCCGGTCGCCTGGGAATCCATCTGGCCCTGCTTGGCCTGTGCCCCGACGTTTTCCACCAGCTTGCCGTAGGCATCGGTGATGCTGATACCCTTGGTCGAACCGATGTCCATGGTCTGCTTGGTCTGCAGCTCTTGCAGGGACAGCGCGTTGCGGTTGTCCGAAGAACCGGCGCCAGTCAGCGACACGGTGAAGCTGTCGCCGTCCTTGGGGGCGCCGGCGACATCCATTTCGAAGCTGAATGACTTCTGGTTGCCATTGGCATCGTTGATCGGGTTGCCTGCGGAGTCGACCATCGGCACATCGAACTTCAGGGTGTTGCTCTGCCCCGGGACGAAGGTACCGGTGCCAATGCTGTTGCCCTTGGCATCGAAGGCTTCGTAGCTCTGCGGCGAGGTGGTTTCGTTGCCGAACACCAGGCGCACGGGCGTGGAATACTTGATGCCGGTCTGCAGCTCCTGGCGCTGAGCCGGGTCGGCGATATCCAGCACCGAAGTCAGCACCGGCTGGGCAATCACACCGGTACCGGTATTGCCGCTGCCCGAGGTGGCGGTCAGCGGCGCGGCCAGCGCCAGGCGCTTGGCGTCGGTCAGCACCACGCCGATCTCCGCCGAAGCATTGCGCGTCGGGGTGATCTTGAAGCTGTCGCCCACCGCCGCGGTACCGCTCTTGAGGTCGAGGCTGAAGCCGTCGATCACCGGCGCCGGGTCGTCATTGGTGCTGTAGGTGCCCATGTCGGTGCCGTCAGGCAGCTTCTTGACCTGATACTTGTCTGCGCCCGGGCCGACGAAGGTCACCTGGTAGTCACTGGTGCTCAGCTTGCCGGTGTCACGGATGACAACGTTCAGCGCGGCGCTGCCGGTGTTGCCGGCCTTGGGCGTGCTGCGCGCGGACATGGCCTTGTCGCTGTTGATGTCACCAAACAGCGCCGCGCCGAAGTCACCATTCTTGTCGATGCCCTGGCCGAGCTGCGAGTTGATCTGCTGCGACACCACCAGCGCGATACGGCCCAACTCGTTCATCGCCGGTGCCAGGGTTTCGCTGCGGTAGCGCAGCAGGCCGCCCATTTCGCCACCGCTGATGCTGCTGGTGACATCCATGGTGGTGCTGCCACGATCGAGCTTGACCGAGAACTGCGTCGGGTCGGTGGCGCTTGGCTCGGCGCTCATCTTGTTGGTGGTCTTGCCCAGCACCAGCGACTGGCCGTTCTTCAGGTAGACGTCGATGCTGCCGTCACGCTCGACGGTCTGCACGCCCACCAACTCGTTGAGCTGGCGCACTGCCTCGTTGCGCTGGTCGAGCAGGTCGTTCGGCTGGCCTGTGTTTGCCGAGACCCTGGAGATCTGATCGTTCAATTGGGCAATGTTGGAAGTCAGTTCGTTGATCCGCGAGGTCATCGAGCTGAGGTTGCCGTTGATGTTGCTGTTCTGCTCCTTGAACTGGGCAGAAAGGCTGTTGAAGCGGCTGGCCAGGGCCTGGGCATTACTCAGCAACAGCTGGCGCGAGGCATCCTCGGTCGGCTTGTTGGCGGCGCTTTGCAGGGCAGAGAAGAAGTTGGTCAGCGCGCCGGTGATACCGGTGTTGCTGTCGGACAGCAAGTTGTTGAGCGGCGTGACCTGGTTCAGGTAGGCGGTGCTGTCGCTGTTGAGCGAGGTGGCGGTCTGCAACTGAGCATCCAGGAAGGCGTTGTACACCCGACGGACATCGCCCAGGGTGGTGCCGGTGCCCATGAATACCTGGCCTTCCTGGAGCGAACCCTTGGCTCGCTGGACGTTCTGCTGGCGGGAATAGCCGGCGACATCGGCGTTGGCGATGTTGTTGCCGGTGGTATGCAGGCCCGCCTGGGAGGCCGACAGTCCCGACATGCCAATATTGATCAGACTCGCCATGGTTCCATACCCTTAAAGTTTCGTTGTGGTACCGAGCATTGCGTAGCTCTCGTACGACTTCATCTGTCTTGCGATCTGCGAGATCTTGCTGGCGTAGTTCGGGTCGGTGGCGTACCCGGCCTTTTGCAGTTCTCGCACGAATTGTTCTGGGTTATCGGCCGACTTCACCGCATCTTGATAGCGCGAATTGTTCTGCAGCAGGCTCACCAGGTCGTGGAAACTGTCCTGGTACGAATCATAGGAACGGAACGCTGCCGTCTCCTTGACGAACCGCCCGTCACGGAATTCGCTGGTGATCGCCCGCGCCGAATCTCCTTCCCAGTTGCCACTGGCCTTGATGCCGAACAGGTTGTGGCTGCTGCTACCGTCACTGTTGCGCATGACCGACTTGCCCCAGCCGGTTTCCAGGGCGGCCTGAGCCACCAGGTAACGCGGGTCAACACCAATGCGCTTGGCGGCCTGCTCGGCCATCGGCAGCATGGTGGCGACGAATTCGTCGCTGTCGGCAAAGGCCTTCTTCGGCGCCAACGGCGGCTGCGCCACGGCGCGGCCGGTGATGCGCAGGCCGTTGTCCGGGATGGCGATGGCCTTGGCCAACTGCTGCCCGTCACGGGCTGGCACGGCAGCGGTATTGGTGGCAGCGGCCGGGCTGGTGGCCGAGGGCACGATACCGGCCAACAGGCGGTCGGTCAGCTTGCCTGGCAGCGCCAGGCGCCGCGAATTGAGGGCAGCGACGTCGTTGCGTGCGGCCGTGGACTGGGTGGCATGCACCGGGTCGGCCACCTTGTTGCCCCACAACGTCGGCGCGGCGCCATCGACACGCGGGAACGGGCTGGTGTTGGCCGGGGTGCTCTTGTTCTTCGACAGCTGGCGCACCAGCACGTCCTGCAGGCCGATACCGCCACCTTCGCGGGACATGCTCACGGCCAGCTGCTGGTCGTACATGTCGCGGTACTGCTTGACCGTCTCGGAGTTCATCGGGTTGTCGTCGGCCAGCACATCGCTGGCCTTGCGCGAGGCCTTGAGCATTTCGCTGATGAACAGCGACTCGAACTCCTGGGCCACCTTGCGCACGTTGGCGTCACTGTCGCGATCACCGTGCTTGAGCGAGCTCAGGCGGTTGAGGTCGGTGTAGGCACCGCTGTCGGCGTGACTGGAGACCAGGCTTTTCGAATTCATCCGTGGCGTCCTCAGATCACGATCAGGTCGGCCTGCAAGGCGCCGGCCTGTTTCAATGCTTCAAGGATGGCCATCAGGTCGCCCGGTGCCGCGCCGACCTGGTTCACCGCGCGGACGATCTCATCCAGCGTGGTCCCCGGGCCGAATTTGAACATCGGCTTGGCTTCCTGTTCGGCATTGACCCGCGAGCGCGGAACCACCGCCGTCTGGCCATTGGAGAATGGCCCCGGCTGGCTGACGATCGGGTCTTCGGTAATGGTCACGGTCAGGCTGCCGTGGGTCACCGCCGCCGGCGAGACCTTGACGTTCTGGCCGATGACGATGGTGCCGGTGCGCGAGTTGATGATGACCTTGGCCACGGCCTGGCCCGGGTCGATCTCGAGGTTTTCGAGGATCGACAGGTAGTCGACGCGCTGGCTCGGGTCCATCGGCGCGGTGACGCGCACCGAGCCGCCGTCCACGGCCTGGGCCACACCAGGGCCGAGCAGGTCGTTGACTTTGTCGACGATGCGCTTGGCCGTGGTGAAGTCCGGGCGGTTGAGGTTAAGGGTCAGGCTGTTGCCCTGGTTGAAGCCGCTCGGCACGGCGCGCTCGACCGAGGCACCGCCAGGAATACGGCCGGCCGACGGAACGTTGACGGTGATCTTCGAGCCGTCACGACCTTCGGCATCGAAGCCGCCGACCACCAGGTTGCCCTGGGCGATGGCGTAGACGTTGCCGTCGATGCCCTTGAGCGGGGTCATCAGCAGGCTGCCGCCGCGCAGGCTCTTGGAGTTGCCGATCGACGAAACGGTGATGTCCACCACCTGGCCCGGCTTGGCGAACGCCGGCAGGTCGGCATGCACCGATACCGCGGCGACGTTCTTCAGCTGCACGTTGCCGGAGCCTGGCGGCACCTTGATGCCGAACTGCGACAGCATGTTGTTGAAGGTCTGCAGGGTGAACGGCGTCTGGGTGGTCTGGTCACCCGTGCCGTTGAGCCCCACCACCAGGCCATAGCCGATCAACTGGTTGGAACGCACACCAGAGATGCTGGCAATGTCCTTCAGGCGCTCGGCGTGGGCACCGAACGCGCAGGACAGGAGCAGGGTCGCGGCAATCAGCTGCCTAACGTTGAACATGTTCATCCGTACTCAGAAGGGCCAAAGCGGGCTCATGAAGAAGCGGTCCAGCCAGCCGGGCTGGCTGGCATCGGCGAACGAACCGGTGCCCGAATAGGTGATGCGCGCATCGGCCACGCGGGTGGACGGCACAGTGTTGTCGGTGGCGATGTCGTCGGCGCGGATCAGGCCGGCGATACGCACCAGTTCTTCACCGGTGTTCAGGGTCATCCACTTCTCGCCGCGCACGGCGATGATGCCGTTGGGCAGCACCTCGGCGACAGTAACGGTGATCGAGCCGGTCAGGGTGTTGCCCTGGGTGGCCTTGCTGTCGCCCTTGGTGGTGCGGTCACCGCTGTAACCCGCTTCCAGCGACAGGTCGCCGCTGCCAAACGGGTTGTTGGTGTTCGGGTTGGAGCCAAACAGCGAAGTCAGGCCGATGTCAGCCTTGCTGTTCTTCTGGATCTGCGAGCCTGCGTTCTTGCTCGCCGAGGTGCGTTCGTTGAGGGTGATGGTGATGATGTCACCCACGCGGAACGCTTTGCGGTCGGTGTACAGGCCCTGCTCGAAACCGGCCTGGTAGATCGAACCGTTGTTGGCTGCGGCCGGCAGCGGGGTGCGCGGCAGAACCGGCGCATAGTACGGGTCGTTCGGCTTCGGCGTCGGCGCGACGCAACCTGCCAACACAACCGCCCCCCCCAGGGCGAACACAGACAACAGACGCTTCATGACACTTACCTCACGGTGTAACGGGAGTAGAACCTGGACCAGGGCTTGCAACTGCCGGGCTTTAGAGCTGCTGAGTGACGAACGACAGCATCTGGTCGGCGGTGGAGATGACCTTGGAGTTCATCTCGTAGGCGCGCTGGGTGGTGATCATGTTCACCAGCTCTTCCACGGTGCTGACGTTGGAGTTTTCCAGGGTCTGCTGCAGGGTGGTGCCGAAGCCGTTCAGGCCAGGGGTACCGACCTGTGGCGCGCCACTGGCAGCGGTTTCCAGGAACAGGTTGTCACCAATCGCCTGCAGGCCGGCCGGGTTGATGAAGTCGGCGGTCTGCAGGTTGCCGATGACTTGGGCAGCCGGGTTGCCGGCGGTGGTGATCGACACGGTGCCGTCCTGGCCGACAGTGAAGGTCTGGGCGTCGTTCGGCACCACGATCGCAGGCTCCAGGGCAAAGCCCTGGGCGGTGACGATCTGGCCATCGGAGTTCAGGTGGAAGGTACCGTCACGGGTGTACGAAACGGTGCCGTCCGGCTGCAGCACCTGGAAGAAGCCACGGCCGTTGACCGCCATGTCCAGCGGGTTTTCGGTGGTCTGCAGGCTGCCGGTCTGGAAGTTCTTCTGGGTGCCGACAATGCGCACACCGGTACCGACTTGCAGGCCCGATGGCAGCTCGCTGTCCTGGGTCGACTGCGCGCCTGGCTGACGCTTGATCTGGTACAGCAGGTCGGCGAACTCGGCGCGGTCACGCTTGAATCCGGTGGTCGAGACGTTGGCCAGGTTGTTGGAAATGACGGTCAGGTTGGTGTCCTGGGCGGACAGGCCGGTTTTAGCGACCCAAAGAGCCGGAAGCATCAGTATTCTCCTCGTGCGCCTGTTTTACGGCACCCGTTCAAAGTTGGTTAGCCGATTTGCAAAACACGCGCCATGGCTTCATCGCCTTCCTTGGCCGCGTTCATCATTTTCACGTGCAGCTCGAACTGGCGGGACAGCGCCAGCACCGAGGTCATTTCTTCCACGGCGTTGACGTTGCTGCCTTCGAGGAAGCCCGACACCACACGCACATTGACGTCGGCGGCAGCCGGTTGGCCGTTCTGTGTGTGGATCAGCCCGTCCAGGCCCTTGGTCATGCTCTTGATGTCCGGGTTGACCAGCTTGATGCGGTCGACCTCGGCCATCACCCGCGGGTCTTCGCCCATCGAGCGGATGCTGAGGGTGCCGTCGGCACCGACCTCGACCTTCTGCTCTGGCGGAATGGCAATCGGGCCACCGTTGCCGATTACCGGCATGCCGTTGCCGGCGCGCAGCACGCCAAGGGCATCGATGTTCAGGCTGCCGGTGCGCACGTAGGCTTCGCTGCCATCCGGCGCCTGCACGGCGATGAAGCCCTGCCCGGCCACGGCCACGTCCAGGTCACGCCCGGTCTCGACCATCGGCCCTTCGCTGAAGTCGGTGGCCGGGCGTTCGGTCATGGCAAATGCCCGCGACGGAAAGCTGTCACCGAACACAGGCATCGAGCGAGCCTGCTCCAGGTCGCGCTGAAAGCCATTGGTGGAAACGTTCGCCAGGTTGTTGGCATGGGCCTTCTGCGCCAGCGCGTTCTGGCTGGCGCCGGTCATGGCCACGTAAAGCATCTTGTCCACAGTCATCCTCCGCTGCACTGACGATCGTTTGCCGCTCGCCGCTGCTGTGCAGGCTCTAAAGCAAGTTCCGAACCAACTTTTTGAATTCACGAAAAAGCCCGTGAATACGGGCCTTTTCGGGGTTTTGCGATTGGCGTGCCGCCGGATATCCGGCGCCGGGTTGCCGATAGCGGCAAACCTGTACCGGCCTCTTCGCGGGCAAGCCGCGAAGAGGCCGGTACAGGTGAATCAGGGCTCGCGGCAACCGCCATTGCTGTAAGGGCCGGCGAATTTCCTCCAGCCATCACCCGGCGACCACTGCGAGCACACCAGCCGGCCATCCGCCTGGCTTTCCCAGCGCCACCAGGGCGCGGTGCCGGCCTGGGCCTGGTACAGGCAGAAAGCGGCGATCAGCGTGATGACCAGTTTGTGCATGCTTCCTCCAAGTCGCCGGGAGCGCTTTGCGCCCCTTTCGCGACACAAGGCCGCTCCTGCCAGGCACCGCGTAATCCTGTGGGAGCGGCCTTGTGTCGCGAAAGGGCTGCGCAGCAGCCCCCTACCCAGCGACCATCAGGTCATCTGGATGATGGTCTGCATGATGGTGCTTTCGGTGGAGATGGTCTTGGCGTTCGCCTGGTAGTTGCTCTGCGCCTTGATCAACTCGACCAGCTCCTGGGTCAGGTTGACGTTCGAAGCTTCCAGCGAGTTGGACTCAACGCTACCCAGGGTGCCAGTCTTCGGCGAGTCGATGCCGGGAATGCCCGAAGAATAGGTTTCGGTCCAGCGCGTGCCGCCAATTTGCTGCAGCCCCTGCTCGTTGGCAAAGCTGGCCAGGGCCACCTGGCCGATGGCGCGAGACTGCTGGTTGCTGAAGCTGGCGAACATCACGCCGGTGGAGTCGATCGACAGGCTCGACAGGATACCGGTGGCATAACCATCCTGGGACTGCGACATGCGCGCGGTCTCGGTGTTGTACGAGCTGGTGCTGTTCATCGACAGGCGCATGCCGTTGGCGCTCTCGGCCGAACCGTTGGAGGCCCAGTTGCCTGCTGCGTCCTTGGCGGCCGGGATCCAGCCCTTGAGGGTAAAGGTGTTGTTGGTCACCGCCCACTCGGCGTTGGCCGGAGCACCCGGCGGAATGCTGGCCGGGTCGGTGGCCATGGACGCCACGCTACCGTCGGAGTTGAAGGACATGGTCGCTTCCAGCGGCGCAGTGGAAGTCGGGTCCATCGGGTTGCGACCGTCTACCAGGGTGTACATGGTCCACTGGTTCGTACCGGTCTTGCGGTAGAACTGCTCCATGGTGTGCTCGTTACCCTGACTGTCGTACACCTTGGTCGGGAAAGACTTGGTGTAGGTGGTGTCATCCGCCGGGTCGAACGTTGGGCCGGCAGGGGTGGCTCCTGGCAGCGGGATGATGGTCGCTTCGGAGTTCAGGTTGATGCCCTGGTCGATCAGGGTAGTGGCCTTTGGCGCAAGCGACGAGGTATCGATCTTCAGGTCGGTCAGCACGCCGCGCTTGATGTTGCCGTTCTCGTCAGCGGCATAGCCCTGCAGACGCAAACCGTCCGAGGTGACCACGTAGTTGTCCTTGCTGTTCTGGAAGGCGCCGGCACGGGTGTACACGCGCGCACCGTTGTCGGACAGCACGAAGAAGCCCTGGCCCTGGATACCCATGTCCAGCACGTTGCCGGTGTTGTTGACGTCACCCTGGCTGAACTGCTGGGAAATCGCCGCCAGGCGCACACCGTTGCCGACCTGGTTCTTGCCCACGCCCAGGCGGTTGGCGCCGGCGTACACGTCGGCGAATTCGGCGCGCGAGGATTTGAAGCCAGTGGTGTTGACGTTGGCAATGTTGTTGCCGGTAACGTCCAGCTGCTTGTTGGCTGCGTACAGACCGCTAAGGCCGATATTGAAAGACATGCTGTTGCTCCTTTTTGCCGTTCTGTCGGCCTTAGATACCGATGGTTTGTACGTCGGACAGGGAAACCTTACCCACGCCCGCCAGGTTCAGCACCATCTCGCCGGTGGTGTTGAAGCTGACACTGGTGACCTTGGCTGGCAGCAAGGTATTCATCTGCACCGCCTTGCCGTCCACCGTGGTGGTGGCAGTGAAGGTGTAGGTACCCGGGTCGACTTTCTCGCCCTTGTTATTGGTGCCATCCCAGATGAAGTCGCCGTAACCGGCCTTCTGCTCGCCCAGCTCGATGGTCTTGACGGTGTTGCCATCCTTGTCGGTGATGGTGACCTTCGCTTCGCTGATGGCCTGCGGCACTACAAACTGTGCATTGAAGCTGTCAGCGGTATCGACGATCGCCTTGTCGTTCTGCACGATCACCGAACGACCCACCAGCGAAGATGCCTGCAGCGCCTGCGACGAGGCCATGGCACTGGTGATCGCACTGACCGACTCGTTCAGCGAAGTAATGCCTTCAAGGCTGCTGAACTGCGCCAGCTGGGCGACGAATTCGCTGTTGTCCTGCGGATCCAGCGGGTTCTGGTTCTGCATCTGGGTGACCAGCAACTGCAGGAACGCATCCTTGCCCAGGGCCTGACCACCGGTCGCGGAACTGGTCGTGGAGGTTTTCTTGGTGCTGGAGCTGACACCGGACGCCGCGATGACGTCGTTGAGGTTCACACCGCTGCTGCTATCGACTGCCATGGTCTGGATTCCTTATCACTGACCCAGGGTCAGTACTTTCTGCATCATGTTCTTGGCGGTGTTCATCAGCTCGGCGTTGGTCTGGAACGCACGGCTGGCAGAGATCATGTCAGCCATCTCCTCGACCACGTTGACGTTCGGGTAGTAGACGTAGCCGTCCTTGTTCGCCGCCGGGTGGTTGGGCTCGTAGCGCGCTTCCAGGTTGCTCTGGTCTTCGACGATACCCTTGACCTGCACACCCTGCCCCGCCTCGCCCTGGTCCTCGAACAGCGACTGGCTGACGCCGCTTTGCGCGTTCTGGAAGGTGGTGGCAAACACCGGGTGGCGCGCACGGTAGGTCTGGTCGATGCTCGACGACACGGTCTCGGCGTTGGCGATGTTCGAGGCGACGGTGTTGAGGCGGGTGTTCTGCGCGCTCATGCCGCTGCCGGCGATGTTGAAAACACTGGAAAGGGACATGAATTACTCTCCGCGCAGGGCCGAAACCAGCCCTTTGAATTTACTGTTGAGCAAGGTGAAGCTGGCCTGGAAGCCAATGGCGTTCTCGGTGTAGTTCGACTGCTCGATCTGGGCGTCCACGGTGTTCTGGTCGATCGACGGCTGGGTTGGCACGCGGTATTGCACCGTGTCATCAGCCATCGCCAGGCCTTCGGCCTCGATGTGGCGGCTGTTGGTGCGGTCCATGGCGAAGCGGCCGCCCTGCTGCTTCTGGCTCTCGGCGGCGAGCACCGAAGAGAAGTCCATGTCACGCGCCTTGTAGTTGGGCGTGTCGGCGTTGGCGATGTTGTTGGCCAGCACTTCGGCGCGCTGGGCGCGGAAGCCCAATGCCTTTTCGTGAATGCCAAGCGCCTTGTCGAAACTGATGCTCATGTCGGGGAAACCTTCGAAGGTTGGCCGGAATTTCGTTGAGCAAGGTATAGCAAGGGCTGTGCCAGAATCCTCAAACCCCGGAAACACTGGGCTGCGACGCGGGTGACTGATGGCGCGATGCCAGAAAAGCGGCAAAGTGCTTCCGCCTGGCGAAGCGAAAGCGGCAATTGCCGGGCGGCAAAAGGGGCAAAACAAAAAATTGACGTCAGATGAGGGGCGCGGGTGATTGGCGTTGGATGTGTGTCGTTTTCGAGATCGAGCGCCGCCCGCGCGGCGCATCGCGGATAAATCTGCTCCTACATTTGTTGCAACGTAGCCATGCCTGTGAGGCCAAGGTTGTCAGCCGGTTTGCACGACTCAAGACCTGCGCCAAGGCTGGCAACCATGGCGTAACAGGTTCGGCACGTTGCAACAAATGTAGGAGCGGATTTATCCGCGATGCGCCGCGCGGGCGGCGCTCGATCTGATAGGCGCAGAAAGCATCAAGGCGAACACCTGTCAGCCCAAACTCACTTGGCCTGGTAGATGATCCCCGGACTGCACTGGACCATCTGGTAATGGTCCGGCAACCCGTTCAGCGCTTCCGAGGCGCCGAGGAACAGGTAGCCCCCAGGCTTCAGCGTGCTGTGGATACGCATCAGGATGTCCTTCTTCACCTGCGCCGAGAAATAGATCAGCACATTGCGGCAGAACACGATGTCGAACTTGCCCAGGCTCGCATAGCTGTCGAGCAGGTTGAACGAGCGGAACTCGACGCGGCTGCGGATCGCCGGCTTGACCGCCCAACGCCCCGGCGCCTTGGTGTCGAAGTAACGCTGCAGGCGCTCCTGGGACAGGCCACGGGCAATTGCCAGGCTGTCGTACTCACCGGTCTTGCAGTTGGTCAGCATCGAGCCGGACAGGTCGGTGGCAACGATCTGCGCCCCCATCTTCAACTGGCCCAGGTTGCTGCGCTCGAACTCGTCGATGGCCATCGAAATCGAGTAAGGCTCCTGCCCCGACGAGCAGGCCGCCGACCACATGCGCAGGCGCTGGCCGGGATTGTTCCTGATGAACTCGGGGATGACCTTGTTCTTCAGCACTTCGAACGGGTAGGTATCGCGAAACCATAGGGTCTCGTTGGTGGTCATCGCATCCACCACCTGCTCGCGCAGACCGCCCCGCGGCTGGGTCTGGATACGTTGCACCAGCTCGCCCAGGCTCTTGATGCCCTGCTGTTCCATCAGCTTGTTGAGACGGCTGGAAACCAGGTACTGCTTATTCTCCCCCAGCAGGATGCCACAGGCTTTTTCCAGGAAGACCCTGAACTGTTCGAACTCCAAATTACCCGTAGACACTACTGCCGCCTCTTTTCAATCACTGGTGCCGGGGGCATGCCCCCGGCTGCTTCAATGCGTTGCCTTGATCCGGTCGACCACGCGCTGGGCCAAGTCGTCCGGCTTGAACTTGGCCAGGAAATCATCGGCCCCGACCTTCTTGACCATCGCCTGGTTGAATACTCCGGACAACGAAGTATGCAGGCAGATGTGCAATTTTTGCATGCGCGGGTCACTTCGGATCTCCGCGGTCAGCGTATAGCCGTCCATTTCCGGCATCTCAATGTCGGAGATCATCATCAGGAACTCTTCTTCGGGCTTCTTGCCCTCGTCCACCAGCTTGCGCAGGTAGTCCAGAGCCTGCCGGCCATCGTTGAGCGCCACCACTTCCACACCCACCGTCTGCAGGCAACGGCTGACCTGCTTGCGCGCCACCGACGAATCGTCGACGGTCAACACCCGCAGCAGCGTGGCCTTGTCCTGCACCTCGGCATCGACCACTCCGGCAGACACCGACTCGGACGACGGCGCCACTTCGGCCAGCACCTTCTCCACGTCGATGATCTCGACCATGCGGTTGTCGACCCGGGTGACGGCGGTCAGGTAATGATCGCGGCCGGTACCCTTGGGTGGCGGATGAATCTCTTCCCAGTTCATGTTGACGATGCGCTCGACAGAGTGCACCAGAAAGCCCTGGGTCTTGGTGTTGTACTCGGTGATGATCACGAAACTGTTGCGCGTGTCTTCCTGCAACCCTGGCAGGCCGGTCGCCATCGACAGGTCGAGGATCGGGATGGTCGCCCCGCGAATGTTAGCCACGCCTCGCACCACCGGGTGCGACCTGGGCAGCACGGTCAGCTCAGGGCACTGCAGCACCTCGCGGACCTTGAATACGTTGATGCCGTAAAGCTGCGCCCCGTTGAGACGGAACAGCAGCAACTCCAGGCGATTCTGCCCGACCAGCTGTGTGCGCTGGTTGACTGAATCCATTACCCCCGCCATGCCTGACTCCTTATGCTTTCTGCCTTTTTGGTGCTACATGGTCACCAAGTCGGCACGGGCTTTGCTTTTTTGAGCGCCATGTACACGAAAACGACAAATTTCCGACGACTGACGCACCTGCTGAGCGGCTCGCTCGCCGTGCTGTGCCTGCTGGCACCCGGCGTTCGCACGCTGGCGGACGCGGTTACCTTGCCTGAACAGCTTATCGGTGTCACCCAAGGGTTTCTTGAATTCAGCGTCGAAGATTACCTGGCCACCACCCAGACCCCAGGGCGTTACGAAATCCAGGTCAACCCGCTCGACCCGCGCCTGCGCATGCCGCTGTGCAGCCAGCAGCTGGACGCCTCGCTGGAAAGCCCGGCGCAACCACTGGGCCGGGTTACCGTGCGAGTGCGCTGCGACGGCAGCGCACCGTGGACGATTTTCGTGCCGGCCACCGTACGGTTGTTCCGCGACGTGGTGGTGGTGACCCGCCCACTCAAGCGCGACAACCTCATCGGCGAGGGCGACGTGGCCCTGCGCGAACGCGACGTCGGCACATTGCCCCAGGGTTTTCTCACCGACCTCGACCAGGCGGTTGGCATGAAGATGCTGCGCCCGACGGTGCTCGACCAGGTCCTCACGCCGCAGCACCTGGAGCAAGCCGAGGTGGTGCGCAAGGGCGATCATGTGGTGATCACCGCGCGCAGCGGCTCCCTGAGCGTGCGCATGCCTGGCGAAGCCTTGGCCAAGGGTGGCCAGGGTGAGCAGATCCGCGTGCGCAACCTCAATTCGCAGCGGGTAGTCAAAGCCCGGGTCACAGGCCCCGGCCAGGTCGAGGTCGCCATGTAGATTACGCTGGCGGTGTGCAACTGCTTTTCCTAAACTGTGCGGAAACGGGTTCGCGAGCTTGCTGACAGGCGGCTAAGCATTTGTGCCTAAAGTTTCTTTCGGGTTGGCCGAAAACAAGGCAAGCGTCCAAATACCCAGAGGTTTCTGATCATGGTCATCGACTTCAGTCGTTTGAATAACTCTCCGTCGGTTACGGGCGGCGTTCGTGGCAATGCCACGCCTGGCAACGCCGAAAAAACCGGCGAAACCCAAGACGCGCCAAAAAGCGCCAGCGCCAGCGGAGAAGCGGTACACCTCAGCCAAGAGGCCCAGCAGTTGCAAAAGGTCAGCGACAAGCTGCGCGACCAGCCCGTCGTCAACAGTGCCCGAGTGGCGCAGTTGAAACAGGCTATCGCAGACGGCAGCTACCAGGTCGATGCCGGCCGGGTCGCCAGCAAACTGCTCGATTTCGAAGCCCAGCGCTGACCGTTCGGCGCGCTGACTTCACGGACGCTATGTAAAGCCAAGAGTTAGCCATGCACGACATCACCTTGCTGCAACTGATCGAAGACGACATCGCCCCGACCCAGGAACTGCTCGACCTCCTCCAGCAGGAGTCGATGGCCCTGCACGGCCGCGACATGGCACCGCTGGAGGGCATCCTGGCCCGCAAGCAGTCGCTTATCGTCCTGCTCGAGCAGCAAGGCATGCGCCGCAGCAACCTGCTCACCAGCCTCGGCCTCAGCGCCAATCGCGCCGGTGTGCAGGCACTGGCGGCGCAGTCGGACAACGGCGAGCTAATCATGCAGCAGCTCGAAGTGCTGAACCAGCTGATGAACGACTGCCAGAAGACCAACGAGGCCAATGGCCGGATCATTCAGGTGCAGCAGCACGTCACGGCAAACCAGATCAGAATCCTCCAGGGCGGTGAAGCACCATCGCTCTATGACAGCCGTGGCACCACTTCCCCACTTGCCAAGCCCCGGGCGCTCAGCCAAGTGTGATTACTTCTATCAAGGCACGGAACATACTGGCAAAATGCCGTTACTTGCGTGTGTCGTTTTTGCCTGGAGATTGAAAACCCGTGTTCAATGAAACCGATGCCCCGCAACCGCCAAAGGTGCTGAACACGCCCTTGGAGATCGCGGCCAACCTGCGCCAGCTGCAAGAAAGCCATGATCCACTGATCATCACCTTCCACGAGCGCAGCCAGCGGTTCCAGAGCTATGTGGTGCATGTGGACCGTGACAGCAATACCCTGGCACTGGACGAAATGATCCCGCGCGATGGCGAAAAATTCATCGAGAACGGCGAACCGTTCCGCGTTGAAGGCTTCCACGACGGCGTGCGCATCGCCTGGGAATGCAATCACGAACTGAAGATCAGCGAAGTCGACGGGCACCGCTGCTACCGCGGCGCGATGCCGGAAGAGATGACCTACCACCAGCGCCGCAACGCCTTCCGTGCCGCGCTGAAGCTGTCGCAACTGGTCGACATCATCCTCGACGGCAGTTTCCTCAAGGGCAACGGCGCCCTGCGCGGCAAGCTGCTGGACATTTCCGCCACTGGCTGCAAGCTGCGTTTCGAGGGCAACGTCGAGAACTGCCTGCAACTGGGCCAGGTGTACGAACGCTTCAAGGCCAGCAACCCGCTGGGGCTGGTCGACACCATGGTCGAGCTGCGCCACTTGCACTATGAAGAGCGGATCAACACCACCTTCGCCGGCGTGCGCTTCCATAACCTCAATGGCCAGGCGCAGCGCAAGATCGAAAGCTTCGTGTACCAGCTGCAGCGTGAAGCGCGGCGGTTCGATAAAGACGATTACTGATCGTTTAGCCGCAATCATTCCCAGCATACCGGCCCAGGCGTGCTGGGCGTGCAGGTTGCGCCCTATGCGTTCAAGGAAGACCTTCCCGCTTCTGGATCCCCCCCTTGCCTAAATAGGATTTCTGCGTCGCCCTGTTTCAGGGCATTCAAGCGTAGAGGCCCAACATGATCCGTTCCCACTTCACTGCCGAACTTCACAGTCAACATGGCCACGTGGGAGTAATCGAAACCTCGGCAGGCGTCCCACTGATCTACGCCCCGCTGGAGAACGAAGACAGTGGATGGCTCTGCCACAATCAACCTGAACGGATAGGGACATTCGTACCTGTCAGGTTTCAATTCCAGTTCCTCAAGGCTACAGATAACTATGTGCACTACAGCCTTACAGCTACCGGTGCTGGAGCCTATGAAGGCGCTCGACTTGAAGCCAATAAATTCGACTGGCTGGGGCTGTATGGCACTCACACCTTGGGCACAATTGTCGATGCTCTCAACCCTGTGAAGCTACTGGAGCGTCACTACTGGAAAGTCGAGCCGCTGCAGGACTGGGATGGAGAAGTCACCAGTGCCGCCAGCGTGGATTTCAATCTGCGCGACAGGCACGGCTACCGGGTTTGCGAAGCAATGAATGATCCTCTTATCGGCAGCATCAAAGGCAAGTTCCTGCGCGCCGGTGATAACGACGGAGAAATCCTCACGTTCCGCTTGCACGACATTCAGCTCACCTGACGCCTGAGGACGCTGACACCGAAACCGGCCCCTGACGATTACATCTGATCGCAGGGCGCGCGCGGCGCATCGCTTTTTACCCACCCACCGTTTCCAGCTGATACATTGACCTCCGCTTTATTACGATCACCGCTCCGCCCCACCAGGGCATGGGTCATTCGGAGATCATAATGATTCGCTCTAACTTTACTGCAGAGTTGCACAGCCAACACGGGCAAGTCTTGGTCACAAGCTACGGCACGTTAGGAACAAAATCTGAGGTGTTGCTTCCCCTCACCGGCTTCACCAATGGCTGGCTTTGCCACCACCCTGGCAAACGCAACAACCTCATCCCTATGAAGTTTCACTTTGAATACATCAGATCGGAAGAAAACCGTGTCATTTATCAAATCACGGCAGGCGAAACACTTGAATTCAAATGGGCCAGGCTTGACAAAGACAATGCCGACCGCCTTGGCCTGTATGGTACCGGCCTAATAGGCAGGATTACAGATAACCTGAGTCCGGTAAATGTGGTCAAGAACACGCTGGACTTACACTATTGGAAAGTTCAACCCCTGGAAGAGTGGGATGGCGATATAAACAGCGCCGACAAGATAGATTTTTATCTGCGGGATAAATACGGCTATCGCGTAGCGGTTGCGAACGACCGGGCGAATACCAAAAATTTGTACGCCGGATCCGCTGATGGAGAAATACTACGGTTCAGGCTGCGCAACATCGAGGTCGAGTAATCCGAGCCCTGCAGAGTCAGCCTGTGAGCACCTTACCCACGTGCTCACATCGGCTGGCTAGCCGTCTGTTCGGGCGCTGTCCCCTCCCCACTCGCCACCTGCTCGTCTTCAGTATCCTCAGCCGCAACCGGCGTCTGCATAACATCTTGCACAGTCTGCTCGTCCACCCGCGGGTCGAGCGCCGCCGACAACGGCGAACCTGCCGCCGGCATGGCCACGTGGCCCAGCGGTGCGTCTTGTACCTGATGCAGGCCGGTAACCGCTTTAGGCCGGATCCGCCATACCAGCACCAGCGCGAAGAAGACGAAAAAGGCGTACAGCATCTGCGAGCCCAGCACCTTCATCAACACACCCGCCGCCAACGGCCCGATGCACGCCCCCACGCCATAGGTGACCAGCAGCATCGCGGTCAGTGAAACGCGCCGTTCGCTTTCCACATGGTCATTGGAGAAGGCGACCGCCAGCGGATACAGGCAGAACTGCAGCAGCGAAATCACAAAGCCGATGCCGAACAGCAGTTCCAGCGGCACGCTAGGCAGAATCGCCAGCGGCGCCGCCGCCAGTGCCAAGCCCACCGCCACGCTGCGGATCAGCACCGCCCGGTCGTAGCGGTCGGACAACCAGCCCAACGGCCACTGCACCAGCAGGCCGGCAAAGATGCAGCTACCCATGAACAGACCGATCTGCTCGGTGGACAGCCCCTGGCTGGAGGCATACAGCGGCGCCAGGCCGTAGAACGAGCCGACGATCAGCCCCGACCCCAGCACCGTGCTAAGTGACTGCGGCACCCGCTTTATAAAGAACTTCGGCTCCATCGGCGCCGGGCGCAGGGGGGCCGGGTGAATGCGACGGGTCATGGCCACCGGCACCAGGCACAGTGCAAAGCACATGGCGACCAGCATCAGTAGTTCAGGGCCGAGCTCGGGATGCACCACCAGGATCAGTTGGCCAAGCACCAGCCCCAGGTAGGAGGCGATCATGTAGCCGCTGAACACTGCACCACGGTGCTTGGCATCGGCCTGCTCGTTGAGCCAGCTTTCGATGACCATGTACTGGCACATCATCCCCAGGCCGACGATCATCCGTAGCCCCACCCACACCGGCAACCAGCTGGTCAGGCCATGGCCCAGCACCGCTGCGCCGACGATACCGGCACAGGTGGCGTAGGCACGGATATGCCCTACCCGGCCAATCAGCCGGTGGCCGACCTTGCCGCCCACGGCCAGGCCAAAGTAGTTGGCCGCCATCAACGCACCTACCCACAAGCTGTCGACATGGTCGGCCGCCAGGCGCAGCGCCAGGTAGGTGCTGAGCAGGCCGGAACCGATCAACATCATCAAGGCGGCGAAATACAACGACTGAAAGGGCTTCCAGATGTTTCGCATACGTCCCGTCGAACTCCCTGGTCAGGTGGCGTTGGCTTGCTGGCAAGCATAAAAGCAAATTGGCCAGGGCGCAGTCCCCTGCCAGACAAATAGCCAGACAGGGGCGCGTCCAGTGCCGGTCGTGTCGCGATCAGACCTGCGCGGCCAGCACGCGCCGCTCCCACGGCGAGATCTCGTTCAAGAAATCCGTCAGTTCCAGGGTCTTGCTGGCAATGTAGCCGTCGATGAATTCGCTGCCGAACAGTTCCCGGGCCAACGCACTGCGCTTGAGGCGTTCGAGGGCCGCATGCAGGGTGCACGGCAGGCTCAGATGCTCCGGCACCTCGAATTCGCCCTGGATCGCCGGGGTTGGCTGCAGGCGCTGCTCGATGCCATGCAGGCCGGCGGCCAGGCTGGCAGCGATGGCCAGGTAAGGGTTGGCATCGGCGCCGGGCAGGCGGTTTTCGACCCGCCGCGCCACGGGGGCACTGGCTGGAATGCGCAAGCCGGCAGCACGGTTGTCTTCGGACCAGCAGGCATTGTTCGGCGATGCGTACGGGTGGCACAGCCGTTGGTAGGCGTTGACGTTGGGCGCGAACAGCGCAGTGAAGTCGGCCATGCACGCCTGCTGGCCGCCGATGAAGTGGTAGAAGGCATCGGTCGGCTGGCCCTGCTCGTCGCTGAACACATTACGCCCGCTGGCGATTTCCACCAGGCTTTGGTGAATGTGCATGGAGCTGCCCGGGGTATGCGCCAGCGGCTTGGCCATGCACACCACGCTCAGGCCGTGCTTTAGCGCCACTTCCTTGAGCAGGTGCTTGAACAGGAAGGTCTGGTCGGCCAGCAGCAGCGGGTCGCCGTGCAACAGGTTGATCTCGAACTGGCTCACGCCCATTTCATGCATGAAGGTATCGCGCGGCAGGCCCAGGGCCGCCATGCACTGGTAGACCTCCTGAAAGAACGGGCGCAGGCCGTTGTTGGAGCTGACGCTGAACGCCGAATGGCCAAGCTCGCGGCGGCCATCCTTGCCAACCGGCGGCAGGAACGGTTGCCGCGGGTCGGTGTTGGGGGCGAAGACGAAGAACTCCAGCTCGGTTGCCACCACCGGCGCCAGGCCCAGGGCAGCGTAACGGGCGATTACAGCCTTGAGCTGCCCTCGCGTGGACAGCCCCGATGGCCGGCCATCGAGCTCGTTGGCGTCACAGATAGCCAGCGCCAGGCCCTCCTCGCTCCATGGCAGGCGGTGGATCTGCGCAGGTTCCGCGACCAGCGCCAGGTCACCGTCGTCGCTGCCATAGAAGCGCGCCGGCGGGTAGCCGCCCATGATGCATTGCAGCAACACCCCCCGGGCCATCTGCAGGCGGCGGCCTTCGAGGAAACCCTCGGCGGTCATCACCTTGCCGCGCGGGACGCCATTGAGGTCGGGGGTGACGCATTCGATCTGGTCAATGCCCTGGAGGAGCTCGGCAGGCGAGCGGTGGGCGGCGGTGGTCATGACGCTTGTCCTTGTTGTTATAGGCTGACAACAACATAGGCTTGGGGTGTTTAAAATATCAAGCACCCTCTGTATTGCCTGTGCCGGCCTCTTCGCGGGTAAACCCGCTCCCACAGGGATCACACAATGCCTGAGGCTTGTGCAGTACCTGTGGGAGCGGGTTTACCCGCGAAAAGGCCGGCACACGCAAACACTATTCGCGCAAGGTCATGCCATTGGAAGGCAACGGCAACGCCGTCTTATACCTCACCTGCTTGAGGGCAAAGCTCGAACGGATGTTGGCCACCCCCGGCAACCGTGTCAGGTAATCGAGAAACCGCTCCAGCGCCTGAATGCTCGGCAACAGCACCCGCAGCAGGTAGTCCGGGTCGCCAGTCATCAGGTAGCACTCCATCACCTCCGGCCGTTCGGCGATCTCTTCCTCGAAGCGATGCAGCGCCTGCTCGACCTGCTTCTCCAGGCTGACATGGATGAACACATTCACATCCAGCCCCAGCACCTCTGGCGACAGCAGGGTCACCTGCTGGCGAATCACCCCCAACTCTTCCATTGCCTTGACCCGGTTGAAACACGGCGTCGGCGACAGGTTTACCGAACGGGCAAGTTCGGCGTTGGTGATGCGTGCGTTGTCCTGAAGGCTGTTGAGAATGCCGATATCGGTACGATCGAGCTTGCGCATGAGACAAATTCACCGGTTTTTTGTGTTTATCCGGAATGTTTATCTCCCCCGTCAGACAAAGGCAATCAACTTGAGAGAAAAATTCTCCTGCCCTCCCACTAAGATGTAAAAGACGCTGACCTACCAGTCACAAGCCGGTACTCAGCGGCGGCCGCTTCAGAGCTCACAAAAACAACATCCGAGCGAGCGTAAAAAGCATGAACGAGTACGCCCCCCTGCGTTTGCATGTGCCCGAGCCCACCGGCCGGCCAGGCTGCCAGACCGATTTCTCCTACCTGCGCCTGAACGACGCGGGTAAAGTCCGTAAACCCCCGATCGATGTCGATGCTGCCGACACCGCCGACCTGTCCTATAGCCTGGTCCGCGTGCTCGACGAGCAAGGCAATGCCCAAGGCCCATGGGCCGAGGACATCGACCCGCAGATCCTCCGCCAAGGCATGCGCGCGATGCTCAAGACGCGCATCTTCGATAGCCGCATGGTGGTTGCCCAGCGCCAGAAGAAGATGTCCTTCTACATGCAGAGCCTGGGCGAGGAAGCCATCGGCAGTGCCCAGGCGCTGGCGCTCAACCGCAGCGACATGTGTTTCCCCACCTACCGCCAGCAGAGCATCCTCATGGCCCGCGACGTGTCGCTGGTGGAGATGATCTGCCAGCTGCTGTCCAACGAACGCGACCCGCTCAAGGGCCGCCAGCTGCCGATCATGTATTCGGTGCGCGAAGCCGGCTTCTTCACCATCAGCGGCAACCTGGCGACCCAGTTCGTGCAGGCAGTCGGCTGGGCCATGGCCTCGGCGATCAAGGGCGATACCAAGATCGCCTCGGCCTGGATCGGTGACGGCGCCACCGCCGAGTCGGACTTCCATACCGCCCTCACCTTCGCCCACGTCTACCGCGCCCCGGTGATCCTCAACGTGGTCAACAACCAGTGGGCCATCTCCACCTTCCAGGCCATTGCCGGTGGCGAACAGACTACCTTCGCCGGCCGTGGCGTGGGTTGTGGCATCGCCTCGCTGCGGGTCGACGGCAACGACTTCGTCGCCGTGTACGCCGCCTCGCGCTGGGCCGCCGAACGAGCCCGCCGCGGCCTGGGCCCATCGCTGATCGAGTGGGTGACCTACCGTGCCGGCCCGCACTCCACGTCGGACGACCCGTCCAAGTACCGCCCGGCCGATGACTGGAGCCACTTCCCGCTGGGCGACCCGATCGCCCGCCTGAAGCAGCACCTGATCAAGATCGGCCACTGGTCCGAGGAAGAACACCAGGCCACTACCGCCGAGTTCGAAGCCGCGGTCATCGCCGCGCAGAAGGAAGCGGAACAGTACGGCACCCTGGCCAACGGCCACATCCCGAGCGCGGCTTCGATGTTCGAGGACGTGTACAAGGAAATGCCTGACCACCTGCGCCGTCAGCGCCAGGAACTGGGGGTCTGAGATGAACGATCACAACAACAGCATCAACCCGGAAACCGCCATGGCCACCAGCACACTGACCATGATCCAGGCCCTGCGCTCGGCCATGGATGTCATGCTCGAGCGCGACGACAATGTGGTGATCTACGGCCAGGACGTCGGCTACTTCGGCGGCGTGTTCCGTTGCACCGAAGGCCTGCAGACCAAGTACGGCAAGTCGCGGGTGTTCGACGCCCCAATCTCGGAAAGCGGCATCGTCGGCACCGCCGTGGGCATGGGCGCCTACGGCCTGCGCCCGGTGGTGGAAATCCAGTTCGCCGACTACTTCTACCCGGCCTCCGACCAGATCGTCTCGGAAATGGCCCGCCTGCGCTACCGCTCGGCCGGCGAATTCATCGCCCCGCTGACCCTGCGCATGCCCTGCGGCGGCGGCATCTACGGCGGCCAGACCCACAGCCAGAGCCCGGAAGCGATGTTCACCCAGGTCTGCGGCCTGCGCACGGTCATGCCGTCCAACCCGTACGACGCCAAGGGCCTGCTGATCGCCTCGATCGAATGCGACGACCCGGTGATCTTCCTCGAGCCCAAGCGCCTGTACAACGGCCCGTTCGACGGCCACCACGATCGCCCTGTCACGCCTTGGTCGAAACACCCGCAAAGCGCCGTGCCGGATGGCTACTACACCGTGCCGCTGGACAAGGCGGCGATTACCCGCCCTGGCAACGATGTCACCGTGCTGACCTACGGCACCACGGTCTACGTGGCCCAGGTGGCCGCCGAGGAGACCGGCGTCGACGCCGAAGTCATCGACCTGCGCAGCCTCTGGCCATTGGACCTGGAGACCATTGTCGAGTCGGTGAAGAAGACCGGCCGCTGCGTGGTCGTGCATGAAGCCACCCGCACCTGCGGTTTCGGCGCCGAACTGGTGTCGCTGGTGCAGGAGCACTGCTTCCATCACCTCGAAGCACCGATCGAGCGCGTCACCGGTTGGGACACCCCCTACCCCCACGCACAGGAATGGGCTTATTTCCCAGGCCCTTCGCGGGTAGGCGCGGCATTGAAACGGGTCATGGAGGTCTGAATGGGCACGCACGTCATCAAGATGCCGGACATTGGCGAAGGCATCGCGCAGGTCGAGTTGGTGGAATGGTTCGTCAAGGTCGGCGACGTGATCGCCGAGGACCAGGTGGTGGCCGATGTCATGACCGACAAGGCTACCGTGGAAATCCCTTCGCCGGTCAGCGGCAAGGTGCTGGCTCTGGGTGGCCAGCCTGGTGAAGTGATGGCGGTGGGCAGCGAGCTGATCCGCATCGAAGTGGAAGGCAGCGGCAACCATGTGGATGTGCCACAGGCCGAACCTGTGCAAGCGCACAGCGCGCCCGTTGCACCCGCTGCGCCCCAGCCAGAAGCGAAAGCGCCACAGCCTGTGACGTACCAGGCACCCGAGCATCACGTCGAAGCACCGATCGTGCCGCGCCAACCGGGCGACAAGCCGCTGGCCTCGCCGGCGGTGCGCAAGCGCGCCCTGGATGCCGGCATCGAGCTGCGTTACGTGCATGGCAGCGGCCCGGCCGGGCGCATCCTGCACGAAGACCTCGACGCTTTCATGAGCAAGCCGCACAGCCCGGCCGGCCAGGCGCAGAGTGGCTATGCCAAGCGCACCGACAGCGAGCAAGTACAGGTGATCGGCCTGCGCCGCAAGATCGCCCAGCGCATGCAGGACGCCAAGCGCCGGGTCGCGCACTTCAGCTACGTGGAAGAGATCGACGTCACCGCCGTGGAGGCCCTGCGCCAGCAGCTCAACGCCAAGCACGGCAACACGCGCGGCAAGCTGACCCTGCTGCCATTCCTGGTCCGCGCCCTGGTCGTGGCCCTGCGCGACTTCCCGCAGATCAACGCCACCTACGACGACGAAGCCCAAGTCATCACCCGCCACGGTGCGGTGCATGTGGGCATCGCCACCCAGGGCGACAACGGCCTGATGGTACCGGTGCTGCGCCATGCCGAAGCCGCCAGCCTGTGGGCCAACGCCGGCGAGATCTCACGCCTGGCCAACGCCGCACGCAGCAACAAGGCCAGCCGTGAAGAGCTGAGCGGCTCGACCATCACCCTGACCAGCCTCGGCGCCTTGGGCGGCATCGTCAGCACCCCGGTGGTCAACACCCCGGAAGTGGCGATCGTCGGCGTCAACCGCATCGTCGAGCGGCCGGTGGTGATCGACGGCCAGATCGTCGTGCGCAAGATGATGAACCTGTCCAGCTCCTTCGACCACCGGGTGGTCGATGGCATGGATGCCGCGCAGTTCATCCAGGCCGTGCGCGGCCTGCTCGAACAACCTGCTTGTCTGTTCCTGGAGTGAGCATGTCCACGATCATCGATACCACCCTGCTGATCATCGGCGGCGGCCCCGGCGGCTACGTGGCCGCCATCCGCGCCGGGCAACTGGGCATCCCCACTGTGCTCATCGAAGGCCAGGCCCTGGGCGGCACCTGCCTGAACATCGGCTGCATCCCGTCCAAGGCGCTGATCCATGTGGCCGAGCAGTTCCACCAGACCGCTCGCTTTGCCGGGCAGTCGCCACTGGGCATCAGCGTCGATACCCCGCGCCTGGACATCGGCCAGAGCGTGGCCTGGAAAGATGGCATCGTCGACCGCCTGACCACCGGCGTGGCTGCCCTGCTGAAAAAGCATGGGGTCAAGGTGATTCACGGCTGGGCGAAGGTCCTCGACGGCAAGCAAGTCGAGGTCGACGGCCAGCGTATCCAGTGCGAACACCTGCTGCTGGCCACCGGCTCGAACAGCGTCGAGCTGCCAATGCTGCCGCTTGGCGGGCCGATCATTTCCTCCACCGAAGCCCTCGCGCCCGAAGCCCTGCCCAAGCACCTGGTGGTGGTGGGCGGTGGTTACATCGGCCTGGAACTGGGCATCGCCTATCGCAAGCTGGGCGCGCAGGTCAGCGTGGTGGAAGCGCGCGAGCGCATTCTGCCGACCTATGACAGCGAACTGACCGCCCCCGTGGCCGAGTCGCTGAAGAAGCTGGGCATCGCCCTGCACCTGGGCCACAGCGTCGAAGGCTACGAAAACGGCTGCCTGCTGGCCAGCGATGGCCAGGGTGGGCAACTGCGCCTGGAGGCTGACCGGGTGCTGGTGGCCGTGGGCCGCCGGCCACGGACCAAAGGCTTCAACCTGGAATGCCTGGACCTGAAGATGAACGGCGCCGCCATTGCAATCGACGACCGCTGCCAGACCAGCATGCGCAATGTCTGGGCCATTGGTGACGTGGCAGGCGAACCGATGCTCGCCCACCGCGCCATGGCGCAAGGCGAGATGGTTGCCGAAATCATTGCCGGCAAGACCCGGCGTTTCGAACCCGCAGCGATAGCCGCGGTGTGCTTCACCGACCCGGAAGTCGTGGTAGCGGGCAAGACGCCGGAGCAAGCCAGCCAGCAAGGGCTGGACTGCATCGTCGCGCAGTTCCCGTTCGCCGCCAACGGCCGGGCCATGAGCCTGGAGTCGAAAAGCGGTTTCGTGCGGGTGGTGGCGCGGCGTGACAACCACCTGATCGTCGGCTGGCAAGCGGTGGGCGTGGCGGTATCGGAACTGTCCACGGCGTTTGCCCAGTCGCTGGAGATGGGCGCACGGCTGGAAGATGTGGCTGGCACCATCCACGCTCACCCGACGCTGGGCGAGGCGGTACAGGAAGCGGCACTGCGCGCGCTGGGCCACGCACTGCATATTTGACACTGAAGCGGCCGAGGCCGATTTGACCCGCTGCGCCCCAGGCGCCGCGGGTCTTTTTTCGTCGGTCGCGAGTGTGCGTCAGACGCGGAAGTAGCCCACCGACGAATCGAATGGCAGGCGCTTGAGCTCGATCTTGTTCAGGTCCAGTACGTCACGCAGCGCCTGGGTCTCGCCCGGGAAGTTGCGGTAGGCCACTTCGTCCAGCACCACGATCGCACCCTTGGGCATGTACGGCAGGAAGGTTTCCAGCGCCACCTTGGTCGACTTGTACAGGTCGGTGTCGAGAATCAGCATCGCCACCACCAGGTCCGGGCGGGTCTTGACGAAGGCGGGCACGGTTTCCAGGATGTCACCCTTGACGATCTCGCAACGCGGGATGCGGTTGACCGGACGGATCAGGTCGTTGGCATCGATCATGTCCTGGATCAGCGTCTCGTCGGTGTCGGAGAACATGCTTTCGTTGATGTCGGCCGGGTCCTGCTCGGCATCGATGCTGGCGAAGCCGCCGAAGGTATCGAAACCAATGATCGAACGGTTGATCGCATAGGGCTCAAGGATCATCGACAGCTGCATGTACAGCATCAGCGAGTTGCCTTTGTACACACCGCACTCGACGATGGCACCCGGAATGTCCTGGACCATCTTGAACAGCTCGATGCGCGACAGCGCAGCGGTCACGGCGATACGGTTGGCGAACAGGAACGGCGCATCAGCCACGTATTGGGCATCGACACGGCTCAGCACGCTGGCGCGCTTTTCGTTGTACTCGACCTCGGCAGCAGTCAGGCGACGCTTGGTCATGGGTTAACTCCCTGGAATTGCGAAAAGTCGCTGGCATTGAAAAAGTCTTTGAAGCCGGCCTCTGCGTCCGAACAGCCGTTGTCGACGTTCGGTGCGCCGCGCTTGTGCAGCAAGTCTTGCAGGTGGATCAGGCGGAAGTCCACGCTGAAGCGCACCTTGTCGGTGAAGTTGGCCACGGTGCCGTGCAAGTGAGCACCGGAGAAGATCAGCATCTCGCCACTGTTGGCCGCCACACGCAGCTCGGCGCTGGTGTCGATGTCTTCCAGCGGCACCGGGTGCACCCGGGTCTCTTCGGTGATGTTCTGCGAGGCCTTGTGCCGCTGCACGTTGATCCAGTCGTTCAGGCTCCACTGCGCCGAACTGTTCTGCACCGGCCGCTCGAAGTACGCCGGGTTGATCATCATGGTCTGCTCGGGCTCGATGCTGTACACCGGCATCCAGGTGTTCACCTGGCTTTCGACGCTGCCGTACCAGGTATCGCGGTGCGGCTTGTAGGCGTAGCTCACACCTGCATGCAGGTAGTCGTAGTTGGGCACCACGCGTACCCGTGGCACATCGAAGATGTAGTCCTTCGGGTCGGCGCCGATTTCGCGGATGAAATCGCGGATCAGTGCCTTGGCTTCAGGGCCATTGGTGAACTGGCGCTTGAGTGCGGTGACGCGCTCGACGAAGGTTTCCACCGGCATCATCTTGTGCAGCGACTGGTGGTCGGTTTCGCCTTCGAACGCGGCGGTGATGCTCTGCCGGGCCAGGGCGCACAGTTGGTGTGCATTGCCAAGGCCGGTCTCGAGGAAGATGTCGCCCTTGAACAGCGCGCCCCGATAGTCCGGCTTGTTTTTCACCTGGTTGACATAAAGATTCATACTTGCCCCTTCAGCACTCATTCAGCCCCATGCGACCTTGTGATCGGCATGCCGGCAGGAAACTTTAAAGCCTGCGCGTACCAGCGATCAGAATCCCTTGCCTGCAACGGCATACACGTCGCGCACCTGCTCGGCACTCGGGAAGTTCTCGGTGATCAGGCCGCGCTGCATGCTCTTCTGCTGGGTAAACGGATACTCGCGTTCGATGAACGTCGGCTCGCTGGCATTTTCATAGCGCCCGCTGATGGAAATGCGCAGTCGGTCATCGCCTTCGCGAGAAGACCGATGAATGGTGAAGTTCGACATCAAGCAAACGCCACCCTTGCCGACACAGACAGGAACGAAGTCACTTTCCTTGTAATGCTTGTCGTCGACCCGCAGCACATGCTGTTGCTGGTCGCCGCTGAGCAGGCCAAGCAAATGGCTGCCGGGCAGCACTTCCATGGTGAACAACCGTGGGTCGATGTCCATGAACGGGATCCAGGTGGTGATGGTGTCCAGGCTGCCCTGTACCGAGGTCCAGTCCTGGTGCACGTCGAAGCCCTGATAGCCCCCCGGGATCACCAGCTGCTTCGACATCAGGTGCAGGACGGGAGTGGTCTGGAACAACGGCGTGGCGATACCCAGGTCGGCAGCCGCATCGCGCAAGCGCTCGGCGGTCATCAACCGGTAGACCCCGTACAGCTTGGAGCACATGCGCAGCGTCGCCAGGTAGAGGGCAACGTTCGCGCCCAGCAACGCGGCCATGTTGCGGTGCAGGGCTTCGACGGCAGGGCCCGCGGCGACCGGCAGGGCCAGGCGGTCAAGCTGCTGGGCAAAGGCGAGGTTGAAGTGGGCAAGGGTTTCATCGAGGTGCAGCGGGTCGAAAATATCCTCGGCAACCAGGTAACCCTGTTCCCTGTAAAAGCGGATTTGATTTCGATCAAGCATTTTTCCCATCGGCCTGGTGCCCTTTTTAGTTACGCCAGCGGAGGTGCTATCGTGGGCGGCAGTATACACAGCGTACCTTTGGATCGGCTTGACCTGGCTCAGCCTCGAATTTCCTGGATGCCATGATGCAAAAAGTTGTCATTTTCGGAGTTCTGGACACTGCCCAGCTGGCGCACTACTACCTGAAGAAGGACCCTTCGGTGCAGGTGGTCGGGTTTACCGTGAACGAGCGCTACTTGCCCGAATCGAGGCTGTTCGAAGGGCTGCCGGTGGTGCCGTTCGAAACCCTGCAGGACTATTTCCCAAGCACCGGTTACAAGCTGTTCGCGCCCATGACCGGGCGCAAGATGAACCGCCTGCGCGAGTCGGTGTACCTGCAAGGCAAGGAAAAGGGTTATGACTTCATCTCCTATGTCAGCCCGCATGCCACGGTGAACGATAACGTCATTGGCGAGAACTGCTTCATCCTCGAAGACAACACGCTGCAGCCGTTCACCACCATCGGCAACAACGTGGTGCTGTGGAGCGGCAACCATATCGGCCACCATGGCGAAATCCGTGACCATGTGTTCTTCACCTCCCACGTGGTGCTGTCCGGGCACTGCGTGGTCGAGCCCTACGCCTGGTTCGGCGTCAACGCCACCATCACCAACAACTGCACCATCGGCGAAGGTACCTGCGTCGCCATGGGTGCGCTGATTTCAAAAGACACTCAACCCTGGCAGCTCTATGTCGGTGCCCCCGCGCGCGCCGTGAAAAGCAGCCAGGATCTGGATTTTTAGGTAGAGCATGGCCTGGAAAAAACTCGGCAGAACCTTCGACCCTGACCACGACTGGGTCGGCTCCCACGCCCAGGTGCCCACCGCGCTGGTGCTGGACGATGTGATCAGGGTGTTCATCTCCACCCGCAACAGTGCCGGCAAGAGCCTGTGCTACGCAGTAGACCTGGACAAGCACGACCCACGCACCGTCGTCGCCCGCCACCGCGAGCCGTGCCTTGGCTTCGGCGCCCCCGGCACCTTCGATGACGAAGGGGTGATGCCCAGCTATGCGGTGAAGAAAGAGGGCCGCACCTACCTCTACTACAGCGGCTGGAACCAGCGGCTGACCGTGCCGTACCACAACGCCATGGGCGTTGCGGTCTCGGACGACGATGGCCTGCACTTCGAGAAACTGTTCGAAGGGCCGATCATGGATCGCACGGCCACCGAGCCCTACCTGGCGGTGACGCCCACCGTGCTGTACGACGAAGGCCTGTGGAAGATGTGGTACGTCTCCGGTACCCGCTGGCTGGAGGTGGATGGCAAGTACGAGCCGTTGTACGTGATCAAGTACGCCGAATCCCAGGATGGCTTCGAGTACACGCGCTTCCCGCAGCAATGCCTGGCGTCGCGCTTCGACACCGAAGCCTTCTCCCGCCCCTGCGTGATCAAGGACAACGGGGTGTACAAGATGTGGTACTGCTCGCGCGCCTCGCAGGACTATCGCAACGGTGCTGGCGCCTACCGCATCCGCTACGCAGAGTCGCTCGACGGCCGGGCCTGGACCCGCCATGACGATGAAGGCATAGCGCCGTCGGACGAAGGCTGGGACTCGCTGATGACCTGCTACCCGTTCATCTTCCAGAGCAACGGGCACACCTACATGCTGTACAACGGCAACCGATTCGGGACCAGCGGCTTCGGCCTGGCCCAGTGGAGTGATGATGAGTAACGAACAACTGCAAGACGACGTCTACAAACTCGAATCCACCGCTTCGGACCTGCAGTACGCCTTCCGTGACAAGTTGCGCGACCTGTACCTGAACAGCCCGCTGTCGGACGATGACGTGCTGTTCAACCTCGGCCTGTACACCCGCAGCTCGGTGCTGGTGAAGTTCATTGTGCTGAGCGACCTGTACAAGCGTTTCAAGCACATCCCCGGCATGATCTGCGAATTCGGGACCTGGTATGGCCACAACCTGGTCCTGCTGGAAAACCTGCGGGCCATGTACGAGCCGTTCAACAAGCAGCGCAAGATCGTCGGTTTCGACACGTTCGAAGGCTATTCGGCACCAGGCGAGAAAGACCGCAAGGAAAGTGGCGTGTGGGTCGAGAACTCGTACTCCACCAAGGCCAGTTACAAGGACTACCTGAACGAACTGCTGCAGGTGCACGAAGGCAACAACGTACTCGGGCACAAGCGCGGCGTGCATGAACTGGTGGCGGGTGACGTCTGCCAGACCGCACCTGAGTTCTTCAAGGCCAACGGCGCTGCCATCGTCGCCTTCGCCTACTTCGACATGGGCCTGTACGAGCCGACCCTGGCAGCGCTCAAGGCGATCAAGCCGCATCTGGTCAGTGGCAGCGTGCTGCTGATGGACGAACTGACCTGGGCGGAATCGCCAGGCGAGGCACTGGCCTTCAAGGAAGTCTTCAGCCCTGCCGAATACAGCCTGGAAAAGTGTGAGCTGTACCCTTCCAAATGCATCGTCACGATCAGGTGAGGCGCCCATGATTTCCACCGAGGCGTTCGACCGGCGCATGGCGCAGCAGGGCTGGCTGATCTTCGAGAACGCCATCCCTGCCGCTATCGTCGAACAGATGCGCGAAGACATCCACAAGGCCTACGCCATCTGTCGCGACTATCAGGTCAAGAACGGCATCGACCAGGACACCAGCAACACGGTGCATCACCTGATTGGCCAGTTCGACAGCTTTTTCGACTGCCTGAAGGCTTACCCGATCTATGCCTTCATCGAGCGCTATTTTGCCGGCCAGTTCATCCTCAACGCCTATGGCGGTGCCATCAACACGCGCGCCAGCCAGTCCTATGCGCAGCGCGTCCACCGGGATATCCGCTCTTATTCCGGGGACATGCCGCTGCTGCTGAACACGCTGGTGATGCTGGACGACTTCACCGCCGACAATGGGGCTACCTGGATGCTCTCCGGCTCGCACAAGACCGAAGCCAAGCCGACCGACGCGTATTTCAAGGCCCACGCCGAACAGGCGATCGCCCCGGCCGGCAGCATCCTGATGTTCAACTCCAATGTCTGGCATGCTGGCGGCAGCAACCTGACCGATCAGGTACGCCGCTCGGTCACACCGATGTTCTCCAAGCCATTCATGAAGCAGCAATTCGATTACCCGCGCGCCCTGGGCTATAACCTGGGGCCAGACCTCGAGCCGATGATGCGCCAGGTCATCGGCTACAACGCCCGGGTACCCGCGACCCTGGACGAGTGGTATCAGCCACCGGCCAGGCGCATGTACCACTCCAACCAGGGTTAACCATGTCACGCGACCTGAACACCGAGTACCAGGACACGGAAAACCGCCTGTACGCCTACGACTTCGACTACATTCACCGCGACTACATGATCAAGGCGCTGAGCGGGCAGTTTCGCCCGGGCAATGCCCTGGAAATGGGTTGCTACCACGGCGAGTTCACCCGCAAGCTGTTGCAGGTCTTCGATGACGTGACCGTGCTCGAAGGCGCCTCCGACCTGATCGAGATCGCCCGCCGCAATGTGGCCGATACACGGGCAACCTTCATCCTCGGGCAGTTCGAGGACGCCAGCCTGGAGCGGCGCTTCGACAATATCTTCCTGATCCACACCCTCGAACACCTCAGCGAGCCGCAACCGGTGCTGAAAAAAGTGCGCGAGTGGCTGGCGCCAGGTGGCCGGCTGTTCATCGTCGTGCCCAATGCCAATGCGGCGTCGCGGCAGATCGCGGTGGGCATGGGGCTGATCGACTTCAACGCGGCGGTTACCGACGGCGAACGCCAGCACGGCCACCGCTGCACCTACAGCCTCGACACGCTGGAGCACGAAGCCCTGCAGGCCGGCCTGCAGGTGACCCAGCGTGGCGGCATCCTGTTCAAGCCGATGGCCAACTTCCAGTTCGACGCTGCCTTGCGTGCCGGCATCATCGACCAGGCGTTTTTCGACGGCTGCTACAAGATGGGCATGAAGTACCCGGACCTCACCGCGAGCGTCTACGTGGTCTGCGAGGCCTGAGCCTCAGAGGTAATCGTAGGCCGCCAGGTGCGGCCCGATGCCCTCGGCGCCGACTTCCATCAAGGCATCGACGATCGACAGGTAGGGGGTGAACCCCTCGCCGCGTTGAGGATAAGGCAGCGGGCGCATGCCGATGAAGCGCAGGTCGATACCGACATCGGCGAACCTGGCAGGCGTATACAGCGACCGCCCGCCTTGGGCATTGATATAGCGGGCCGCGCCTTCCTGGCGGCAGATATCCACAATCCGTTCCTGTGCCGCAAGCCGGGCATTACCGTAGCCCTGGCTGCTGCTGACGATCTGTACCGTCTGGCCCATGAAACCGGCCAGCACCTGAATCTGATGGGTCAGGAAGCCGGCCAGGTTGTTGTCCGGGTGCGCCAGGATGCGCTCGATCACAGGGAACACCTGATCGAAACAGGGCGCCTTGCGGTAGGCCATTTCCACGCAGCGCAGCATGCGCCGCTGCCACTGGGCTGCGGGGGCAATGTCGATCTCGTTGATCTTGCGGTTCTGCGAGGCCTGCAACAACGGCAGGGTAATCAGCCCGGGGGCATTGTTGATCAGGATGCGGTTGCGGTTGACCCAGCCACGGACGATGTAATTCACATCGTCGTAGACCACAAAGCGGTCTGCGGCCTGCAACAGTTGCCAGTAGCCGATGTAGGGAAACAGGTAAGGCTGCATGATCGCCACGGCGCTCATGCGGCAGCCCCGGCGATCAGGCCAATGATGAAGTCGACAGTGGCGTGGTCGAGGTCGGGATAGATCGGCAGGCAGATCACCTGCTCCACCACCTGATGCGCCACCGGCAGGTTGCCGGCGCTGGCCGACGGGTAGCCGCGGTACATCGGCAGTCCGCTGATCAGTGGCTGGAAATACCGCCGCCCATGGATGTTGTGGGCCGCCAAGTGGGCGAACAGCGCGTCGCGGCTCAGCCCGAACTCAGGCCCCACCAGGATCGGGAAGTAGGCATGGTTGGCGACTGCCTCGCCCACCCCGCAAATGCAGTGGATGCCGGCAATGCCCGCGAGGCCGGCACGGTAACGCTGGTCGATGCGCCGGCGTTTCTCCAGTGCTTCGTCCACGCCTTGCAGTTGTAACAGACCGAACGCCGCGTGAATCTCACTGAGCTTGCCGTTGGTACCGGTCACTTCCACGGTGGTACCGTCGGCAGACAGGCCGAAGTTCTTCAACTGGTCGATGCGCCGCTTGGTCGCCTCGTCGCGACAGACGATGGCGCCACCCTCGAACGTGCTGAATACCTTGGTCGCGTGGAAGCTCAAGGTGGCCATGTCGCCATGGCGCAGCAGGCTGCCGCCGGTGTCCTGCGCGCCAAAGGCATGGGCGGCGTCGTAGATCACCTTCAGGCCGTGGCGTTCGGCAATCGCGCGTATCGCCGCGACATCACAAGGGTGGCCGTAGCAGTGCACCGGCAGGATCGCCGTGGTCTTCTCGGTGATGGCCGCTTCTATGCGCGTAGGGTCCAGGTTCAGGGTGCGCGGGTCGATATCGACGAAGACCGGCGTCAGGTTGTTCCACAGCAATGAATGCGCGGTGGCGACGAAGGAGTACGGCGTGGTGATCACCTCGCCGCTGAGCCCGGCCGCCTGCAGCGCGGTGATCAAGGCCTGGGTACCATTGCAGAACAGCGACAGGTGCTCGACACCCAGGTACGCACACAGCGCCGCTTCCAGCCGTTGGTGCATGGTGCCGCCGTTGGTCAGCATGCGGCTGCCCCAGATCTCCTGCAGGTAGGGCAGAAAAGCCTCCAGTTCAGGCAGTGCCGGCTGGGTCACGTAAACCGGTTGCCGGCCAGGCTCTGGCAATGCTTGCGCGGACGCAGCCGTTGACTGCTCCCAGGGGGTACGGGCGTAGGCAGGCTTGGGCATGTCAGATCGCCTTGTCGAACTCATGCCGCGCCCAGAAGTCGCGCATGATCGCCCAGCAGCGCCGGGATTCACCTTGAGCCGCGGCGCCATACAGCACCTGGCACTGCTCGCCGTGGATGCGGAAGCTGCTCAGCGGCCGAATCAGGTAGACGGTGTTGCCGCGCAGGGCCAGGTTGAGGAAGATCGCCACGTCCGAGGCCCAGGCAATGGGTTGCTGGTCGACCGACATGAAGTCCGGGGTAATGCCCAGCATGTCAGCGCGGCGGAACATCACCGTGCTCGGTTCGCCGACAAAATTGAGCTGCGACTGCATCAATGCAGTACCCAGCGACAGGCCTTCGATCAGCGAGTCGTCCGCAACCGGGGCTTGGGTGGCAGCGATATCGGCCAGTGGCTCACCGTGCTGGTCGATGCGCTGGCGTTTGGAGGTCACCAGGGTGACATCCGGGTAGCGGCGGAAGCTGTCGAGCATCCGCTCCACGCATTCGAGGTCCAGCACGTCATCGTCATTGAGGAACTTGATGAACTCGCCACGCGCTTCTTTCAGGCAGAGCACGTGGTTGAGGCGGCCGATGTCCTTGCCGGCATCCGGGTTACGCACATAGCGCACACGCGGGTCGTGCTGGCTCAGGTCGGCGCATATGCGTTCGATTTCATCGGTCGGGCAGTCGTCGCACACCAGGATTTCCAGGTTGCGGTAGGTCTGGTTCAGCGCACTGCCCAGGGCGTCGTACAGGTGCTCGGTCTTGTAGGTCGGCATGACGATGCTGACCAGTGGCTGGGCATTTTCCGCCAGCTGTCGCTCGGTCTTGCGAAACTCCAGCACCAGTTGCCCGGGCAGCGGTGCGTCCAGGCCGCTCAGGTGCGGATCGCAGCTGGTGCCCGCTTCGCTGAGGGCCACCGGCTCCAGGCCGACCATCGTGCAGATCCGCGTCAGCTCCTCGGCGTCGAAGGTCCAGGCGTGCTGGCGCAGGGCAATATTCAGCCGTTCGCCACGGCCGATGCCTGGGGCCTCGGGGTAGCTGCGATTGCACAGGTAATCGTCGATCAGCGCGTTGAGGTCGGTGCAGACCAGGCGGATCACTCCACCCGGTTGCAGCGCCCGCCGGCATTCGTGCAGCAGGCGGATAGCCTGGTTGCGCCCCAGACGCTGCAGAAAGCAGGCGCTGTAGATCCCCGCCAGCGCACCCGTTTCCCACGGCAACGCCTGACCCGGCGCCCACTGCAAGTCAGCGCCTGCGGCATCCAGATCAATATTGATGAAGCCCTGGCGTGGGTGATCGGCGCAACCTAGGTTCAAGTAGATGGGGGGCATGGTGCTCGCTTCGAAGGGATCTTCAGGGACGTACTGCTGCAACCGCTGTATCGGCCGCAATCTTCCGAGCATGACTGTGAATTTCGAAAGACGTCAGCATGCCGCTGGCATGATCGCCAAATCCCTTTCGCGGTACAAGGCCGCCCCTACAGACGGCCCTGAGGCATCGATTCATTCGGCAATGGCGTTTTTCCCCGAGCCTTTGGCCCGGTACAAAGCCTGGTCGGCCCGCGCCAGCAGTTCCTCCTGGCCCTCCCCGTCCTGCCACTGCACCACGCCGTAGCTCATGGTCAAGCGGCAATCGCCCACCGGCTCCATCCGCTCCATCACTCGGCGCAACTGCCCGGCCAGGTCGAGCGCCTCGCCCAGGGTGGTCTGCGGCAGCACCATGACGAATTCGTCACCGCCCCAGCGCGCCAGCAGGTCGAGCTCGCGCAGGCTGCTACGCAAGTTGTCTGCTACCTGGACCAGCGCCGCGTCGCCCCGGGCATGGCCATGGCGGTCATTGATCGGCTTGAAATCATCCAGGTCCATGGCAATGAGCGCCAGCGGCTGGCGGAAGCGCTTGGCCCGTTCGCACTCCTGCTGCAAGGTTTTTTCCAGCCGGTAGCGATTGGCAACCCGCGTCAGCGCATCGCGCTCGGCCAGGATGCGGTTTTCGTCGAGCTGGCGCTGCAGCTGCTGGTTGACCCACGACAGCTCGCGGGTGCGCTCGGCCACCTGGGCTTCCAGCGAATGGTTCTTCTGCTCCAGCTGCGCCACCAGGCGCTTGCCCGCGTCGATATTGCGGTGCGCGCCGAGCATGCGTGCCACCGAGCCATCCTCGTTGCGGGCGATGATATGGCCACTGTCCTCGATCCACAGGTAGCTGCCATCCTGGCATCGGCAGCGGTATTCGATGAGATAGTGCTCGTTGCGCTGGTTGATGTAGGCCTCGAAATGCGCCATCACCCGCGGGTAGTCCTCGGGGTGGATCACGCTTTCCCATGTCAGCACGGTGTTAGCCTTGGAATGGCTTTCATAACCGAGCATGGCGTACCAGCCGGGGTTGCGATAGACGTAGCCGGTATTGGCATTCCAGTCCCAGATACCATCGCTGATCAACTCGAACAGCGTTGCCAGCTGCTGCTCACTGAAGCCGGCAGGTGCCGGCGGTGTTTCCTGACTCATGGACGCTCTCCCTGGTGTCCAGCAACTGCGCCCCGGTCAAGGTGCTGCCGACAGTGCTTGTGTTTGCCGCAGGCGGCAACGTACTTCCTCTGACAGGCAAGCATATGCCTGCCGGCCAACCACCGGAATAGCCCGAACGTCCTATTTTCGTGGCCTGCACAGCTGGCATGGGTTTTGCCCCGCTCCCCTGGCTTTTGCAACGTCCAAGGAGGCGCACATGGCAATCACCCTCAATGGCCTGGGTTGGCAGGCCACCGTGCACCAGCAGCGCATCAACCACGACCAGGCACAAGCCGCGCTGGTGCCGTTCCGTGCGCCGCTGGACACCCGCAATACGTCCGCGCAGCCGAACAGCCAGGGCAGCACTTCGCAGCAAAATGCCGACGATGCCCGCGAGGAAGCGTTCGCCAAGCTCAAGGTCATGCTGCAGAACCCCGACCTGGCCGCCCGCCAGCAGGCCAGCACCCGTACCCAGGAAACCGGTGATGCGCTGCAGGAGTTCCGCGACTACATGGCCAAGTCACCTGAAGAGAAGATCAAGGAGAAGGTCCTGCAGGAACTGGGCATGACCGAGGACGCGTACAACGCCCTGCCACCTGAGCAACAGGCCAAGGTCGATGAGCAGATCGCCCAGCGCATGAAGGAAGATGTCGAAATCAAGACACAGGCCAAGCTGGCCGGGCAGGCGACAGAAACCGAGCAGGTCTGAAGCCAGGGGTGTGGCCAGCGCAACGTTGGCCGCACCTCAGGCCAGCAGTTTCAATGCCTCCTCTACCGCTGCCACCTGCGGGTTGCCCGTGGCTGCGGGCAAACGCCAGGCCGCGATGGCCAGCTCGAGGGGCACCGAGCGGGCCAGGCGCGCGACCAGTTCGCCACTGTCGAGATAGGGCTGTATCAGGCTTCTGCGCCGAAGGCTTGCTGCACCGCGATCAAATACAGGGAAAAGCCAGGGCCACGGGCCACGAAGTGCTGCTCAGGCATGATCGCAGCAATTGTTGCAACGTACCGAACCTGTTACGCCATGGTTGCCAGCCTTGGCGCATGTCCTGAGCCGTGCAAACCGGCTGACAACCATGACCTCACAGGCATGGCCACGTTGCAAAAAATGTAGGAGCGGATTCATCCGCGATGCGCCGCGCGGGCGGCGCTCGGTCTCACAGGCGCTGAAATTGTTGTGGCAGGCCCATCGAAGCCCTGACGCGCCCCCCTGCCAGCGTCTCAATCCGCCACCAGACTGAACCTGTTTCGCCCACTCCGCTTGGCTTCATACATCGCCTTGTCTGCCAACGCCAAAGCCTCCTCGGCACTCTGCGGTTCATGCCCGGACAGGTTCAGATAAACCCCGATACTGGCACCCACGGCCACTTCAGCATTCTCCACCGAAATAGGCGCCGACAGCACATCGCACAGCTTGCGCGCAATATCCAGGGCTGACGCCTGGTTGGCCACGGCCTGTGCGATGACCACGAACTCGTCACCCGCCAGCCTGGCCACCGTGTCATCCGCCCGCATAGTCGCGAGCATGCGCCCCGCTGCAGCCTGCAACACGGCATCACCCGCCTCGTGCCCATCGTTGAGAGGCGACGGGGCAATTTGCATGACGACTCGCTCGGCAAAATCCTGACCCGAAAACGATAGCGCCGCAGCGCTCAAGCGCAACCCTTTCCTCTCTACTATCAAATCGTTCAAGCCGTATAATCGCGTCCTTTTGTAAGCCTAAGACGTATTTTCATGAAGAAATTGCTTTGCGCCGTCGCCCTCGCCTTCGCCGCCATCCCCGCCGCTTTCGCCACCCCGCCCGCCACCTTCACCGAAGCCAAGGTGGTCGCCAAACAGAAGATCTACCTCGACCAAGGCAACAGCGCGATGGGCGAGTTGTACTGTGGCTGCAAGTGGACCTGGGTCGGCAAATCCGGCGGCCGGGTCGACTTGAAGTCCTGCGGTTATGAAACCCGCAAGCTGCAGACCCGCGCCGAGCGCACCGAGTGGGAACACATCGTCCCGGCCTGGACCTTCGGCCACCAGCGCCAGTGCTGGCAGAACGGTGGGCGCGAGCACTGCGTGGACAGCGACCCGACCTTCCGCGCCATGGAGGCCGACCTGTTCAACCTCTACCCATCCGTGGGCGAAGTGAACGGTGACCGCAGCAACTTCAATTACGGCATGGTGTCCGGCGTGGCGCCGCAGTACGGCCAGTGCACCACCAAGATCGATTTCCAGCAGAAAACCGCCGAGCCACGCGACGAGGTGAAGGGGCTGGTGGCACGCACCACGTTCTACATGTTCGATCGCTACAAGCTGAGCATGTCGCGCCAGCAGCAACAGGTGCTGATGGCCTGGGACAAGCAGCACCCGGTGACGGCCTGGGAGAAGCAGCGTGACCAGCGGATTGCCGCGATCATGGGGCACAACAACCCGTTCGTGACCGGCGAGCGCAAGTGGGCGCTGGGGTATACGCCCCAGGGCGCGGCTGCGGTGCCGACTACGGCGGTGAAAGAGACGGCCAAGCCGACACTGGCCAGTGCGGTGACGGCTGGCGCGGTTGTGGGCAACCGCAATAGCCATGTGTATCACCTGGCCAGTGGTTGCCCGGGGTACAGCCAGGTTTCGCAGAAGAACCAGGTGGCGTTTGCCAGTGAAGCCGAGGCGCAGGCGGCGGGGTATCGCAAGGCGGGGAACTGCAAGTAACGGTGTGAGGGTTGTGTGAGGGCCAAGAGGTGTTCGCCTCGATACCTTCTGCGGTTTTGAGATCGAGCGCCGCCCGCGCGGCGCTCGATCTAACAGGCGCTGAACCTTCCATGGCGAGCACCTGTAAGCCACCACACATCCCCCCCACCATTCAATCCGAAGAAACCGGTCTAGTCTCAGCTGTCGGAACCCATCACAAGGATCAACCGACAGCCATGACTCAGCAAAAACTTGGAAGGATTCTGGTCACCAACGACGACGGCATCGACGCCCCTGGCCTGAAAGTCCTGGAGCAGGTTGCCGCGCAACTGGCCGATGAGGTGTGGGTGGTTGCCCCGCGTGCGGACCAGAGCGGCACCTCGCACTCGCTCAGCCTGCATGCCCCACTGCGGGTCAGTGAGCATGGTGACAAACGCTTCGCCGTCACCGGTACGCCAGGTGACTGTGTGGTGATGGCGGTGCAGCACCTGCTCAAGGATGCCCGCCCAGACCTCATTCTCTCCGGGGTCAACCGAGGTGCGAACCTGGGCCTGGAAACGGTGTTCTCCGGCACGGTCGGTGCTGCCATGACCGGCATGCTGCTGGGGATCCGCTCGATTGCCCTGAGCCAGGCCTACAGCGACCGGGCGAACGTGCCTTGGGACAACGCGCTGGCCCATGCGCCCAAGGTGCTGCAGGCACTGCTGAGCCAGGATTGGCCGAGCGATGCCTGCCTGAATGTGAACTTCCCCGACTGCAACCCGCAGGCCACCTTGCCGCTGAAGGTGACACGGCAAGGTGCCGGGCCTTTGAACAGCATGTCGGTGCGCAAAGAGGTGGACCCTCGTGGGTTCGACTACCACTGGATCAAGCTGAACAACGCCAGGGAGGTCGACCAGCCCGGGACCGAAATGGCTGAACTGGCGGCAGGGCATGTCACCGTCACACCGCTGCAGTTCGAGAGAACACATAGGGCGGCGTTCAATGATGGGGCGTTGAAGTGATCGTCGCGAGAGGTGCAGCGCCTGTGAGATCGAGCGCCGCCTGCGCGGCGCATCGCGGATGAATCCGCTCCTACATCTGTTGCAACGTGGCCATGCCTGGGAGGCCATGGTTGTCAGCCGTTTTTAGGCCTCAAGACAGCGCCAGGGCTGGCAACCATGGCGTAACAGGTTCGGCACGTTGCAACAGATGTAGGAGCGGATTCATCCGCGATGCGCCGCGCGGGCGGCGCTCGATCTCAAAAGCGCTGAACCTTCCACGGCAAACACCTGCGAGCCGTTGCCCCCCACTATGACCTTTCGGGCAACTTCATATGCCGCGCATACCAAGGCCTGCGGGGCGTACGCCGCAGCAAATCATCCACATCCCGCTCACCGCTAAAGGCAATGCGCAACGCCAGCTTCATCGCCTCCACCTCCATCTCCCCGGCACCGCCCCCGGCATCGGAAATCCCCCCACAACCATGGGTCATCGGCCCGAGCCAAGGGTCGCCAACCTGCACCCAGCGCCCCGGCGCAAACCACGACACACCATTGACCTCGCGCCGCTGCACCTCACCCGGATGGGCCCGCTCATGGGCCCGGTACCAGTCCTCGATACGGTCATCGATCCAGCCATGGAAGCGCCAGAACACCGGGTTGACGTGTGACGAGAACGGGTCGCCGAGGAAGTCGTTCTCCTCACGGAACCAGCGCGCCGCATAGTCCGTCTGGTTCCGGTCGCCCATCACCGGCGCACCATTGGAAGGGTCGCGGGTGACGGTTGCCCAGCGCATGTGCAGCCAGTCATGGATGTTCAGCTCCACCTCCGAGCCGAACTGCCCGAGGGTCAGGCGGCTGAGGTAATCAGGGTCCTGGTACTGCGATTCCCAGACCTGGAAATTGCTGAAGAACGTTTCTGCCGCCTTGATGCCATGCAGCCACTGGCTCAGGTCCTCGTCATTGGCCGCGACCCAGGCCGGCGGCACCGAGTTGCCGTCATGGTTTTCCTGATAGCGGATGAACCCTTGCCGGTCGTACTCAAGCTGCGGTGACGGCAGCGGCAGTTGCGCCCAGTTCGGCAAGTCGGGCTGCAAGCCACGCGCATGCCCCAGCATGTGCCGGTGCATGAAGAAGAAGTCCTCGCCGGAACCATTGAGGTGCTTGCGCCGCCCGCGTGCGCCGCGCTCGGCGTCACGCGGGCCAGGTTGCCAGCCAGCACCGCGCAGGGCATCGCGCTTGCTATCGTCCAGGCGGTGCCACTTGTCCCGGGTGGCATGCCACACCTGGTGGAACAGGCGGTGTTCGGGAGAATTCAGCCAGGCCATCAGCGCCGGCGCCAGCGGCGTGACCTGGCGTGCCTCGGGGAAGGCGCGCTTGCTGGCGACGAAGTGGTTGTCTGGCTCAGGGCTCAGCAGCGGCCGGTCGATGCGGCGGATGCGGCCGGTCAGGGTGCCAGCACCGGCGTTGCCCCAGGAAGCCCAGACCTCATCGAGGGTCGCCTCCAGTTCATGGCTCGGCGCTGACGCCCCTGCCGGCACCAGGCGCCAACGAACCTTGCCGGCATCGGCGGCAACCAGCTCGCCGAGCACCCGGTAGCGCGGCGGGTCACTGCCGCGCAGGCGTTCGGCCACGTCGATGAAGCCGCGCAGCGAGCGGCCGGTCGGGCCGACATCCAGCAGCATCTGCACGCCCTGCAACGGCAGGCCATCCAAGCCGGCCTCGGCACCACTGAAGCGCAGATCCCAGATGCCGCGCAGCTTGTCGCCGATGCGCACGCCCGCACTGGCGGCGGCCTCGACCGTGGCCTCACCGGGGGTCTGCACCTCATCTTTCCTGAGCTTCTCGTCGTGGTCCTGCGGCTGGCGCGCATACCACGCTGCCGAACCCGCCGCCCCGGCTACCGCCAGCCCTACCATGAACCCACGCCTGGAAAACCTCATCGCCACATCCGTATCCGTGTCAGCCACGCCTATCGAGCTAGAACGAGATGCCGGGCAGCAAATTTACCGGTAGCACACCGCTAAATTTCCCCCTGCCGCTCTCGTCCCTCCGTGACAGGCAAGCCCCGTGATCGCGGCTGCCGCAACCGCATCGACCCTGGCAACCAACGGGATGGCAATGAACACGACACGCTTGCGCAAGGCCCCCTACCTCGCCGCCTTGGCGCTGATCCTCACACTCGCGGGCGCCGCGGCCTGGTACTTCTTCATCTACCTGCCCGCCGGCTACCCGCGCGAGGTGATGAAACATGCCCAAGCGCTGCAGGAACGCATCATCTCCTTCGACAGCCACATCACCGTGCCACTGAACTTCGGCACCGAAGGCAAAGAGGCCGACAAGGATGGCAGCGGCCAGTTCGACCTGGTCAAGGCCGGCCGCGGCCGCCTCTCTGGCGCGGCGCTAACGATCTTCGGCTGGCCGGAAATCTGGAACGGCGCCAACGCACCCCATCGCCCGACTGCCGCCTTCGTCGACGAAGCGCGCCAGCAGCAGGAAATGCGCTACAAGATCCTCACCGGCATGGTTCGCGACTACCCCAACCAGGTCGCCATCGCCTACACCCCCGCTGACTTCCGACGCCTGCACGGCGAAGGCAAGTTCGCGATCTTCCTCAGCATGCTCAATGCCTACCCCCTGGGCCACGACCTCAATGCCCTGGACACCTGGGCCGCGCGCGGCATGCGCATGTTCGGCTTCAGCTACGTGGGCAACAACGCCTGGGCCGACTCTTCGCGCCCGCTGCCGTTCCTCAACGACACCCCCGACGCCCTCGGCGGCCTGTCGCCGCTGGGTGAACAGGCCGTGGGCCGGCTCAACGACCTGGGCGTGATCATCGATGTCTCGCAGATGTCTACCCTGGCGCTGGAAGACGTCGCCCGCCTGAGCCGCGCGCCGATGGTCGCCTCGCACTCCGCACCGCGTGCACTGGTAGACATCCCCCGCAACCTCAGCGATCACGAGCTGCAAGCGATCAAGCACAGCGGCGGCGTGGTTCAGGTGGTGGGCTTCCCGGCCTACCTCAAGCCGCTGAGCCAGGGCACCCTGGACAAGCTCAACTCCCTGCGCAAGCGTTTCGACTTGCAGCCGCTGAACGGCCTGGCCAACGCCCTGATGCCGGGCGACGCGATCATTTCCATCTGGCCGGAAAAGAAGTTCGGCGAGTACGCCAGCGCGCTCTACGCCATCCTCGACGAAGAGCCCCGCGCCACGGTCAAGGACATGGTCGACGCCATCGACTACACGGTGCGCAAGATCGGCATCGACCACGTCGGCATCGCCTCCGACTTCAATGATGGCGGCGGCGTCACCGGCTGGATGAACGTCGGCGAGTCGCGCAATGTCACCGCCGAGCTGATCCAGCGCGGTTACTCCGACGCCGATATCGCCAAGCTGTGGGGCGGCAACTTCCTGCGCGTGTGGGAAGAGGTGCAACGCCTGGCCAAACCCGGGGCCAGCACCCAAGCGGAGCGTGGCTGATGAACGACCGTCGCAGCTTTCTCAAGCAGGCAGGCGTGCTTGCCGCCGCCCTGCCCCTGACCGGCAGTTTTGCCCAGACCGCACTGGCTGCCACGCCGGTGGCAAAGCCCGGCCAGAACAAATGGCAGGCCCTGCGCCAGCAGTTCGACCTGGACCCGGCCTACCTGCACTTCTGCAATTTCCTGCTTGCCTCCCACCCCCGTGTGGTCAGCGAGGCCATCGCCCGCTTCCGTGCGCGGCTGGACCAGAACCCGGGCGAAATGGTCGACTGGGACCGCGAGGAGCTCTGGGGCTATGAAAACGAAGTGCGCGCCTGGGCCGGCCGCTACTTTGGCGTGCAGCCGGGCCAGGTGGCCCTGACCGGCAGCACCACCGAGGGTTTGTCGATGATCTACGGCGGCCTGCAGGTAGCGCCCGGCAAGGAGATCCTGGTCAGCGCCCACGAGCACTACTCCACCAACACCCGCCTGGCCTACCGCGAACGGCTGATGGGCACCCAGGTGCGCCGGGTGGCGCTGTTCAAGGACCCGCAGCTGGCCTCGGTGGACGAAATGCTCGGCAATATCCGCCAGGCCATCCGCCCGCAAACCCGCGTGCTCGGCATGACCTGGGTGCAGTCCGGCAGCGGCGTCAAGCTGCCGATCCGTGAAGTCGGCGAACTGGTGAAAACCGTCAACCAGAGCCGCGACGAGCAGGACCGGATCATTTACGTGGTCGACGGCGTGCACGGCTTTGGCATCGAGGACGTGAACTTCGCCGACTTCAACTGCGACTACTTCATTGCGGGTACCCACAAGTGGCTGTTCGGCCCACGTGGTACAGGCGTGATCATCGCCCGCGAAACAAAGCCCCAGCCCTACCTGGTGCCCAGCCTGCCGACCTTCACCAAGGGCGAGAACTTCGGCACCTTGATGACCCCCGGTGGCTACCACGCCTTCGACCATCGCCTGGCCCTGGGCAAGGCGTTCGAACTGCACCTGCAACTGGGCAAGGCCGATGTCCAGGCCCGCGTGCACCAGCTCAACGACTACCTCAAGCAGCGCCTCGCCGAGCACGCCAAGGTGCAGCTGGTGACGCCACGCAGCAGCCAGCTTTGCGCAGGCTTCACCTTCTTCCGCGTCGAGGGCCGTGACTGCGACGCCGTCGCCCGCCACCTGATGGCCAACAAGGTGATCAGCGATGCCGTCGACCGGGATGTCGGCCCGGTGGTGCGCCTGGCTCCGAGCCTGCTCAACGACGAAGCCGAGATCGACCGGGTGATGGCCATTCTCGCCCCGCAACTCGCCTGACCTTTCGCCTTTCAAGAGAACCGCCATGAACATGTTCAAGCCCCTGGCCCTGGTGGCCGCCCTGCTCGCCAGCGCCCCGGCCTTTGCCGCCGACACGCACACACCTGGCAAAACCTTCAAGGATTGCAAGGACTGCCCCGAAATGGTCGTGCTGCCCGCCGGCAGCTTCACCATGGGCGTACCGGATCACGAAGTCGGCCGCCAGCCCGACGAAGGCCCGATGCACACCGTGACCTTCGCCAAACCTTTCGCCATCAGCCAGTTCCAGGTGCAGGCCAAGCAGCTGCAGGCCTGGCAACGCGAAGCCAAGGTCACCCTGCCTGACGGCGACGACCGCCCAGGGCGCCGTTGCACCAACGGCAAGCCCAGCTACCCGCAAGGCCCCGACCAGCCGGCGGTGTGCATCAGCTATGACGAGGTCAAGGCCTATGTCGCCTGGCTGTCGAAGAAGACCGGCAAGCAGTACCGCATGCTCAGCGAAGCCGAGCGCGAATACGGCGCCCGCGCAGGCTCCAGCGGCCCGTTCCCGTTCCCCTTCGATGAAGGCAAGGCATACAGCATCGCCAAGCACGCCAACACCTATGGCGCCGCCGACGGTTACAACTACACCTCGCCCGCCGGCAGCTTCCCGGCCAACGCCTTTGGCCTTTACGACATGCACGGCAACGTCTACGAATGGGTTGCCGACTGCCGCCACGACAGCTACGTCGGCGCGCCCGCCGATGGCAGCGCGTGGATGGAAGCGAGCTGCGAGTACAACCACATCCGCGGCAACGACTACAGCGAAGCGCCGGTGTTCTCCCGCTCGGGTAACCGCAATTACCGCGAACCCTATGTGCGCGGTGACTGGCTGGGCTTCCGGGTAGCCCGCGCGCTCTGAGCAACACCCCTCTGCCAGGTACCGCCAGCGGTACCTGGCTTGCCCGGGCGCACGGCCCGGCCCGGCTAAATCACAACCCCTCTCACACGTCTTTTCACTGGGCAACCAGCCCACACGGCGCTCACACGCGCAGCGCCGAAACCGCATCCGCGTACCCACCAGGAATTCACCATGAACCGATCGACCCCTGGCGCACTCCGCGAACTCCTCGGCCTGCTCAAGCCTTACCGACTGATCGTCGCCCTGGCCGTCGTGCTGGGGATCGTCGGCGGCCTGTGCATCACCTTGCTGCTCGCCAACATCAACAACCTGCTGCATGCCCCCGGCGCCATCACCTGGGGCGTGGTACTGGCGTTCGCCGGTATCTGCCTGCTTGCCCTGTGCGCGTCCATCGCCTCGGACATCGGCACCAACTATGTCGGCCAGCATGTGATCGCCAGGCTGCGCCGCGACCTCGGCGAAAAAGTGCTCAGCGCGCCCATCGAGCAGATCGAGCGCTACCGCAGCCACCGCCTGATCCCGGTGCTGACCCATGACGTCGACACCATCAGCGACTTTGCCTTCGCCTTCGCGCCGCTGGCCATTTCCCTGTCGGTGACCCTGGGTTGCCTCGGCTACCTGGCCCAGCTGTCCTTGCCGATGTTCCTGATCACCGCCTGCGCCATCCTGGTCGGCACGGCCGTGCAGTACATCGCACGGGTGCGCGGAATCCGCGGCTTCCATGCGGCCCGCGAGGCAGAAGACGAAATGCAGCGGCATTACAGCGGTGTCGCGTCCGGGGCCAAGGAGCTGCGCATCAGCCGCCCGCGGCGCCAGCGCATGTTCGACGAACGCATCAGCCGCACCGCCAACTTCATTCGCGACACCCACATCCGCTCGATCAACATCTTCGTGGTCGCCAAGAGCCTGGGCTCGATGCTGTTCTTCGTGGTCATCGGGCTGGTGCTGGCCCTGCAACAGGCCGAGCTGATCACCGACCCCAAGGTCACCAGCGGTTTCGTGCTGGTGCTGCTGTTCATGAAGGGGCCGCTTGAGCACCTGGTTTCGACCCTGCCCATCGTCAGCCGCGCACAGATCGCCTTCCGCCGCATTGCCGAGCTGTCGACCCAGTTCTCTTCGCCCGAACCGCACCTGCTGCTCGACGCCCCTGAGGTCCCCGACCGGCAGATCAGCAGCCTCGAACTGCGCAATGTGCGCTTCGCCTTCCCGCCCGTGGACGGTGCCGCGCCGTTTGCCCTGGGGCCGATCAACCTGCGCGTCGAACAGGGCGACATCCTGTTCATCGTCGGCGAGAACGGTTGCGGCAAGACCACATTGATCAAGCTGCTGCTGGGCCTGTACGCGCCCCATGAAGGCGAGATCGTGCTGGACGGCCAGGCCGTTACCGCCAGCAACCGCGACGATTACCGCCAGTTGTTCACCACGGTGTTTGCCGACTACTACCTATTCGATGACCTGCTGCAGGGCTGCCAGGCCTTGCCGGAGGACGCCGGCAAGTACCTGCAACGCCTGGAGATCGCCCACAAGGTGCAGATCCGCGATGGCGCCTTCACCACCACCGACCTGTCCACCGGCCAGCGCAAGCGCCTGGCACTGGTCAACGCCTGGCTGGAGAAACGCCCGGTGCTGGTGTTCGACGAGTGGGCCGCCGACCAGGACCCGACCTTCCGGCGCATTTTCTACACCGAACTGCTCCCGGAGCTGAAGCGCCTGGGCAAGACCATCATCGTCATCAGCCACGACGACCGCTACTTCGACGTGGCCGATCACCTGCTGCGCCTGCGCGACGGCAAGCGGGTGGAAGAAGAAATCACAGAATTTTCACATTGATTTTTCCGGTTCTGGGGGGCCGGCACGTTACATAAATGCAAATAAAACTCATAAGTAATCTATCTGCTGACACTGAGTATCCGCATGACCATTACCACGGTTTCGCCGCTCGCCCGGGCGGTTCGCAGGAAAACACTGGCCATCCTCCCTTCGTCGCTACTCGCCTGTGCGCTGGCAGCGTCCATGGCAGCGCAAGCCGAGCCGGTCGCGCTGGATATCCCTTCGCAAGGGTTGGTGGGGGCTCTGAATACCCTGGCCAAGCAGGCCAATCTGCAACTGCTGTATAGCCCGGACGCGGTGCATAACACACCGGCGCCGGCGGTCAAGGGCAACATGGAGCCGGAACAGGCCCTGCGCCTGTTGCTGCGCGACAGCGGCCTGACCTACCAGCTCGATGGCCACACCATCACCCTCAGCGGGCCCGCCGATGCATCCGCCCTGAACCTGGGCCCGGTGAACATTTCCGGGCGCCAGTTCGATGCCACCACCGAGGACTCGGGGAGCTATACGTCCAACGCGGTGACCATCGGCAAAGGCACCCATCGCCTCAAGGACATCCCGCAGTCGGTCAGCGTGGTCACCCGCAAGGCGATGGACGACCAGCGCCTCGACACCCTCGACCAGGTGCTGGAAAAAACCACCGGCATCACCACCTACCAGAGCCCGTCCGGCGGCAAGTACATCTACTCGCGCGGCTTCGAGGTCGAGACCATCCAGTACGACGGCGTGCCGCTGGACCGCCGCTACTACGGCATCGGCAGCAGCTTCACCTCCGATACCCTGTTGTACGACCGTGTCGAGGTCCTGCGCGGCGCCAACGGCCTGCTGCAAGGCAGCGGCAACCCGGGTGCGGCCATCAACCTGGTGCGCAAACGCCCGAAGGCCGAGCCTTCCCTCTCCATCACCGCCAGCGCCGGTTCCTGGGACACCTATCGCCAGACCATCGACGCTAGCGGCCCGCTAACCACCGATGGCCGGCTGCGTGGGCGCCTGGTCGCCGGCCATGAAGACCGCGACTACTTCTACGACACGGCGGATAGCCGCAAGAACGTGCTGTACGGGATTCTCGAATACGACCTCAGCGACTCCACCACGGTCGCCGCCGGTGCCAGCGTCGAAGACCTGCACTCGACGCCCTACTTCGGTGGCCTGCCGCGCAACAAGGACGGCAGTGCGGTAAACGTCAGCCGCTCGACCTTCACCGGCGCCGACTGGAACAAGTGGAACAACAAGCAGACCACCTACTTCGCCGATATCACCCACGACTTCAACGAAGACTGGCGCCTGAAAGCCTCCGGCAGCTACATCCGCGAAACCAACGACATTTTCTACAGCTTCGGCCGCGGCGCGGTCGACCCGGCCACCGGTAACGGCATGCAGTCGCGTGCCTACCTGTACGACTTCGAGAACATCAACCAGGGCGCCGACATCAACCTCACCGGCAAATGGCGCGCCTTCGGCCATGAGCACGAGATCGTGGTGGGTGCCAACGCCAGCGACCTGCGCACCGACGACCTGCAAGGCGGCCTGCTCAACCTCGGCCCGATGAACATCTATGACCCGGTCTCGCCTCGCGAACCCACCCTGGATGAAATGCTCGGCACTACCTACGCCGGTGTTTCCAAGGCCAAGATTCGCCAGAATGGCGTGTACAGCGTGCTGCGCTACAAGCTGACCGACCCGCTGACCCTGGTGCTGGGCGCACGGGTCAGCAACTACAAGTACGACTACGAACTGACGCGTTTCACCACGGCATCGCCCGACCCTTCACATGCGAAGGAAAGCGGTGAAGTCACGCCGTACGGTGGCTTGATCTACGCACTGAATGACCAATGGTCGGCCTACGTCAGCTATGCCGACATCTTCAAGCCGCAGACCGAACTGACCGAAGACCTCGCCCCGCTCAAGCCGATCGAAGGCTCCAACTACGAGATCGGCCTGAAGGGCGAACTGCTGGACGGCCGGGTCAACACCAGCTTCGCAGTGTTCCGCGTCGACCAGGAAAACCGCGCCCAGTACGACTACAACTCGGTGTGCGGGCAGGACGGCGAAACCAACTGCTACGTGGCAGGCGGCAAGGTACGCGCCGAAGGCTTCGATGCGGAAATCAGCGGCGAGGTGCTGGCTGGCCTGCAACTGTTCGCCGGCTATACCTATACCTCGACCAAGTTTCTCAACGACCCGGGTGATGGCAGCACGGCATCTGGCGCAACCTTCAACAGCTACACGCCCCGCCACCTGCTGCGCTTCTGGGGTGACTACAACCTGCCTGGCGAGCTGAACCAGTGGACCGTCGGTGCCGGCGCCAACATCCAGAGCAAGAACCACAACACCAACCAGGGTGGCACCAACGGCATCGACAAGATCGAGCAGGCCGGCTACGCCATCTGGAACGCACGCGTGGCGTACCAGATCAACCAGAACTTCAGCGTCGCCCTCAACGGCAACAACCTGTTCGACAAGAAGTACTACTCGTCCATTGGCTGGCTGAACGCTAGCAACGTGTATGGCGAACCTCGTAACTACACCGTGACCCTCAGAGCTGACTTCTGACGCAGACGGTATGAAAAAGCCCCCTGGCGCGATGCGCGAGGGGGCTTTTTGCAAAACCAGGAGTGGCTACTTTTTTTAATGACGGTCAAAACGTCCCATTGAGCAGGGCTGTACTGAACGCACCTCTTGCAGCAACTCTTCAGCAATCAGATTTCAATTTCTCGAGTCACTCCCAACTCTGGCTTCAGCCGAATAAAATTCGACCACGCCGATAGAGCACTCTCAAACGACTCAACACTGAGCAGTTCGAAATATTCCTCATCATGGAGAGAATATACTTTTACATGCTTCTTGGTTAACTCAGCCCCCCAAGCATCGCGACTCCAATCTGAAAAATCAACTTTGGATTTTTTAACCAAATCCATTCGAGCCATACCTTCATCCAACCACGACAGCGTATCCAGAAACCCCTGTCCGCCATCGTCAGTCAAAAGACAGGCAAGCGGGCTAACACCATCCTTGTTAACCACGCTTGAACAACAAGTCGGAAAAATAGCTCCAGCTGATTCTCCCCATGAAAAAAATAGTTTCATTTTTCACCTAATATTTTGGATAGACGGTAGTTTTGGGAGTGATATAGCCTTCGACTTTTACCCCGCTAGGGGTTGTGCCGCTCCATTTATTCCCTACAACTGTTCTGTTCTTAAAGGCTGCGTCCACTTCAACCTTCACCCTATCTGCGGTCCAAGAATCGGGGAATAGTGTAGAAATACCGCCATTGTTCGTTTTAGGCAAGAATTGTCCTGGGTTAGCTGGGTCTGCCACCTGAACTTTGGCAGTGTAAACCCCTTGCGCATTCGGTGCCGATGCGGTACCAGGGATGACTTTAACCTCACCCATTGCTGTTGAATGCCCACCAACGACGCTACCATTTTTCTTTACTTCAGCACTAAGTATGTGACCATCAAAATCAATCGGAGCAGTAATCTTGCTTACGGATAGTGAGGCTTGTGCATTCAGATCAATTGCGTCCTTTGCTCCTCCCTTTAGCAGATCAGCTCCAAATTTTGCCTCAAGTGCTTCGAGGGTCTCACCGGAAACTTTATCAGCAATGCGCCTGGCTGCAGCTGTTTTGGTTGACGGTGTTGGGAACAATAGATCAATCGCCAGTGCCGCGTATTGCTCCCAGTCCTCCGGCTCAAACAATGTATCTCTCAATGCTGCCGGAGAAAACTCTGCATTGAGGAACTGGACGATTTTTGGATTGAGTTCTGCCGAACTGGACAGGTTACCGTCAGCGATCTTGCGTAAATCTGCCAGTACCGTTTCAGCATCAAGGTCAAGGTACTTACCCTGCCCCTGAAGCACTTTCAGCCCTTGCTCCAAACGCTCTTTTGCCTGGCGATGAACCTGCTGGTTATACGCTGTTGCGTACTTGGCAATTTCTGAACCTTGCTCGAGGTCGCCGTCGACGGTCGCCGCCGCTAACACGCCCACGATCTGGGAAGCCATCACTTCTAAACGGTCATCCCCTCCGACCAGGGTGACAAGTGCATTGCTAAGCGCTTCATTGGCGCCTGCCGCCAGTGCCCCTGTCTTGAATTCCCCTCCCATGGCTTCAGCCATCAGGCCCCCGAATAACGCATGGGCCATGATTTTCTGAGGGCTTCCATCTGGGTACTTGCCTAGCGACCAGTCGCCGATCAAGTTGAATCCGATGGCCATCCCCAAATTGCCTGCCTGAGCAGTCAATGAAGTTTTCAAATTTTCGCCAAAACTGCCTCCGCCAAGGGCAGTCTCAACACCGGCTTGAGCAACGCCTTGCGCAGCTAAAAAGGCAGAAAATTTCGCTATATCAGTTACATTGTTTAGATCAAAGCCCTTTGTAATTTTACTGGCATTATCGGTACTTACGCCGAATGCCTCATCAAGATAAGGCGAAACGACGTAGGCCGTGGCCACCGTTACCGCATAACTTTTCAGCGCCTCTTTACTGAAAGTAAACTTGAGTCCGCGCCCAAGATCGCCGTTGTTATTGATCGTGCCGATTGCTAATTTACTCGCCATCGCGCCATACAACGGACCAAGATAGGCCGCGGCTACAATGGCGATGATGAGCGACGGAGCCGCCCCCAATCCCGAGTTGCTGTACTTCCAGCTGTCATGAATTTCCTGAACCTGGCGCCAATCAACGTCTCCGCGCTTTTCCGCGTCCTTCAACCACGCCAGGTTCGGGTCGACCTCGACCATCGCATCGATCGCCTGGCTGACGGACTGCTGATCGAGATGCTTATAGTCAATCTTCAGGCCATCCACGGCCTTGATCGCTAGGTTGCCCTGTGCGTTCAGCTCGCTCTGGCGCACGGTTTCGTCAGTCTGGCCCTTGCCCTTTGCCGACTGCCAAGCGAGATTGCCCTTGCTCTTTTCGTGACTCTCCTGATGCAGATCCTTGACCGCCTCGAAGGTCACTGCGCCGCCACTGTCGATGATCAGATCTGCGCCACTGTCGAGCTTGGCCGCCTGGTACAGCTGGTCGCCACCGCTGACCAGCATCAGGTCGCCACCGGTGCTGATCGCACTGCCAACGTTGGTGACCTGAGTGACTTCATCACGCTTGGTGTACTTGCTGCCGAAGCTGCCTTTCTTTTTCTTGTCGTACAGCGAGTAGTCCAGGTCCTCCGCCGCCAGCAAGGCAAGTTGGCCGCCTGCCACCAGGTAGGCTTCGTCGCCGGCGCTGATGCGGCTGGCACTCAGGGCCAGGTCCTGGCCGGCGCTGATGGAGACATCGCTGCCGGCGGTCAGCACCGTGGACACCTGGCTGACATGGTCTTCCTGGGTCTTGAGCTTCTTCGAGGTGTACGCCGAATGGGTCTCGTCCGCCGCCGACATCAAGGTCACGTCACCAGCGGCGCTGATATCGATGGCGCGCTGCGCCTCGATCTGGCTGGCCACCGCAGTGAGGTCGCGCCCTGCCACGGCAGTGAAATCGCGCCCGGCACTGACGCTGGAACCGTTCTGCGTCACCGACTGGGTGGTGGTGCGCCCATAGGCGGCGCTGTCGATGGCCTCGGCGGAACCCAGCAGGATGTCGCGACCGGCCTCGATCGAGGTGTCGCGCCCGCTCTGCAGTACCCCGCCGGCGCTGACGAAATCTCGCCCGACGTTAATGCTCAGGTCGTTGGCAGCCTCGATGCGCGCGGCGCTGTCGACGTAATCGGTACGCGCCTGCAGGCGCGCGGCGTCAGTGACCTGGCTGGTTACCGAACGCTCGTTGATCACATCCCCCTTCAGCGCGGTCATGCTGATGTCGCGGCCGGAAATGATGCCACCGGCCTTGTTGACGATGTCGTTGCCGGCCAGCAGGTCGACCCGGTTGCCCGCCTGGATCAGACCACTGTTGATGATGTCGTTGCCGGCTGCGGCCGACAGGTTGTTGCTGGCGCGCAGGGTGCCAACGTTGAGCAGGTCCTGCCCGGCCACCAGGTTGACGTCATTGCCCGCCACCAACGCGCCATTGGGCGCCAGGCGGTTGTTGGCATTGGCCATGTACAGCACCGGGACCAGCACCTTCTCGCCGTTGACCGTGACCTCTTCCAGCCAGACGATGTCGTGGGTCAGCGCCGCCACCTGCTCCGAGGTCAGGCCCACACCCACCGCCAAATTCAGCTGCTGCTTGCTGGCGATGGCGTTGTCCATCAGGTACTTGAACATCTGCTCGTCGCTGGTCTGGCCGGCCAGGAAGCGCTGCCCGGTGGCGGCCACCACGGCTTGCTGGAGCAAACGCTGCTCATAGAAGCCATCGCCCAGCCGCTTGGCGCTTTCGTCAGGGTTGTAGCCCAGGCCGGCCAGCAGGTAGTCGGAGCTCATGAACTGCTTGAGGTCGGTGAGCAAGGGGCTGGTTTCGACCAGGTACTTGTGCGGCTGGATCGCGACAGTGATGGCACGCGTGATGGGTGCATCGAGCATGCACGAAGATCTGAAGCGGACCGCGGCCTCCTGCAGGAGGCCGTGGTCGCGCATGACTGCTTTGTTTGTCGCAGTACCGCTATAACTGTCGAGAGCCAGCGCTAAGGATCAAACCGCGAGTGCCGCCTCTTGGCGTTCGACGCCAATACCCTGCAATAGCGTGGCGACATCCTCGATCAACTGCCCATCCTGCAGCAGCTCGAAATGGCCCCGGTCGCTGCTCAGGTGCCGCAGTGGCGTGCCGTAGTGCCCATCGAGACTCGACCGCGCCGCCACTTCGCGCCCCGCCGCCCACCAGCAGGTGGGTTTCACTCGAGTGCCTGGCAATGCCTTCATGGCCATCGCTACTCGGTCCAGTTGCAGCGTGGTACGCACGAAGGCAACCCGCTCGGCGATGGTGAGATCGACCAACACTGGCGCCAACAAGGTGCCAAGCACGGCCGCCATTGGCTCACCGAACAGCAGTCGCTCATCCTTTTCGGGCCCTTGCCAACCCATGCACAGCACTCGGCTGGCGTTCTCATCGGCGCCCAGCGCCAGCAGCAGGCTCAACAAGCGCTCATCCCAGGGCTGCTGTTGGTCGGCCTGCGGCAAGTAGCTGTCCAGGAGCCCGACGAAAGCCACCGCCTGGCCCTGTGCCTCCAGCTCACGTGCCACCTGCAACGCCAAGGCGCCGCCCAGCGACCAGCCGAGCAGGTAATAGGGCCCCTGCGGCTGCACGGCGCGGATGTAGTCGCAGTAGTCGACCGCCATCGACTCGACACCCCCGTCGACCCAGGCAGCATTGAACAGCATGCGGCACTGGATGCCGTGCACCGCCCATTGCGGCTGCAGCCGCCTGGCCAACGGCAGGTAGTCGAACACAGAGCCATGCACACCATGCAGGCAGAACAGCGGTGTGGCGCCCTCCTCCGGGGTGTTCAGCAATAGCATCGGGGGCTGGCTGGCAGCGCTTTGCAGGCGCCCGACCAACTCGCCGATACGCGGCGTGGTCATCAGATCGCGAAGGGTCATGGTGAACCCAGCCAGCGCTGCCACCCGCACCCGCCGTACCAGTTCCATGGCCAGCAGCGAGTTGCCGCCCAGTTCGAAGAAGCTGTCATCGAGCCCGACCTCTTCCACATCCAGCAGCTCGCCCCAGAGCTTCGCCAGGCTCACCTCCAATGGCGTGACCGGCGCGCGGTAGTGTTCGGAACGGTCCAGCACGGGGGCTGGCAAGGCATGCCGGTCGAGCTTGCCGTTGGGGTTCAGTGGCATGGCCGGCAGCACCAGCAGGTGTGCGGGCACCATGTACTCCGGCAAGGCCTGGCGCAACCGGGCAAGCACCTGGCCACGCAGCGCGGCATCCCACTGCAGCCCCGGCGCCAGCACCAGGTAAGCCACCAAGCGCGAACCACGCCCTTCGCCTGCCACGGCAACCACCGCTTCACGCACTTCATCCATGCCCATCAGGCACGATTCCACTTCGCCCAGTTCGATGCGGAAACCGCGTACCTTGACCTGGTGATCCACCCGGCCAAGGTACTCGACCACACCATCATGGCGCAGGCGCACCAGGTCGCCGGTACGGTAAAGGCGGCCACCTGGCGGGCCGAACGGGTCGGCGACGAAACGCTCGGCGGTCAGCCCCGGGCGCTGGTGGTAGCCGCGCGCCAGCCCTTCACCGCCGATGTAGAGTTCGCCCGGCACGCCTGCGGGCAACAGCTGCAGGTCGCTGCCCAGCACATAGGCGGAACGCGCGCCGACGGGAGTACCCACCGGCATGTACTGCGCATCGAACCCGCTGCCCAGGTGAACCGCCCACAGCAATGGCGTGATCACGGTCTCGGTCGGGCCATAGCCATTGATGATGCGCGGTGTGCGCAGCACCTGCTGGATCTGCTCGAAGGTGGCCCGGCTGGTGCCTTCACCGCCCACGGTGTAGGAGCGGATGGGCAAGTCTGCACCCGCCTCGCCCAGATGCTCGGCCAGCTGCTGCAGGTAGCTGGGGGTGAAGCAGGTAATGGTGATGCCGTGCTCGGCAATCTCGCGCGCGCTGCGCTCGACATCCCAGGCATCGTTGTCGCGCAGCATCAGCATCGAACCGGAAACCAGCGGCACCAGCCAGCGCTCATGGGCGCCGTCGAAGTTGATCGAGGCGAACTGCAGCTCGCGGTCTTCGGGGGTCATGCCATAGCGCTCGGCAATGGCCAGGCAGTGCATGGCCAGTGGGCCGTGGGTGACCGCCACGCCTTTCGGCCGGCCGGTGGAGCCGGAGGTGTAGATCAGATAGGCCAGGTTGCCCGCCGCCACCGGGTAATGGGCATCGTGCGCCGGGTAACCGTGCAGTTCGGCGCCATCCGCGCTCACCGGCAACACCGTGACACCGTCCGGCAGCGGCAGCTCGGTCAGCAGATGGGGCTGGGCCAGCACCAGGGCAACGCCGCTGTCCTCGATCATGTAGCTCAACCGCTCGCGCGGATGGGTCGGGTCCAGTGGCACATAGGCGCCGCCAGCCTTGAGCACGGCCAGCAAGGCAACCAGCATTTCGACAGAGCGCTCGAGCGCTATGCCCACGCGCACCTCCGGGCCGACACCCACCTCGTGCAGGCGCGCCGCCAGCCGGTTGGCCCACTGGTTGAGTTGCTGGTAATCGAGCTGCCTGCCCGCCACGACCAGCGCGGGGGCGTTGGGGCGCAGCTGGGCCTGTTGCTGTATCAGCCCGTGCACGGTACGCATTTCGGCGGCCATGCCCAGCCCAGGGTTCAAATCCTCCAGCTGCCAGTTGCGTTCGGCCTTGCTCAGCATGCACAGCTCGCCAAGCGGCTTGTCGTGCTCGGTGCTCATGCGCCACAACAGGTTCTGCCAATGGGCGAACATCTGCTGGGCGGTAGCGCCATCGAACAGGTCGGTGGCATAACTCAAGCTGGCACTGAGCTGACCGCCATGCTCCTGCGTGTCCAGTGCCAGGTCGAACTTGGCCCGTGAGGTCGGGGCGGGCAGCAGGGTCATCGACAGGCCTGCAAGCGCCGAGGCCCCCAGTTCATCGCCCATCACCTGGTGGTTGAACATGACCTGGAACAGCGGGTTGTGGCTGAGGTCGCGATGCGCCACCAGGCTATCGACCAGCGCTTCGAAAGGCAGGTCCTGGTTGGCCTGGGCGGCGAGCAAGGTGGTGCGGGTGTCGTGCAGCAACTGCGCGGTGGTCAGGCCATCTTCAAGCCGCCCGCGCAATACCAGGGTGTTGACGAAGAACCCCGTCAGCGGCTCCACTTCCGGCCGGTTGCGCCCCGCCGACGGCATGCCCACGCAGACATCGTTCTGCCCGCTGTAACGGCGCAGCAGCAGCTGGAACGACGCCAGCAGCACAGTCGACAACGTGCAGCCGTGCGCTTGGGCCAGGGCGACCAGGCGTTGGCGCAACGGCTCGTCCAGCGTGCCGGTCACCGCTTGGCCACGATGGCTGGGTACAGCTGGGCGTGGTCGATCGGTGGGCAGTTCCAGCACCGCAGGGGCATTGCTCAGTTGCTCCGTCCAGTAGGCCAACTGCCGCGGCCCCTCGCCCGCTTCGAGCAGTTGGCGCTGCCAGGCGGCGAAGTCGGCGTATTGAATGGCCAGCGCCGGGAGGTTGGCCTCGCGGCCTTCGCAGGCGGCCTGGTACAGCTGGATCAGTTCCCCGATCATCACCTGCATCGACCAGCCATCGGAGACGATGTGGTGCTGGGTCATTACCAGCACCCGGTCCGCCGCGCCGATTTCCAGCAGCAACACCCGCAGAAACGGGCCACGCTGCAGGTCGAAGGGCCGCACCCCTTCGCGGCTTACCGCCGCGGCGATGGCCTGGTCGTCGGCGCCTGGCAAGGCCACGTGCTCGATCGCCACCGGGGCTGCGGCGTGGATACGCTGCAGGGGTTCACCTTCGGCTGCCTCGAAGGTAGTGCGTAGCGGCTGGTGCCGCGCCACCAGCGCATCGAAACTCTTCTGCAGCGCGGCAAGGTCCAGTGGGCCTTCAAGGCGCAGCGCTGCCGGCATGTTGTAGGCGGCACTCTGTGGGTCCAGCTGCCAGAGGAACCACTGGCGCTGCTGGGCATGGGAAAGGCGTGGCTCGTCGCCTTCAGCCAGCGCCACGATGGGCAGGCGGCCCGGATCGATGCCTTTTTCCAGCAGGCGCTTGAACAGGGCCACGCGCTTGTCATGGCCCAGCCCGCTGATCCGCTGGACCAGCTCATTGCCCTGTTGGGTCCCTTGCTTAAGCATCAAATGCCTCCAGTTCGTCCAACGCGTCAAAAATGGCGTTGTAGTCTTGTTCAGCCGGGCCGGCGTTGCGCGACACCAGGGCAGCCAAGGCGCCGAGGTCGTCGGCGAGGTAGGCGTCCTGGATCGGCAATTCGACGGAAAACTCGGTCTTGATCCGGGAAACCAGGCGAACCATCAGTAACGAATGGCCACCCAGTTCGAAGAAGTTGTCGTTGAGGCCAACCCGCTCGACCTTCAGCACCTCCTGCCAGATGGCAGCCAGGCGTTGCTCCAGCGCGCCCTGCGGCGCCAGGTACTCGCGCCGGGACTGGCCCAGCGCTGGTTTGGGCAGTGCCTTGCGGTCGAGCTTGCCGTTGGGCGACAGCGGCATGCGCGCGAGCAGCACCCACTGGCTTGGCACCATGTAGTCCGGCAGCACGGCGGCCAGGTGCGCCTTGATCGCCGCCAGGCTGTCGCCCTGTTCGGCGACCAGATACGCCACCAGCTGACCTTCAGCGGCCACTACCACGGCTTCGCGCACGGCATCCTGTTCCTGCAGGCGCGCTTCGATCTCGCCCAGTTCGATGCGCAGGCCGCGAATCTTCACCTGGTGGTCGATACGCCCGGCGTATTCGATCACGCCATCCTCGCGCTGGCGCGCCAGGTCGCCGGTGCGGTACAGCCGCTGGCCAACAACGAACGGGCTGGTGACGAAACGCTCGGCCGTCAGCGACGGGCGACGGTGGTAACCGCGGGCCAGGCCAATGCCACCCAGGTACAGCTCACCGGTCACGCCAGGGCTGACCGGGTTCAGCTCGCCGTCCAGCACGTAGGCCTGCAGGTTGGCGATCGGCTGGCCGATCGGGACGGCGTCCCTGCCTTCTTCGACGCACGTCCAGTGGGTGACGTCGATGGCCGCTTCGGTCGGGCCGTACAGGTTGTACAGGCCGCTTTGCGGCAGCAGTGCCAGGGTCTGGCGTTGCAGCTCCACCGGCAGTGCTTCGCCGGAGCAGATGATCCGTTGCAGCGAGGTGCAGCGGGCGGCGTTTTCGTCGCCGACAAAGGCCTGCAGCATCGACGGCACGAAGTGCAGCGTGCTGATCTGCTCGCGGGTGATCAGCTCGGCCAGGCGCGGCGGGTCGCGGTGGTCACCGGGCAGCGCCATCACCAGACGTGCACCTTCCATCAGTGGCCAGAAGAATTCCCACACCGAAACATCGAAGCTGAACGGCGTCTTCTGCAGCACGCTGTCATTGGCGCTGAGCTGATAGGCCTCCTGCATCCAGGCCAGGCGATTGTGCAAGGCGACATGGCGGTTGCCGGCGCCTTTCGGTTTGCCCGTGGAGCCGGAGGTGTAGATGACGTAGGCGAGGTTCTCCGGGTGCATGGGCACATCCGGGTTGTGCGCGCCCTGAGCGCTCCAGGCCTCGGCCCGGTCCAGATCGAGCACGCTCAAGCCTTCGGGAATCGGCAGGCCGTCGCGCAGGTGCGACTGGGTCAACAGCAACGCGATGCCGCTGTCCTCGAACATGTAGGCCAGGCGGTCCTGCGGGTAGTCCGGGTCCAGCGGTACATAGGCGCCACCGGCCTTGAGGATCGCCAGCAGGCCGACCACCATTTCCACCGATCGCTCGGCGGCGATGCCGACCAGCACATCCGGGCCCACGCCCATACCACGCAGGTACTGCGCAAGGCGATTGGCCTCGGTATTGAGTTCGGCGTAGCTCAGGGTGCGTTCGGCGAAGGTCAGAGCCGGCGCCTGCGGCTGTTGGATGACTTGCTGTTCGAACAGCTGATGCACATACGGCGTACCTGAGTATTCGCGTGCTGTGGCGTTCCAGCCTTTCACGATTCGCGAATGAGCCGCCGCATCGACCAGCCCGAAGCTGCCCAGCAAGGCTTGCGGCGCGCTGGCAAAGCCTTGCAGCAGATGGCGCAGCTCGGCCGCTATTTGCTGCACCTGCTCATGGCCGAAGACCTGGCGCTGGTAGGCGAAGGTCAGTTGCATCTGTTCGCGTGCTTCGGCAATCAGGGTCAGCGGGTAGCCGCTGTATTCCTGATAATCCAGGCCGGACAGACGCAGCCCGGCACTGCTGTCCGACAGGCTCTGGGCCAGCGGATAGTTCTCGAACACCAGCAGGCTGTCGAACAATGCCTCGCCATTGCGCCCGGCCGCCGCCTGGATGGCATACAGCGGCAGGTATTCATACTCGCGCAAGCGCAGGTTGAGCGCCTGCACCTCACGCACCCAGTCGCCCACCGCCATCTGCCCTTGTGGCTCGGCGGCCACCGGCAGGGTGTTGATGAACAGGCCCAGCTGCTGCTCGATACCTGGCAATTCCGCCGGGCGCCCGGACACGGTGGCACCGAAGCAAGGCCGACGTTGACCGGTGCGACGCTGCAACAGCAGCGCCCAGGCAGCCTGCAGCACGCTGTTGAGGGTGACTTGCTGGGCCTGCGCAAAGTGCTTCAGGGCCTGGCTCAGTGCCTCGCCCAGTTCCAGCACCACCGCGCTCTGCCCGGACTGGCTGGCATCGCGGGTAGCGCCAAGCAGCGACGGCCCGTCGAGGTCGAGCAGCTGGGCTTTCCAGAACGCATCGGCGCCAGCGCGGTCCTGCTGCTGCAGCCAGCCGAGGTAATCGCTGCGGGTGGCCTGCGTCAGCGCGGCAGGCTGCCCCGAGTAGGCCTGCATCACGGCGGCGAACAGCAACGAATTGCTCCAGCCGTCCATGAGAATGTGGTGGCTGCTGTAGATCAGGTGATGGCGCTGGGGCCCGGTGCGCACCAGCACCAGGCGCAGCAGCGGCGCCTGGCCAAGGTCGAAGGCGCGTGCCTGCTCGGCCTGTGCCAGCGCTTCGAGGCGGGCGTCGATATCGGCCTCGCCTGACCAGTCGAAGCGCTCGACTGGCAGCTCGACATGGCGCAATACCACCTGGCGTGGCGCTTCCAGGCCCTGTTCCCAGACAAACCCGGCGCGCAGCGACTCATGCTGGTCCAGCGCCAGCTGCCAGGCTTGGATGAAACGCTCAGGGTCGAGGTCGTCGAGGTTCAGGCGCAGGCGGTTGACGTAACTGCTGGCCTGGCCGTCGTACAGGCTGTGGAACAGCATGCCTTCCTGCATCGGTGCCAGTGGGTAGATGTTCTCGACCTGGCGCAGGTCGACGGGCAGCGCATCCAGCTGCGCCTGGGTCAGACCTGCCAGCGGGAAGTCGGCCGGGGTAGCGCCGCCGGCCTGGCTGTCGAGGCAATGGGCGACCAGCGCGGCCAGTTCTTGTGCGTAGTCGTCGGCCAGCTTGGCGATCACCGGTTCGTCGAACATCGCCTGGCTGAAGGTGAAGCCCAGCTCCAGTTCGCCGCCCAATACCTGGCCGTTGACGCTCAGCCAGTTGCCCAGCGGCGCGTCGGCGGCCTGGGTGGCGCCCACGCTTTCCATGGCGGGTGCGAACAGCCGGTCTTCACCGAAGCCCTGGTCGAACTGGCCGAGGTAGTTGAACGTCACCCGCGCTTGCGGCAACGCTTGCAGCGCCGCCTGTTGCGCCGGGCTGCCAAGGTAACGCAGCACGCCATGACCGACCCCGCGCCCGGGCACGCCACGCAACTGCTCCTTGATGGCCTTGAGCGAGCCAGCCAGGCCGTCGGCCGGGGTCAGCGCCACCGGGAACAGGCTGGTGAACCAACCCACCGTGCGGCTCAGGTCCACGCCTTCGAACAGATCCTCACGGCCATGGCCTTCCAGCTGGACCAGCGCACTGCCCTGCCCGGTCCAACGGCACAGCACCCGCGCCAAAGCCGTGAGCAGCAGGTCGTTGACCTGTGTGCGATAGGCTGCCGGCGCCTGCTGCAGCAGGCTCTGGGTAATGTCGGCAGCCAGCCGGCAGCGCACGGTGCGTGCATGGCGTACCTGCAGGCTGACATCGCGGCGTGCAGCCGGCAGGTCGCCGCTGTGCCCCGTGAGGGTCGCTTGCCAGTAAGCCAGCTCTGCCTCGCGGGCAGGCTCCTGCGCCCAGCCCACCAGGCGTTCGGCCCAGGCCTTGAATGCCGTGCCCTTCTCCGCCTGCGCGGGCGCGCGCCCGGCCAGCAGGGCAACGCAGGCCTGCTCCAGGTCTTCCAGCAGCACGCGCCAGGACACACCGTCGACCACCAGGTGATGAATCACCAGCAACAGGCGCTGCCCACCTTCGGCAAGGTCGCACAGCACTGCGCGCAGCAACGGCCCGTGAGCAAGGTCAAGGCTGCCCTGCGCCTCTTCGGCGATTGCCTGCAGTTGCTCAGCATCGGTCGCCTGACGATGCCAAAGCAGTCCGCCTGGCACGCCTGCACGGTACTCGGCACGCCAGCTGCCTTGCAGATTGCTGAAGGCCAGGCGCAGTGCGTCGTGCTGGTTGACCAGCAGCGTCAGCGCCTGCTCGACGATGTTCGCCGTCAACGCCTGGCGCGGTTGCAGCATCACCGCCTGGTTGTAATGCCCGGGCTGAGTCAGGGCCAGTTCGAAGAAGCGTGCCTGCACCGGCAGCAGCGGCATGCTGCCGCTGACCTGGGCAACAGCAGCGGGCTTGGCCACTGCAGCAGTCACTTTGGCAACCAGGGCCAGCTGGGCGATGGTCTGCCTCTCGAACAGCTGGCGCGGGCTGAGCTTGATCCCCTGGCGCTTGGCCCGGGCGATGATCTGCAGGCTGAGAATGGAGTCGCCACCAAGCTCGAAGAAGTTGTCTTCGACGCCGATATCTTCACGCTTGAGCACCGCTTGCCAGATGGCCAGCAGTTGCTCCTCCAGCGCTGTACTGGCAGCAACATGACGCTTGAGTTGCACCTGCGGCTGCGGCAATGCGCGGCGGTCCAGCTTGCCGTTGGCGGTCAGCGGCAGGCGTTCCAGCAACACTAGATGAGCCGGTACCAGATAGTCCGGCAGCAACGCCTGCAACTGCTCGCGCAGGGCCTCGACGCTTAGCGCGGGGTTGCCCGGCACGCACCAGCCGACCAGTTGCAACTGAGCCGGATCATCCCCTTGCGCAACCGCCAGTACCACGGCGTCATGCACCCCTGCCAGGCCACGCAGCACGCGGCCGACTTCCCCTGGCTCGACACGATAACCGCGGATCTTCACCTGGTCGTCGGCACGACCGAGGAAGTGCAGCAAGCCTGCGTTGTCGCGATGCACACGGTCACCGCTGCGGTACAGGCGCGTGCCCGGCGCACCAAACGGGTCGGGTACGAAACGTTCGGCGGTCAGCGCCGCCTGGCCCAGGTAGCCTTGCGCCAGGCTGTCGCCGCCAATGTACAGTTCGCCAGCAACACGCGCGGGCAGCACGTTGAGCACATCGTCCAGCACCCGCACGCTGGCACCCGGCAGCGCTGCGCCCAACGGTATCGCGTGCGGCGCTTCACCCTGCAGCTCGTGGGTCAGCACACCGACCGTGGTTTCGCTGGGGCCGTAGTGGTTGATGAAGCGGCAGCCCGGCTTGAGCTCGCGCACTTTCTGGTACAGCGCGGGTGAGCAGGCCTCACCGCCGACGATCAAGGCATGCCCGGGCAGCACCTCTGCCGCGTTGGCCGCCTGCAGCAGGCCATTGAGGTGGCTGGGGACGATCTTCAGCACACCAATGCGCTGTTCGGCCATATAAGCGGCGAAGGCATCGGGATCAAAGCCCAGTGCCTCCGGCAGCACATGCAGGGTGCGCCCGGAGCACAGGGCGCCGAACAGCACCGTATGACCAAGGTCGGCAGCAATGGTGGAAACCAGCGCCATGCTCACGTCCGCGGCCAGATCCAGACGTTGCAGCAGCCCATCGACATAGCTGGCCAACGCGCCATGGCTGACCACCACCCCCTTCGGTTGACCGGTGGAGCCGGAGGTGTGGATCACATAGGCCGGTGCAGTCGCCAGTATCGCGGCGTGTGGCACATTGCCCGTCAGCGAAGCCCAGCATTGCGGGGTGTAAGGTTGTACCTGGCAGCCTGAGGATGCCAAGGCCTCTTGGCGAGTCTCGGCAGAATCGCACAGCAGCACTGACGCGCCGCTGCGCTGCAGCATGCCTTGCAGGCGTTCGGTCGGCGCCTTGATGTCCAGCGGCATGTAGACGCCGCCCGCCTTGAGAATGCCCAACAGGCACACCAGCCAGTCCAGCGAGCGCTCCATCAGCACCGCAACCGGCGCACCCGCAGCGACGCCCAGGTCGCGCAGGTGATGGGCCAGGCGATTGGCCTGCTTGTCCAGTTCGGCATGGCCAAGCCGCTGCCCTGCACAGACCGCAGCAATGCCATCGGGCTGACGGCGCACCTGTTCATCCCAGCGCTGCAGGACCAGAGCCGGTTGCGCGCGCGGGCTGGCCACCTCTGGGGCAGGCGCCTTGACCAGGGTATGCAGCGGCGCCTCTGGTGCGGCCAGCAACGTCTCGAACAGTTCACGCAACGCGACGATGAAGCCTTCGATGGTGGTGCGCTGATAGAGATCGCTGGCGTAAGTCATCTCGCCATGCACAAGGCTGCCATCATCGGTGACGTCCAGGGCGAGGTCGAAGTGGGTACCTTCCTTGCGCAGCGCATACTCGCTGACGGCCAGCCCCGGCAGTTGCAGCGCGGTCTGCTTCTGCACGCCGACGTTCTGGTTGAACTTGGCCTGGAACAGCGGGTTGTGGCCAAGGCTGCGCTCCGGCGCCAGCACCTCCACCAGCTGCTCGAACGGCAACTCCTGATTGGCCTGGGCGGCGAAGGTTGCCTCGCGCACCTGCACCAGCAGCTCACCCAGCGACAGGCGCTCATCGACCACGCAGCGCAGCACTTGGGTGTTGACGAAGAAGCCGATCAGGCCTTCCACCTCTTCGCGCCCGCGGTTGGCGTTGGGCACACCGATGCGGATGTCGCGCTGGCCGCAATGGCGCGAGAGGAACAGCGCGTAGCCGGTCAGCATCAGCATGAACAGGGTCACGCCCTGGGCCCGGGCGGTATCGCGCAGGCGCTGCGACAGCGGCCCGCCGAAGTCGAATTTCAGGGTCTCGCCCTGCAGGCTCTGCACGGGCGGGCGCGGGAAGTCCGCAGCCACGTCGAGCAGGTGGTGTTCTTCACCCAACTGCTCGCGCCAGTGCTGCAACTGGCGCTCGCCCTCACCAGCCTCCAGCCAGCGGCGCTGCCACACGGCATAGTCGGCATACTGCAGCGGCAGCGCCGGCAGGCTTTGGGGGCCAGCCTGATAGCACTGGACGAACTCGCGGACCATCACGTCCATCGACCAGCCATCGGAAACGATGTGGTGCATGCACACCACCAGCACGTGTTCATCCTGCCCCAGGCGGAACAGGCTGGCGCGCAGCAGCGGGCCATTGAGCAGGTCGAACGGGCGAGCCACTTCATCCTCTACCAGGCGCGCCAGCTCGGCCTCGTCAGCCGTGCCGAGGTCGATACGCTGCAGGGCCATAGGCGCCGCCGCCAGCACCCGTTGCAGCGGCTGTTCGCCGTCGACCTGGAACACCGTGCGCAGCGCTTCGTGGCGCTCGATCAGGGCGTCGAAGGCGCCCTGCAAGCGGCTTTCGTCCAGGCCACCGCGCAGGCGCAGCCCGGCGGCCATGTTGTAGGCGGCGCTCTGCGGGTCGAGCTGCCAGAGGAACAGCAGCCGCTGCTGGGCGTAGGACAGCGGAATCGCCTCAAGGCCATGGCGGCTGACCGGGATCGGCAGCAGGCCGAAATCCTTGCCATCCTGGCGCAGCTTGGCGAGGAACTGACGGCGTTGTTCGAGCGGCAACCCGATGAACTTCTCGGCGATACGCAGCGTAGTGTTGCGGGTCATGCTCAAACCTCCTCCAGTGAATTCATGAACGCTTCCATGTCGGCCCAGTCCTCGTCAGCGGTGCCGCCGAGGGCCTGCAGCTCTTCAGCCAGGGCGGCCAGGTGCGGGCGCTCGAACAGGCTGCGCATGGGCAGCGCGACACCCAGCTCGGACTTGATCCGGGCGATGACCTGGGCCGCCAGCAGCGAGTGCCCGCCAAGGTCGAAGAAGCTGTCGTCGAGACCGACGCGGGGCACCTGCAGGACTTCCATCCAGATCGCCGCCAGCTGTTGCTCCTGCTCGCTGACCGGCGCGCGGAAGCTGGCCTGCAACTGGCTCGGGTCGGGCGCGGGCAAGGCCTTGCGGTCAAGCTTGCCGCTGGGGGTCAGCGGCAGGTTGTTCAACAGCACCAGGTGCGAAGGGACCATGTAGTCCGGCAGCGTCGCGCGCAGGCTCTCGCGGATCGCCCGGCGCTGCGCTTCGTCACTGGCGCCATCGGCGTGGGTGACCACATAAGCCACCAGCTGCCGCCCGCCGGCCATGTCCAGGGCCAGCACCGCCGCCTCGCGCACACCTGGGCATTGCTGCAGGCGCATCTCGATTTCGCCAAGCTCGATACGGAAACCGCGCACCTTCACCTGGTGGTCGACTCGGCCGATGTACTCGATGGCACCGCTGGCATCGAAGCGGGCGCGGTCACCGGTGCGGTACAGGCGCTCACCGGGCACCTCCGGATCGGGCAGGAAGCGTTCGGCGCTGAGCGCGGGCTGGCCGTGATAACCGCGTGCCAAGCCGGGCCCACCGATGTACAGCTCGCCGATGGCACCCGCTGGCACAGGCTGCATCTCGCCGTCGAGGATGCACAGGCGCCGGCCGGCCAGGCCCTGGCCAATGGGGATACCGCGCCAGGACACATCCTGCGATGCCAGCGCCGTGCAGTCATGGATGCTTGACACCACCGTGGCCTCGGTCGGGCCATAAGTGTTGAGCAAGCGCACCCCGCCAAGGCCGGCGCGGCGCCACAGGTCGAGGCCATCGACCGCCATGGCTTCGCCACCGACATGCACCTGGCGCAGTCCGGCAAACGACTGTGGCGTAGCGCGGGCGAAGTCCTGCACCAGCATGTGCCAGTAGGCCGCCGGCAGGTCGGCGACAGTGATGCCGTGCTGCTGCAGCGCCTGCAGGAAGCTGGCGCTGTCCCACAGGCGGCTGTCGCGCAGCACCACGCGGGCGCCGACGCACAGCGGAGGGTAGAACTGCTCGACGAAGCCGTCGAAGCTGCAGGTGGCGAACTGCAGCACACGATCTTCCGCGGCCAGGCGCGAATAGTCGCTTGCCAGTTCGCAGAACTCGGCCAGCGCGCCATGGCTGATGGCGACGCCTTTGGGGCGGCCGGTGGAGCCGGAGGTGTAGATCACGTAGGCCAGGTTGCCGGGCTGCAGCGATACCGGTGGGGCATGCTCAGGCTGCTCGGCAAGCTCACCCTGCGCCTGATCCAGGCACACGACCTCGATGCCGTCGGCCTCTGGCAGCTGGCCGAGCACGTTCGATTGAGTGAGCAGCCAGCGCAGGCCGCTGTCGGCGAACACTTGGGCAATACGCTCGCTGGGTGCTTGCGGGTCCAGCGGCACATAAGCGCCACCGGCCTTCAGTACCGCCAACAGTGCAACCCCCATGTCCAGCGAACGCTCCAGCGCTACACCAACCAGGGTCTCTGGGCCGACCCCCGACTGCATCAGGCGTTGGGCCAGGCGGTTGCTGCTGCGCTCCAGCTCGGCGTAGCTCAGGCTGGCGCCCTGCCCTTCGCCGGCCAGCACCAGGGCCACCGCCTCGGGCGTGCGCGCTGCCTGTGCCTGGAAGCGCTGATGGGCCATTGCCGATGCCTGCGGAGCGGGTGCACGCAGCGCCCAATGCTGCAATTGGCGAGACTCTGCAACATCGAGCAATTGCAGCTCGCCGAGTCGGCATTGCGGGTCAGCGAGCACGCTGTGCAGCAGGTTGCGCCAATGGCCGGCCATGCGCTCGACGGTGGCGGCATCGAACAGGTCGGTGGCGTAGGTGAAGGCGGCCAGCAAGCGTTCGCCTTCCTCGCGGGTTTCCAGCATCAGGTCACTGGCGGCGGCATGGCTGCGGGCACCAGCCACGCTCTGTTCGGCGTCAAGATGCGCCAGCTGCAGGCCGCAGCCCAGGCGCATGCCCTGGATGTCGGTGACCAGCGGCTGATGGTTGTACATGACCTGGAACAACGCGTTGTGGCTTTGGCTGCGGCTGGGCTGCAGCGCCTCCAGCAGCGCATCGAACGGCAGCTCCTGGTGGGCTTGCGCGCCCAGGGCGGTCTGACGCAGAGCTTGCAACAGCTGCGCGAAGGTCTGGCGGCCATCGAGCTGGCTGCGCAGCACTTGGGTATTGACGAAGAAGCCGATCAGCCCCTCGACCTCACCGCGGTTGCGGTTGGCAATCAGGCCGCCGACGCGGATATCGCCCTGCCCGCTGTAGCGGTACAGCAAGGTCTTGAAGGCCGCCAGCAGCACCACGAACAAGGTCACGCCCTGGCGCTGGGCCAGCGTCTTCAGGCCATTGCGCAGCTCGGCGTCGATAGCGAACTCCAGGCGCGCGCCGGCGTGGCTCGGCTGTGCCGGGCGTGGCCGGTCGGTGGGCAATTCCAGTGGCTCATGCTCCTCGCCCAGCTGCGCCCGCCAGTAGTCGAGCTGCCGCGCCTGCTCGCCGGCTTCCATCCAGCTGCGCTGCCACAGGGCGTAGTCGCGGTAGTGCACGGCCAGCCCCGGCAATTGGGCCTGGCGCCCAGCGCTACGGGCGTCCAGGCAGCGCATGAACTCTTCGATGAGGATGTTCATCGACCAACCGTCGGCAATGATGTGATGCATGGTCAGCAGCAGCACATGCTCATCCGCCGCCAGGTGCAGCAACGCTACGCGCAGCAGCGGGCCCTGCTGCAGGTCGAACGGCAGGCCTGCTTCGCAGGCGACTTCTTCCCGGGTGCGCTGCAGGCGCTGGTCCGCATCCAGGGCGGTCAGGTCGACATGGCGAACCTGCACCTGCGCACCGTCACCGACATGCTGCAAGGCCTGCCCGTCGACTTCCTCAAAAGTGGTACGCAGGCACTCATGGCGCTGCACCAGATCGGCAAAGGCCAATTCCAGCGCCTGATGATTCAGGCTGCCGAGCAGGCGTACGGCCCCTGGCAGGTTGTAGGCAGCGCTGCCCGGCTCAAGTTGCCAGAGGAACCACATGCGCTGCTGGGCATAGGAGAGCTGGTCGCGGCCGGCGACACCGCTGCAGTCGGGGATGGGATAGCGGGTGAAATCGACCTGCTCGTCGCGCAGGGCGGCGAAGAAGACACGGCGTTTTTCCAGCGGCAGTTCAATGAAGCGGCGCGCCAGCTTCAGGGATTGATCGAGGGTGCTCATAGGTCGTCCGAACCGGTGATGGGAGCCGCCCTGGGCTCCGCGATACCTGTTGAACGAATGGTTCCGGCTTGCATTTAGGCGCTGTTGGCAAAACCTGTGGCGCCCCTTTGGCAACCGCGCGCCGGTGCGCCCGAAGACGTGCCGGCAGTCGCTGCACTGCTTGCGCGGCTCAGCCCGCGCCGTGCCCCTCGGCCATGGCCACGATGACCTTGCGCTTGCCGGTGAAGGTGCTGCGGGCATGGGCGGCGAGCATGTTATCGAGCATCAGCACATCGCCCTCCTGCCACGGGAAGGCGATGGTGCACTCATCCAGCACACCGCGCACTTCGTCGAGGATCGAGTCTTCGATGGCTGAACCGTCGCCGTAATAGACGTTGCGTGGCAGGTCTTGCTCGTCGACGATTTCCAGCAGGCTCTCACGCACTTCGGGCGGCAGGTTGGACACATGGAACAGGTGCGCCTGGTTGAACCACACATCCTCACCGGTACGTGGGTGGCGGGCCACTGCCTGGCAGATCTGGCGGGTGCGCAGTTCACCGTCATCCTTCCAGTCGCAGGTGATCGCATGGCGTTGGCAGTAGGCCTCCACCACCGCCGGGTCGTCGCTGTTGAATACCTGCTCCCAAGGCACGTCCAGGCCATTGCCGAAGTTGCGCACGTACATCAGCCCATGGCGATTGAAACGTTCGTGAATGCGCCGGTCGATACGGCGGAACACTTCGCGGCTATCAGCGATTGGCGTTTCCCCTCCGCTCTGGGCAGCGATCATGCTGTAGAACCAGATCTTCATCGGCCATTCGCGGGTGTAGGCCTGCTCGTTGTGCAGCGGGATTTTCTGGTGCGGAGGGTACTCGGTGGAGGTGTATACACCTTGGGTGACGTTGCTGCGCGGGGTAGAGCCGAACTCGTAATTCAGCAACGCGTGGCCGAAGCCGCCGGCGAAACTGCGGAAGGCCTCGGCGCCACCCACGTCGAAGCCGCGAAAAAGGATGCCACCGGCATCGAGCAAGTGGCGGTCGACCAACTCGCGAATCGGCTCCAGCGCCTCGTTGAGGTCCAGGCCGGCGTGGGGCGCCTCGACCAGCAGGGGCAAGTTGCGCTGGCCGGGCAGCAGTGGCCGGGCAAGCAGTTCCAGTATGGCGCTCATGGCTTCCCCCTTACGGCGGCGGGCCGTAGCGGGCTGAGCAGCAATTGAATGGCAACAGGCAGCGCCTTGCTGGCCTTGAAGCAGGTGGCGGCATGCATCCTTCGACCCTCGATAAATTGACAGCGAGCTCAGGTTCCGGCGCGCAGCGCACGTCGGCCTTGTGCAGAGGAAACGAGGGGCAGAGGGAGGGATTTAGCGTGGATGGCGTCCCCGGCAGGAATCGAACCTGCACCAGAGTCTTAGGAGGACCCCGTTCTATCCATTAAACTACAGGGACTGAAACCCGTCGGCGATTTTGCTGAGCTGAATGCTGCATTAGCGCGACGGCGAGCATGTTAACCAGCGCGCCACCGTTTGTCATGCCTGAATCGGGCTTTTTGCACGTAGGTTTTTTCTGGGAGCGATCAGGCAACCAACTTTTCCTGACGCAGCAGTTCGAACAGGGCAGTAACCGCCGCAGCCAGATCACCTGAATTGTCGAGCGTGTGGACCGAAGGCGCAGCCTCCAGTTGAAGCCGGGCATTGCGCGCCAGGCGCTGGTCGACCTGTTCTGGGGTTTCCCGCCCGCGGGCGAGCAAGCGTTCACGCAGCACCTCGGGTTGCACGTCGAGGCACACAGCCAGCAGATTCGGGTATCGCTCCCGCGCGGCGGGCAGATAGGCCCGCGAGCCATTGACCAGCACCGAGCGCCCTTGCGCCAACCACTGATCCACCTGGGCCGGAATCCCGTACTCCAAGCCATTGGCCTGCCAGTGCATGGCGAATGCGCCTGCCTCGCGCAGCTGCGCGAAGCGTTCCGCGCTCACGCCGTGGGCCTCTTCACCCTTGGCCTCGGCCGAGCGCGTGATGACTCGACGGGCAATTTCTACCCCAGCGGCAGACAAATGCGCACGAGAAGCATTGATCAGGGAATCTTTTCCCGAACCCGATGGTCCTACCAGAAATATCAGGCGGCCTGAGGCTCCATCTCGGGCGCTTGCGTCATGTTGCATAGCCACTATGCTCTATGGAAGGAAACCCGCGCATTCTAGGTGTTTTCTGCAACTTTTGCTGCGTTTTACAGGTTTTTGACGGCAAAAGGCTGACGGTAAAGCGGGTTGGATAATGAAAAACTTTTCAAACCAGTGCTCATTTCTGATAATTGGTACTGGCAAAAAGCCTTTATCCAGCTCACTATTTGTCACAGAATTGACGCCAAGGAAACGGCGACCATGAGGCAAGATGACCATCCAAATTTCCATGACGGTTGAACATTTTGTCGTCGCCACGGTCGTACTTCCACCCCGTGCGGCCAATTTGAGAACCGCTTCCCCTGAACCAGTAAATCCGGTCAATTTATATGCGCCCAATGAAACAGGCTATTTATTCGAGCCGCACCGCTGACAAGTTCGTCGTCCGCCTGCCAGACGGGATGCGTGAGCGCATTGCCGAGGTAGCGCGCAACCATCACCGCAGCATGAACTCCGAAATCATCGCGCGCCTGGAGCAGAGCCTTATCCAGGAAGGCGCGCTGGGCGACGAGCTGAGCATGCGCCTGGACAGCCCGGAGCTGTCGCTGCACGAGCGTGAGCTCCTGCAACGTTTCCGCCAGCTGTCTCACCGCCAGCAGAATGCACTGGTGGCCCTCATCGCTCACGATGTGGAAATGGCCGCCGACGCCTCCTGAGGCCGGCAGCAAGCAGACACGAAAAAGCCAGCGCAAGCTGGCTTTTTTCGTTGTGCTTTGTCGGGTCTTTAGCGCGGCTCCCCCACCACTCCCGCCAACGTCAACCCCTCAGAGCAGGAAGAGCGTTGCCAGGCCCAGGAAGATGAAGAAGCCGCCGCTGTCGGTCACGGCAGTGATCATCACGCTTGACCCCATTGCCGGGTCGCGCCCCAGGCGCGTCAGGGTCATCGGGATGAGTACGCCCATCAACGCCGCCAGCAACAGGTTCAAGGTCATCGCCGCAGTCATTACCACGCCCAGTGACCAGCTGCCATACAGCCAGAACGCCACCGCACCAATCACCCCACCCCAGATCAGGCCATTGAGCAGCCCTACCGCCAGCTCCTTGCGCATCAGCCGGCTGGTATTGCCAGGCGATACCTGGTCCAGCGCCATGGCACGGACGATCATGGTAATGGTCTGGTTACCCGAGTTGCCGCCAATACCGGCAACGATGGGCATCAGCGCAGCCAGCGCCACCAGTTTCTCGATCGAACCTTCGAACAGGCCGATCACCCGCGAGGCGACGAAGGCGGTAATCAGGTTGATCGCCAGCCACGCCCAGCGGTTGCGCAGAGAGCGCCAGACCGAGGCGAAGATATCTTCCTCCTCACGCAGACCCGCCATGTTGAGGACTTCGCTTTCGCTCTCCTCGCGAATCAGGTCGACCATTTCGTCGATGGTCAGACGGCCGATCAGGCGATCACTTTTGTCCACCACAGGTGCCGAAACCAGGTCATAACGCTCGAAGGCCTGGGCGGCGTCGTAGGCATCTTCCTCAGGGTGGAAAGACACGGGGTCGGTTGCCATGACCTCCGCCACTTTCTTCTCTGGGTCGTTGACCAGCAGGCGCTTGATCGGCAGCACGCCCTTGAGGATGCCTTCATAGTCGACCACGAACAGTTTGTCGGTGTGGTTGGGCAGCTCTTTCAGGCGGCGCAGGTAACGCAGCACCACTTCCAGGCTGACGTCTTCGCGGATGGTGACCATCTCGAAGTCCATCAGCGCACCGACCTGCTCTTCGTCGTAGCTCAGTGCCGAGCGCACACGCTCGCGCTGCTGGGCATCGAGGCTTTCCATCAGCTCGTGAACCACGTCACGCGGCAGCTCTGGCGCCAGGTCAGCCAGTTCGTCGGCGTCCATTTCCTTGGCCGCAGCCAGGATCTCGTGATCGTCCATGTCGGCGATCAGCGATTGACGAACAGAGTCGGAAACTTCGAGGAGGATGTCGCCATCGCGATCCGAGCGCACCAGCTGCCAGACCGTCAGGCGGTCCTGCAGAGGCAAGGCTTCGAGGATGTAGGCGATGTCTGCCGGGTGCAGATCGTCGAGCTTGCGTTGCAACTCGACCAGATTCTGACGGTGGACGAGGTTTTCCACCAGGTCATTGTGCTGACCTTCCTGACGATGAGTCAGGTCTTCTACCACGCGTTGGCGCTGCAACAGTTCGACCACCTGGGCCAGGCGATCCTGCAGGCTCTCTTGAGCTTTCTTTACTTCTACTTCAGTCATAGGCGAACTCCACTCCCAGCAGCGGAGCACGCCGGGAGAATCAATCAGTCAGATCTAGCTGTATGAATCTTGTTAGGGAGTAACTACTGGGTAAGTCCATGGTGGTTTTCCACAAGCCCCGGCGGGGCTGACGGGCGCAATCATACACTGCCTTAGCTGCCAGATCGCTTAAAATTTTGGCCAGAACAATCGTTTGCGTGATAAAGCTGTGACAACGCTCGAAGCCATCAGTGCGACGGCAGGCGCGCAATTAAAAACACATGCGCCGCGCAAAAGTCTGTCGGGCTGGTTTCTGTGCAGTCTAGTAGGCATCACTGACAACGCAGTGAAACAGAAAACAAAAAGCCCGCTCAATTGAGCGGGCTTCTTGACTGTATGGCGGACTCAGCAGGATTCGAACCTGCGACCGCTCGGTTCGTAGCCGAGTACTCTATCCAGCTGAGCTATGAGTCCGTGGT